>JBAXXH010000008.1:0-59130 GCA_037127995.1 Methylococcaceae bacterium | reverse complement strand
TATTTTATTAATACTACTGAATGGACGCTTTGAGTAGAGATCAGGGTGTCTGACGGTCGTGAATGACTCTTAATGCCCGATTTTTGCCTGTCACACAACATTATTTATTGTCGATTCAACGTCTGCTTCTGGAAGAATACTATATTCTTGATACCTTGGTAGATGCTAACGACGAAATTGTTTGCGCCATGTAAAGCGCCTTTGGCCCTATAAATACAAGGGCTTTGTATAATTCTGTCCCTCAATTATCAACATACTTTCAGATGGGCTTGGGATTAATTCTGATTTTAATCTGTGAATCTGTGGCAACTTTTGCAGGGTATTTTTTGTGGGTTATCGAAGTATCTGTTTCTCGCGGAAAACCACCGTAAAACAACACATAATGCCACTCAAAAAGCCTGTAGCCGCGCCTGTCTCATTAGGTGTTTTAAGTCTTTAACCGTCTGAGCCAATCCCGAAAACAAAGCTTGAGCAATAATCGAATGGCCGATATTAAGTTCGACTATTTCCGGTATTGCGCATATCGCTTCAACATTATAAAAATTTAACCCATGCCCCGCGTTAACTTGTAAGCCGGCACTGTGGGCATAATGCGCGGCCTGTCTGATGCGTGCCAGTTCTTGGGCTTGTTGTACGGGATTTTTTGCATCGGCATAACAGCCCGTGTGCAATTCGACTACCGGTGCTCCTGCTTTTACCGCTGCATCAATCTGTGCTTCATCGGGGTCAATAAAAAGGGAGACTTCAATACCGGCGGTTCTTAAGGTATCACAAGCCCATTGCAGTCTATTCAGGTTGCCTGAAACATCCAGGCCACCCTCAGTCGTCAATTCTTCGCGTTTTTCCGGTACCAGACAACACGCGTAAGGTTGTACCTTAACGGCAAGCCTGACCATTTCATCGGTGACTGCCATTTCCATATTCAGGCGGGTGTGGTGGAGCAGTTCTTTTAACAAGAAAATATCCCGATCCTGAATATGTCGGCGGTCTTCCCGCAAGTGTGCCGTAATGCCGTCTGCGCCAGCTTGTTCAGCAACCAGCGCAGCCTGGACAGGTTCTGGATAAAGCGTACCTCGGACTTGCCTAAGCGTAGCAACGTGGTCAATATTTACGCCCAATAAGATGTGTGTTTTGTTCATTTTTATAGATGTTGGATAATTTGGTTGATGACGGCCCGACTTTTTAGTGGTTTGCCGTGCAAATAAACAGCGATGACTTTTCTCATCAGCCAGTAGGAAGCTGTTGGCTATTCTTTCCAGAAACTCGATAGCAGATAAACCATTCATTGTTGACGCAGCATTTTATCTGTTTTTAATCGGCCATTATGTAGATTGCTCAGTTATCACTGTATCATGATTAACGACAGCTATCAGAAAATAGACCTCTTGGAGCGCTTGACTGCCGAGAAACTGTCTTAAGGCCTATGTTACTTGCTGTACTGTCCGTCATTTCTTGTATTAATGGGTCGAAGCGAACGCCTGGTTAAGCGTATAATATTCGGCAGAATCAAAAAAACTAAGGAGGGGCTCATGCCCAATTATACGACTGAATCTATCCGCACCATCGCCTTGGTTGGGCATGGCGCGGCAGGCAAGACCAGTTTAGCGGAAGCCTTGCTGCATGCGGCGGGCAGCATTCAACAAAAGGGTGTGGTCGAAAAAGGCACTACTGTCTGCGACTCCGATCCCTTGGAAAAAACTGCCGGTCATTCGCTGTATAGTGCTATAGCGCATTGCGAATATGAAAACACCCGCATTTATTTGGTGGATACGCCGGGTTATCCGGATTTCGCCGGTCAAGCCATTTCTGCGTTGGCGGCGGTCGATGCCATTCTGTTAGTGATTAATGCACAAACCGGCATAGAATTGATGACCGAACGTATGATGCGTTGGGCTCGGGAGCGCCAGCTTTGCACCATCATTGTGGTGAACAAGATTGATGCTGATAATTTGGATTTGCCAAACCTGATTGACGATATTCGCGGGCACTTTGGCGGCATCATTCTGGATTTGCCGACACACGGCGCACAGGACGTCGTGGAAGTGCTGGAACACGATAGCGGCGAGACCGATTTCGGATCGGTTGCTACGGCTCATCATGAACTCATCGAGCGCATCATCGATGAAGACTTGGCGTTACTGGAAAAATATCTCGATGGGGGAGAAGAGCCCAAGTCCGCTGAGATGCATTCGCCATTTGAAAGCGCATTGCGAGCCGGAATGGCACCTATTTTGTTCACCTCCGCCAAGACTGGAGCAGGCGTAAAGGAATTGCTGCATGTTATCGCCAGTCTTGCCCCCAACCCCGCAGAAGGCAATCCGCCGCCGTTTTATAAAGGCGAACCCGGCGCTGAGGCAGAAGCATTCCATGCCGAACCGGATCCAGACAAGCATGTTCTCGCCCATGTTTTCAAGCTGATATCCGATCATTATATGGGCAAGGTCGGTATTTTTCGCGTCCATCAAGGCACGATTAGAAAGGATGCCCAGCTCTTTGTCGGCAACGGCAAGCGCCCTTTTAAGGCGGCGCATCTTTACTGCCTCCATGGCAAGGATTATGAGGAAGTCGATGCTTTGTTACCGGGGGATATCGGTGCGGTAGCCAAAGTCGATGACCTGGAATTCGACTGCGTTCTGCATGATTCCCACGACGAGGATCATATTCATCTCAAGCCGTTGAATTTTCCCAAGCCGATGGCCGGATTGGCACTTGAAACCAAACGCAGGGGCGATGAGCAGCGCTTGTTTGACATTCTCGGGAAACTGGCGTTGGAAGATCCCACCTTTGCTATCGAACGCCGCCCTTCTACCAATGAAACCGTCATTCGTGGCTTGGGCGAAATTCATCTGAAAACCAAGCTGGAAAAAATGGTGGCTCAGTACAAACTGGAAGTCGACATCAAGCCGCCGCGCATTCCCTACCGCGAGACCATTACCCAAGCGGCGGAAGGGCATTGCCGCCACAAAAAACAGAGCGGGGGCGCCGGCCAGTTTGGCGAGGTTTTCCTGCGCATCGAAGCGCTCGAAAGGGGCAAAGGTTTTGAGTTTGTCGATGCCGTCAAAGGCGGGACTATTCCCGGCGTGTTTATCCCGGCTGTGGAGAAAGGTGTCCGCCAGGCTCTGGAAGGGGGCGTAGTTGCCGGATTTCCTGTAGACGATCTGCGTGTGACCGTCTATGACGGCAAGACCCATCCTGTGGATGGCAAGGAAATCGCCTTTGTAACCGCCGGGCGCAAGGCGACCATTGCAGCCATTCGTGCTGCCGCTCCAATCGTGTTGGAGCCGGTCGTTGATATCGAAATTATCGCGCCTGAAACGGCCATGGGTGATATTACCGGCGACCTTTCCGCCCGGCGCGGCCAAATTAACGGAGCGGATACTCGCGGACAGGGCTGGATGGTCATCTCAGGCATGGCTCCTTTAGCCGAACTGGCGGACTACCAATCCCGACTGAACTCCCTCACCGGCGGGCGCGGTCACTTTGACATTGAACTCAATCATTACAGCGCTGTGCCAGAAAATGTCCAACAACAATTGATGTCTGGCTTCAAACTGAAAGAGGAAGAGGACTAGGAGGCTGTCCGTGAATAGGAACCGTAGCGAGGGGAAGCCATTTTGAGTCAGATTTTTTGATTATAGGAGACATTCGGATATGGATTTGTTATTATTGCCCCTCCACCCGAAATTGTAAAAAAAGACAAGTTGGCTCTCGCATGGGCGTGGCAGAAAGGCTCACGAGGAATCCATTGGCGTTGCCATTATCAACATTATTTCAATTACGGTGACAAGGTAATACGGTTTTGCAGTCCGGGCGTCGCCAACGGGTTAGCGCTAAAATAATCTTTAAGCGCATCGATATCGAGCGCCCCGCCGAGACGGTTGGCACCTTGTGTTAAGACATAAAACTGATCGCCGCCGTCTGCTATGAAGCTGTTGACCGAAACCCGATAGCTTGCAGCAGGATCAACTTGAGTCCCGTTGATCTTGATGCTGGAGGGGTCAACGTTATCACAAGCGGTACCCTTTTCCTTCCAGGCATAGGTAAAGCCTTTAGAGACTTGCAGGATACGGTTGAAAGGTTGTCCCATAACCGGCGCATGGACAGGATAACCCAAGGTACAACCCGTGAACTGTTGCTCCAACAAGGCGTGAATTTGAGCGCCTGTCAACGTCAGTGTAACCAGTGTGTTGCCAAAAGGCTGTACGGTAAACACTTCGCCATACGTTACCTTACCATCGCCTTCGTCCACGGCACTGGATGGATAGGTTAAATCAGCGCGAATACCGTCCGGATTCATAAAGGCCACCACGGCTTCGCCAAACCCGACAGCTTGGGTTTCTAACAGCTGAGCATCCGCAATAACATCCCCCAAAGCAGATTCGCCGGCATCATTAGTCGTGCGGGTAATAGTTTCACGAATGGCTCCGATAACACGATTGGCTATTGGCGTAGCGATAGCTTTGTAATTATTCACGATCGTTTTAAGCGTATTGTTTGGCGTAATGGCTGAATTACTGCGATCAACGACTATATTGGTGGCCGTTACTGCGCTGACTTTGCCGGTGGCTGTATTAACAGTCATATCGATATCGGTTAATACCTTGCCTTGAGCATTGGCACTGGTAACCGAAATTAGGCGGCCATCCCGGTTCGCAATTTGACAATTGTAGGCTTGATGGGTGTGGCCTGAGACCACCAGATCAACGTCACCCTCCAGTTGATTAACGATCGCTTTGATAGGGGAGTCATTCAGACCGCCAGCGCACCGGTTGATTGTCGAAACGCTTTGTGTCGTTGGTACTGTGCCGCCTTGGTGGATCAGCACCACGACGGCTTCAGCGCCAAGCGCACGCAGCTTGGGTATCAGCGCATTGACCGTAGCGGCTTCATCCATAAATGACAAACCTGCCACGCCACTTGGCGTAACAACGGTGGGGGTTTCTTTTAGCGTCATACCGATAAAGCCCACGCGGATGCCACCCACATTTTTAATTGCGTAAGCGGGAAAAATCGTATTTCCCGTAGCAGATTCCATGACGTTGGCAGCCAAAAACGTGAACCGGGCTCCTTCAAAAGGGTATGGCGTGCCTACGTCAGCGCCGCGACAAGTATTCGGATCGGTGGGATGACAACCGCCACTTTGCATGCGTTTGAGTTCGGTTTTGCCTTCGTCAAACTCATGATTGCCGACTGAATTAAAATCCAGGCCCAAACGATTCATGGTTTCAATGGTGCCTTCGTCATGAAACAAAGCCGAAATCAAGGGGGTTGCGCCGATAATGTCACCGGCAGAAACAACCACCGTATTCGGGTTTTGATTCTTCAGATTAGCGATATAGCCGGCCATCCAGTCAACGCCGCCAACAGACACATTAGTCGAAGCCAGGCTGGCAGGTGTTTGCCGGAACGTTCCCGGTGATTCCAGTTGACCGTGGAAGTCGTTGAAAGCAACAATTTTAATTTTCGTCATTACCGGGTGGGCACAACCCAACAGGGTCAAACAGAGAGCTAGAGCCATGGCCAGTTTGTTTAAATTCATCATGTACGCTTAAAAATATCAGCTTGGGGAACCCGTAGCATATAATATAACTGATATCTGTGAACGCCATTTTGCGAAATTCAGGCGTTAATCGCCAAGGATCATGTCCGCTATGGATACAGGGTTATTGATTACTGGCGATCTCCGAATGACATTAAAATTTTGAATAGCCGTTCAGGAGAAACCGGTGTCTGTCACTTGTTGGCAAACTGAACTCCCTGTCGCAAAATTGCTTGCCGTAAAGCTACCCGTCGTGACTGTCTCTTGATCACACGCTCGGAGGGGCTTGCATTAAGCCTGTCTTGTTGGGGTTAGCAATATGACGTTAAAAATAAGTTGTTTCAGTGAATTAAGCGGCTTGCCTGACAAGTGGTCTGATAGTCGGGCGTGGTTGTTGCTCGGCTTGCCATAGCTCCCATTGCGTTTGCATACCTAGCCAAACATCAGGGGACGTGCCAAGCCATACAGAAAGGCGCAAGGCCATTCCTGCCGTTACGCCTGCCTTACCGTTCAGAACTTTAGCCATGTAGGTTAGGCGCTAGCCGTAACCCTACACATATACGTTGATTTGTCGGGTTACGCTATCGCTAACCCGTATCTACTGGGCTACAAAAGGGGGCGAAAAAGGCAGCAAAAGCAGAAATGCAAGAAAAGTATATGTGGGTCTTCATGAATGGAAAACAAGTCAGAGTAAAAAGACCATTAATGATTGAAGGAATTGATGTTGACGAGTATTTAAAACTAAATGCTGATCCAATATGGTTTCATCAAAATGAAATGTGGGAGAATTTAAAAGATGATGAAGACATTTCTTGAATTAAAAACCGTGTCAGTAACTATTAGCGGCGATTATTATCAGGTACTGTAAAGTGAACTGGCAGTTGGCTCCAACTAAAAATCAACACACTTTTTCCTGGTTCCCAAGCTCCAGCTTGGGAACCAAGGCAAAATCTTATTTAAGTTGCTGATAATATAAAGCCAGTTCCTTGATCTCCTCTTCACTCAGTTGTTGTGCAATCAGGCGCATACGACTGTAAACATCATTGTGCCGTTGGCCGTTCTTATATTCCAGCAAGGTTCTTGTAAAATAATGGGCCTGTTGGCCTGCCAGTGCCGGAATATCCTGTTTTTCGCCCTGGCCTTTTGAACCATGACACACAAAACAGGGTGGCAGGATGCGTTTACCATCACCTTGTTCAACCATTTTTTCCGCTCTGGTCAGCTTCTCACTGCCCGATTTATTTTCTGCATGGGGTAAAGAGCCAAACCAGACCGCCAGATCAGCGGCATCCTGCTCAGTCAAACCTTTAGCCACACCGGTCATTTGAACATGACTACGACTGCCATTGAAATAATCACGCAACTGTTTATAAGTATACGTGGCAACCTGACCTGCCAGTGCCGGAATTGCCGGTAGTGTTTCGCCATCCCGCGTTTCTTCTTTCATGCCCTGGCCTTTATCGCCATGACAACTTTTGCAGGATTCCGCCAGTTCTTTACCCTTATCGGCATTACCTTTTTTAACCAGATTTAAAAGCTCGGGCGTCCAGGCGATTTGAGAGGAAGGTTCTGCACACACCACAACCGGTGCAATAAACGCGAGTAATAGTAGCATTCGTTTCATGTTTAAAATCCCCATGGCGATGATCCTGATGTGTCCATAAAAAAGAACTGTAAGATGGGATAGCCAAAGCTGATGGCCATTAACACGGCAATGACTTTGTTCCAGAGTTTAAAATCATTCAACCATTCAGGAAGGGACTCATCCGCATGGATGGGCTCGGCAAATTCAATGGACTCCTCATAAGCTTCTGCGGCCGGATTCAACTGTGTCTTGGCCAGAATGTAGATAAACAGACACGCCGACCCCAGCAATACCAAACCACCCAATATCATCATGAATTCATAAGGCTTCCAGGCCAAGGTCAGTAAATTATTGTAAACCACACTGGAAATACGACGGGGCTCGCCCAACAAACCCAACACATGCCAAGGCGTCGTTAAAATACTCATGCCGATGAACCAGGTCCATAGCTGAATTAAAGCCATTGGGCTGGAAAATAAAGGTTTTTTAACCAGCATAGGCCATAAATAATAGGCAATGGCAAAATACATAATAACGGTGGTGCCGGCAAAAATAAGGTGAAAGTGACCGGGTACCCAAGCGGTGTTATGAATCATGGCATTCATGGCATAACTGGCGTTGACGATGCCGCCAAAGCCGCCAAAAATAAGCATCAGTAACGACAATATAACTGACAACACCATGGTGTTAGTCCAGGGCAAGCTGAGTATCCAGCCAAACAGCCCTTTACCGCCCCGTAGGCGTCCGGCAATTTCCAGTGAGGCAATAACGGTAAAACCTGTCACCAACGTCGGCAGAGCGACCACGAAGGTGCCAATGCCGTGTAATAATTTCCAACCCTTGGCCTGTTCAGGATCCATGTAAAGATGATGAAAACCAATCGGCAAGGCAAATACAGCCAACACGATAAAAGCCAGTCTGGCCATTTCATCACTGAACAAGAAACCGCCCGCCTGTTTCGGCACAAACACATAAAAAGCGATATAAGCCGGAATCAGCCAAAAATAAACGATGGGATGTAGCGTCCAGGCGAATAAGGTTCTGGACAGACCCGGATCAATTGTATCAATCCAACCCAATGAAAAAGGAATCAATTGAAACAGCACTTCCAAAGCAACACCGGCGCTGGTCCATAACCACAACAACGCATTCATGGCGGTGGCAAACATGGCTAAAGGCACGGGTTGGCCGGGATTGGCTTTTTTCCATTGCACAAACATAACCAGCATGATTGCGCACCAAACCCAGGAACCGACCACCAGTAAGGTCGCGCCAATATAAAATACGGCGGGTGCCACCATGGGCGGATAAAATGTATAAAGTACCGAGGCCTTGCCGGTCAATAAAGGAATGGCGGCCAGCACAACACCGACTAAAGTGACCCAGAAGCCACCCCAAGCCAGCGGCTTATTCCAAATAGGTTGCTTTAATGTGGTGGTGGCGATGGTGTAACCAAAGCCCATTATAAAAAAGGTCGTTAAAACAAACGCCATCAATACCCCGTGCGTACTGACCGAGGCAAAATACACACTCGGTGAATCCAGAGCCGGGATAAAGCCGCTCCGTTCCAGGACTTGATATTCACCCATAAAACAAGCCACGATAAAGGCAATAAAAGCCACCCAAAAATTACTTAATATCAGTTTTCTTGTCGCTGCATCATTCATTGTTCGATCCTCCTTTAACGGACGGCTTTACCGGAGCTTTCCAGTCTTCTTTGGCGATAACCGAAATATTACTCCACATGTGGTTATGGCCCAAGCCACAAAACTCATTACAGAGCAGCGGATATTCGCCCGGCTTGGGAAATGTGGTGGTTATTTCCGCCACATAACCCGGCACAATCATCGTGCTCATGTTAGTCATGGGGATATGCACGCCGTGTAAAACATCCATACTGACCCAACGGAAAGTTAAAGGTGTCTCGGCTGGGACATCGATGTGTTTTGGAAAAAAGGAATAACGCCCGGCGACCATTCTGATAATGATAGCGCCTGTGGCATCGACTTGTACGCCCAAATTGTCTTCCGCAAATTCTTTATTTAAATGCAGACTCGCGGAATCAATGGTTTCAACTTTACTGGGTGGATTAACGCCGTGGAAAAATGCATCAATAGTAATGATACCGACAAAAAGACCCACCACCAGCAATGATATAGTGATCCATTTTCGTTCCAGTTGATCGATATGAATAGCGCGAACTTGGGTGACAAAATCACGCAAGCACTGTTCATATTTTTGTTTTGATGGTTCTGTTTGCATAATGAACCCCTAGCCGCGCGGCAGAAAAACGCCGTAATAAAGAAATAGCCAGGCAACGACCATACTGCCGATAACGACTGACATCAGTGCAAAAGTCCCTACAGGCGGGCTTTCGAGAATACGCTTGCGATCTTCTTCAGTTATTTTATCCATCTCAGTCTCACTAGTTATAATTAAATTGAACCAATTCCATTATAGCTTGCAAGGCAATTTAGATGAAAAGATTAGTGACTTACTGTGGATATTTTTTTCAGACCTTTAAAAAACGGAGTGCAATAGCTTCAGCTATTGCCTGTAAAAACAGCTAAAGCTGTTTTACTCCAGCCGCAGTATTATATTATTACGATGCTTAACTGTGGGCAGTGACGCCGGAGCGAGGGAACGATAGGAGATTGGATATTAGAAACAGCGTAGGCAGGAATAAGACTTTTCGAGCGCAAGCGAGAATAAGCGTTTCCGGCATTCAGTACACGAATGTGCCGGAAACGCCACCACGCACTAAGCTTGGGTGTTCTTATTCCGGCTAAGGCCTAATAAAATCTCCCCTAACCCAAGCCCCTCCAAAAGTGTGTTGATTGTGAGTTGAAACTGACCACCAGCTTACGACCCCTATGTGTAGGACTAAACTATGTTAAGTTGCTCCCCCATATAACGGCTCTACCCTTGTGCGACGAGACATTGAGCCGGTAGCCTCTGCACATAGTTACATTGCCAGAATGAACTGAATAAATGAAATATTTGGTGGGTGATAGCGGCCCATTCTCATTTCGGGCTCCAGGGGGTCTCGCCAGTACCTTTTCTTTCACCACCAAGTTAGCGATCAACTAAATAGCGCTGGGAAGAATCCATTACTATCTCCTGAAATGGCTAGATTTCCATTTCAGGAGACCAGCAAAACTATGTTTAGAAAATTAGCTTCCATCATCCTTGTAGACCAATTAAATAAGGCTTCGCAGCTTTTAGCCATATGTGTTCTACATATAGTTTAGATCTACACATAGTGGCCGTTATGTTAATCTACACATAGCGACCCAACAAGAGACATTCATCTCAGATTTCCGAATGGCAGCATACCCACAGACAGCGGACAGTGAATTCTAGAGAAACATCTGGTATTACCACCAGCCCCAAAAGTTATTTTGGCTTATGCCTAGAAGCATTAATGAAGCTGCATCGTAAAATCTAAAGTTTTTTCGATCAATAGTTGAATCAACGTATCCAATAGGCTTACACTTATGGCTTGACAGTATTTCCTAGCAAGCGCACCATCATAGTTATCAATTAACTCTCTTCGGAAGAATACAATGAATGAACCCGCTCTAATTTGGTGGATAGAGCTAATCAAAGTAACAATTAGCTTAATTACAGTCTTTTTAGCTCTATATCTTGGTGCTCGCTATCAAGAAGATTTGCATGGTTTTTTCCACCGTTTCAAAAAATTTATGGGGCTTGGCATCAAAGCAAACTCTGATTTGACAACTTTGGACAAAGCAATCTCTGCTCAACAGGTAGATGTCTCTCAAGAAGACTACCAATCTGTACTCAGAAGACTTAAATTAATCTCACCGCGTTTACACGGTGTTCGTGTTCTATGGGTCGATGCTAACCATGCACATACTCGTCATGAACGTGAATTACTGGAACAATTCGGAGTCCATATAACGCTTGCTTCCACCAGCGCTCAGGCCGAAACGGCATTGCGGGAAAACGTTTTTCTTATATTCATTACAGATATTAACCGCGAGGGCCGAAATACTGAAGGCTTGGATTTCGTAAAACGAATTGTCTACGATGGTATCTCTGTTTGGACCATCGCCTATGTAAAAACTTTTCAGGATGGCCTACCAAGACCACCCTATCTTTTCGGAATTACCAACCGCCCTGATCATTTAATTCATTTGATCTGCGATATAGTCGATCGAGAGAGATTATAGATCGTGTTGGTGAGTTCTTCAGCTAGATGCAGTTTCTTAATAGTTAACCAGTTACCCTAACAGCACAAATGTTCGATTGTTCATCAATGGCAGTATAGTAGGCATTTTTCAATAGTGATTGTCGCCAGAAGTACCTTTAGTTGAAAAGAACCTTATAAAAGGGTTTTCTGAACCATTAAACTCTTCCTCATTCGTTTTAGTTCCTCTTGTTTAGTAGTTTGTTATTGATTTTATTTTGTTTATAAGTCTTTGGTACGGAAATAGCTTAATTCTAAGATGAAAGTTAATTAATCGAGAGAAGTAAAATGATAGATAGAATTCTTGCGTTTTGCCTACAACAACGAGTCTTCGTTCTCTTGGCATCCGTTATTCTTATCATATTTGGCATTTATGCTTTCGAACGCTTACCTGTACAGGCTTTCCCCGATGTACAGAACGTATTTGTTCAAGTTGTCACACAATATCCAGGCCAAGCGCCTGAAGAAATTGAAAAACTGGTTACCTTGCCCATTGAAAGAGGCATGAACGGTTTGCCGCATCTCATTAACATGCGCTCTATCTCGATTTTTGGCTTATCAGTGGTAACACTAACTTTCGACGATGATGCAGAAGACTATTTCTCAAGACAACAAGTCAACGAGCGACTAAGATCCATTAAACTCCCTGACAGCTCGGATACAGAATTAGGGCCACTTTCAACCGGTATAGGTGAAATCTATCGTTATGTCATTGAGTCCAAGACTATGCCTCTTATTGAGCAAAGAGCTATTGAGGATTGGGTAATTGAACCGCGTATTCGGACGGTACAAGGCGTAGCAGACGTCGTTGCATTTGGTGGGGGGATTAAGGAATATAAGGTTCGAGTGAATCCGGAATCTTTAAAAAGTTATAACATAACACTGACCCAAGTCTATCAGGCCATAGCTGATAACAATGCCAACATCGGTGGAGGGTATATCAAGCATGGCGATGAGGCTCTTGTAGTACGTGGTGTTGGGTTACTAAAAACCATTGACGGAATTAAAAAAATAAAAATAACCACTAATGATGGCATACCTATTCTGGTCGGCAATGTCGCAGATGTTCAGATTGGTCCTCAGCCATTAACCGGTATCGTTGGCTATAACGAAAAAGATACTGTGGTTGAAGGTATTGTCTTATTGCTTAAAGGCAAGGTTCCTGTGGAAGTGCTTAAGGGGATCAAAGAAAAGATAGCTGATCTAAATGATCACGGCTTGCCGCCCGGCGTAACAATCAAGCCAATATATGACCGAACTGAATTGGTGAATCACACTATGAAGACAGTTGAGCACAACATGATCGAAGGAATCCTATTGATTGTGGTCATCTTGATGATTTTTCTGAGAAGGCTCTCTGCCGCCCTGATAGTGGGTTTGACGATACCCTTATCACTGATGTTTGCATTTATCCTGATTGATGTTAACGGAATATCAGCCAATTTGGTTTCTTTAGGAGCCATTGACTTTGGGGTCATTGTAGATGCGGCAGTGGTATTGGTTGAAGGGGTTATAGTTTGCATTACCCTGGATATGAAAAACAATGCCAGTTTGCCCCACATGAAGCAATCCCTGCTCCACACGATATCTCAACTGGGTTCTCCCATTGTTTTTTCGCAACTCATCATTATTACGGCTTTTTTGCCTATTTTTACCTTCCAGCGCGTTGAAGGAAAAATATTTTCGCCCATGGCGTATACGATTAGCTTTGCCATGATTGGCTCATTAATTTTGAGTTTAACGCTGATTCCCGTTCTTTTGAGTTATATTCTTGGCCCAAAACTTGTCGAAGCACACAACCCTCTCGTTCATTGGATGGAAGAAAAATACACCCAATTTCTTGACTGGGTGCTCTTGAATTTTAAAATATTATTTATTTGCGCTTGCATAGTACTTATAGTGAGTCTAGGCTCCATCAAATTCATTGGTACGGAATTCATGCCGAAATTGGATGAAGGCAATATTTGGTTGACTATCACCTTGCCCACCTCGATTACACTCGATAAGGCCAAGGACTTCGAACGTGATATTAGGTCAAAAATAGAAACATTTCCTGATGTAAAAATGGTGGTTACCCAGCTAGGTAGACCTGAAGATGGAACTGACCCCAAAGGATTTAACAACCTGGAGATTTTGATTGATCTCAATCCGAAGGAAACTTGGCACTATAAAAATAAAGTTGAGATCATCAAAGCCATGAATCAAAAATTGTCTATTTTCCCTGGACTGCTGCTTAACTTTTCACAAGTCATTCAGGATAACGTTGAGGAAGCGATTTCCGGCGTTAAAGGTGAAATAGCTATTAAGGTCTTTGGATCAGATTTAAAAATATTACAGGAAAAGGCTAACCAAATTACCGGCATTTTAAAAGCGACAGCGGGTTCAACGGATGTTGCCGCTGAACAGCAAGCACAATTAGCACAACTTGTTTTGCAAATTGACCCGGATAAAATTGCCCGCTACGGTCTTGATATTAACGATATCGAAGATGTGATCGAAATTGGTATTGGTGGTAAAGCTGCTTCCGTTTTTTTGGAAAATGAGCGTCGATTCAATGTAGTCGTTCGATTGATTGAAGGCGAACGTGATTCGTTAGCCGCAATCCAAAACATTACTGTCCCGACTCCCGATGGAAGCAGAATCCCCCTGTCAGAATTGGTTGATACACAAATCAATCTAGGGGCTTCACGCATTGGCAGGGAAGAAAATATGCGCCGTATTTCCATTAAATGTAATTTGATCGATCGTGATCAAGGCAGCTTTGTTGCCGAAGCCATGCGTAAAACGAACGAGCAAGTATCATTACCCCCTGGATATCGTATTATCTGGAGTGGACAATTCGAAAATCAGAAACGGGCAATGAAACGGCTGTATGTGATTGTCCCGATCAGCATATTTTTGATATTTTCACTGCTGTTTTGGGCATTCAAATCCGTAAAAAATGCTTTGTTGATCATACTGAACGTACCCTTTGCATTAATAGGGGGATTGATCGCTCTATTGCTCACACATATTCACCTTAGCATATCAGCGGCAGTAGGTTTTGTCGCGCTTTTTGGCATTGCCGTACAAAATGGCGTTATTTTAATTTCTCAAGTTAAACAGTGGCGAATACAGGGTGAATCCTTGCGAGATTCTATTGTGTTGGGTGCGGCCAGTAGATTGCGTCCAGTAGTCATGACCGCATCCATGGCAATGCTGGGTTTGATTCCAGCGGCACTTTCGACTGGAGTTGGCTCCGAAACCGCAAAACCTTTCGCTATTGTAATTATAGGCGGACTCTTAACAGCAACATTTTTCACTTTAAGTATGCTACCAGCTTTATATCAATATTTTGAAGACAAACAATAATTGAAAAACAGGTAATCGGTGTTAAAAAATGATTAATGTTTACAAAGCGTAAAAATTTATGCAGCGAATCAAGAGTCCAATTACAAAATAATAATTAAGGAATTCACTATGAAAGAAATTCGCGCTTATATTCAACCTTTTATGCTACATGCTGTTACACAGGAGCTTTTAGCAATCCCTCATTTTCCTGGTATGAGTTTATCCGATTGCTCAGGATTTGGTAGAGGAAAAGGAAATATAGATCATGATTTCTTGCCCTTTTTCGAAACAAAGCGCATTGAGGTATTTGCCCCGGAGGAATTGGTGGAACAAATTTTTACCACTATTATGAAATATGCCAATACCCATCAAGAAGGCAGTGGTAAGGTTTTTGTACTCGATGTTATTGAAGGCGGTTTAATCAAATCTGGAGAACGCGGTTCTCAAGTACTATGATAGCTGACAAACCTATCAAATCTGAGATGATACTGGTTGACAGGCAGAGGAGTTAATTCTCTAGCTTGTTTGGTAATGTAAAAGAGCGCGTTTATGGGAGCCGGTAAAAGAAATGGCAACAATTGCGGATTTTTTACAAACCCTCAATGATAACGTCCCCCTTAAAGTAAGTTGGACGAGTGCAATGACGAGACTAATGGGTACTTAGAAAAGTGAGTTTAATCTGACTGCAATTTCAAAACTGCTTAATTGCAATCGGCAAGCATTAGTCAACGGATTTTCAGGCCGTAAATTATGAAAAAATTATTATTGATACTGCTGTTGCTGTTGACTGTGTCGTGCGCGGCTTACTATCCCTATGTTGGATATAACTATTACCAATATCCCTATTATGGGAATTATGGCTACGGTAATTACCCGTCCTTTGGGTTTAGCTACGGTTACGGCGGAGGTTATCATAGCGGTTATCCTGCTTATGGATGGCATCATGGTGGGGGTTATCCGGCTTATGGTGGACATTATGGCGGTGGCTATCATGGCGGCGGGTTTGGAGGCTTTCACGGTGGTCATCGATAAAAATGGCAATATAGATGGATAAACGCGAGACACAATTTCGGATTACAATGCCCTCTGCTCTACGGGTACCACCGGTGACTTGATGACTATCTTGTTTCAAAAATAAATTTCATTGATCTATTGACTTTCAGATATTAAATTTCCAACTTTGCCAATTAAAAACCTTTAAAATAAATGTGTTTATTAATGTTACTTGGAAGTTATTTATCTGAAAGTGTATATATGAATACGTGACTGCCGATCAATGACGGCTTCTGAATGACAGCATTGGGTTCGGAACCGGACACTCCTGGCCGTTTTGTCACTGACAGGAATTGGCCGCTATGTTAATCTACACATAGCGCTTCCTATGTGAAGAACTGAACTATGTTAAATTGCACCACCATAGTTGCATTGTCTGAAGGAACTGCATAATTGAATTACTTGGTGGGTAATAGCGGCCCATTCTCATGTCGGGTTCCTGGAGCTGCACCAGTGCCTTGCCTTTCATCACCAAGTTAGCCATCAACTAAATAGCGCTGGGAAGAATCCATTGCTATCTCTTGAAATGGGTAGATTTCCATTTCAGGACACAAGCAAAACTATGTTATCTTTAGCCAGATATAGTCAGTTGTGCTAGAATTCCCAAATGGACTTTGAAATAATTGGTAAAATCAGACAAACCGAGACTTTTGCTCGTGGCTCTGCTATTAGAGAGTTACCACGTCTTCGGAAAGTTTATGGTCTGGGTAACTGGCGTAAGCTTAAAGGTTTCGCTATTGTTCGTTTGAGTGATGGGACGCTTCGCGATGCAGAGCTTCACTGGTATGAAGCTAATGGCATTGGCAAGCGCGAGTTTAAAATTAAGCGTTATTTGGATATATAACTATGAATACACACGAATTTGTTGTCTGTGTCGATAACCAGGGCTACGAAGTATCACTGGAAATGCGTAAACTCTATGAGATAGTCGCTGATGCCGATGCAGAAAAGCATGGTCAAATTAGAGTTATTGATGAATCTGGTGAAGACTATCTTTATCCTGTAACTGCGTTTGATCGTATTAACTTACCGGATAACATCATTGAGCGAGTTTTTCTTGCACATACATAAACTATTTGTTTAACCAAGGTTCAAGATCAGTTTAATAACACATCCTGTATTTAACATTTTTAATATCTTAAAATACCTTCATTGGGGAGTTTTGAAAGACAGCAATTGCATATAATGCTGACGTTGATTGATCGTAACTGTCTGGCTGCTTCTGTGAGCTGCCAGTCAGTTCCAACTAAAAATCAACACACTCTCGGAGTGGCTTGCCCCTAACTCCTCTTTTTAATAGAGGGGGGACTGAATAATTATCCCCAAACCTAATCTATATTTTCGTACACTTTTTCAGTAAATCTCGGTGTACAAATGGCTAAAAAGATCAAGTCTTCAGTACCACTATTGGTGATTCTCTGGGGACACAGGGACGGAATAATAACCACATCGCCAACTGATAACTGTTGTGGCTCCCGTTCACCGATTTCAACGATTGCCTGTCCTGACAAAATAACGTATCGCTCGACAACCCCGGTTAAACGGTGCAATTTGGTTGTTACCCCCGGCTTAACCCGCGCTCTGGCAATAGACACGTCGGGATCTGCCGGTGAGTTTGATAATTCTAAAATAAAACAGCCTTCGTCAAAATAGTATTCATCGGCTTCATTGGCTTTTAAGATTTGTGTTTGCATGGATGATTTTTCTCTAAAATACTCTATAGACTTTCAGAAATTAAATTTCCAAGTCACGACAATTTAACTCACACGGATAACATCCCTCAAAGGGATGGTATCCGTTAGCATCGAAATTATTTATCTGAAAATCTATATGGCGAAATTTATTGTTGGTGGTCAATAACGCATTAAATATTAAATACAGCGCATTTAATTGATTATTATATTAATTTTATAAGTTTCTGTAAAATAAACACCTAACGAAATACCCAACCGAAGCGCTTACAGGCTTTACTCTTTTTATGCTTTTTCTGGCCATGCACGGCCAGCTTACGTTAGGTTTTAGTAGACTATGCAGTGGATCTATCTGGCAATAGCAATTGTATCTGAAGTTATTGCAACTTCCGCACTTAAAACCACAGAAGATTTTACCCGCTGGATTCCCTCATTGCTTGTCGTTATTGGCTATGCCTCGTCATTTTACTTTCTTTCACTCACCCTGCGTACCTTACCACTCGGTGTTGCTTATGCTATCTGGTCTGGTGTGGGCATAGCCCTGCTCGCACTGATTGGCTGGATAATCTATCACCAGTCACTTAATAGTGCTGCCATTATCGGCATCACCCTTATAACTGCTGGGGTGATTGTGCTCATTCTTTTTTCCAAGACAGCGCTTGACTGAGTACAACGCTAACCCGACTGACCTTTCTACAAGCTTAACTTTTCCAACAACTCATTAATAAACGCAAGCTTCTGTTCGGTACTCTCAAACGGCTTGATAAATCGTAACTTGTCCGCGCCATCAAATTTATAGATTTGCGCTTGGGTTTGTATCAGGATAATCAACTGTTCGGGATTAATATGGGGTTCCGAGGTAAAAATAATGCGCCCGCCACCGACATTAGCTTCTATTTTTTTGATACCCAGCTTTTCAGCCTGATTTTTTAATTCAGTCACACTGAACAAGGTTTTAACCGGTTCGGGCAACAAGCCAAAACGGTCGATCATTTCCACCTGTAAATCATGTAAATCGGCTTGATTTTCGGCGCTGGAGATGCGTTTATACAACACCAACCGCGCATGAATATCCGGCAAATAATCTTCAGGAATAAGGGCCGCTGTTTGTAAATCGACTTCCGCACCTCTGTCCATTGGCGTATCGAGTTCGGGTTGTTTGCCTGATTTTAAGGCATTAACAGCCCGTTCCAATAATTCGGTGTACAAACTAAAACCGATTTCCTGAATTTGTCCGCTTTGATCATCACCCAGCAACTCGCCGGCACCCCGAATTTCCAAATCGTTTGAGGACAACATAAAACCGGCTCCTAAATCACCCGATGCTTCAACCGCTTGCAGGCGTTTCATGGCGTCTTTGCTCATTACCGACTTTTGCGGCACGATAAAATAAGCGTAAGCCCGGTGATGAGATCTCCCTACCCGGCCGCGTAATTGATGCAATTGCGCCAGTCCCAATTTGTCCGCACGATCAATAATAATGGTGTTGGCGCTGGGAATGTCGATACCGCTTTCGATAATGGTAGAACACAGCAACAAATTAAAACGCTGATGATAAAAATCCAGCATGATGCGTTCCAGTTCACGCTCCGGCAATTGTCCATGCGCTATTTCAATCCGCGCCTCCGGTATCAGTTCACTGAGTTGCCTTGCCATTTTTTCCATGCTTTTAACTTCGTTATGCAGAAAAAACACTTGGCCGCCGCGTTTAATCTCACGCAAACAGGCTTCCCTGATCTGTGCATCGACCCATTCGCTAATAAAGGTTTTGATGGCATGGCGATTAGGCGGCGGGCTGGCAATAATAGAAATATCCCTTAAGCCCGACATCGCCATATTTAAGGTTCGTGGAATAGGCGTTGCCGTTAGCGTCAACAGATCCAGTTCGCTACGCATCTTTTTAAAATGTTCTTTTTGGCGAACACCAAAACGGTGTTCTTCATCAATGACCACCAGGCCCAGCGCTTTAAATTTAAGCTCATTGGACAATAAAGTATGCGTGCCAATAACAATATCAACCTTGCCGTCAGCCAAATCTTCGGTAATATTTTTTAGCTGTTTGGGGGCAACAAAACGCGACATGACTTCAACGCGAAACGGCCAATCGGCAAACCGGTCCCGGAAATTTTGATAATGCTGCTGCGCCAGTAACGTTGTCGGCACCAAGACCGCCACCTGTTTGCCGCTTTGTACGGCAATAAACGCCGCCCGCATGGACACTTCGGTTTTACCAAAACCCACATCCCCGCAAATGACCCGATCCATAGGCTGCGGACTGGCCATATCTTCCAGTATGGTTTCAATCGCAGACTGCTGATCCGGGGTTTCTTCAAAAGGAAAGGCCTCGGCAAAAGCTTGATAATCTGCATCTTCAATAACAAAGGCATGGCCTTTCTTAAGCGCTCTTTTGGCATGAATTTCCAATAATTCGGCGGCAACATCCCGAATACGTGCAATTGCTTTTTTCTTGAGTTTTCCCCACTGATCACCACCCAACTTATGCAACGGTGCATTTTCCGGACTCATGCCCGTATAACGGCCAATCACATGCAATGATGAAACGGGGACATAAAGCTTGTCATTTTGGGCGTATCCCAGCATCAAAAATTCCGCCTTAATGCCGCCCACTTCAAGAGTTTGCAACCCCAGGTAACGACCTACGCCATGCTCTTGATGCACAACCGGTGCGCCTATCGTCAACTCATTCAGATTATTGACAATATTTTCCAGTTCACGCGCCCCGGATTGACGCCGTCTGCGCCGTTGCAACACTTTTTCACCGGACAGCAGACTTTCCGTGATAATGGCAATAGCGGGTGATTTGTTTTGCTCAGCCTCCAGCCATAACCCATATTCCATCGGCGCAACCAACATACAAGGCGACACGTCGGACTGTAAAAATGCCTGCCAACTATCGACCTGTTTAACGGTGATTTTATAAGCTCTTAATTTGTCAATCAGGCCTTCCCGTCGCCCTGCCGATTCAGCAACAAACAGAATTTTGCCGGAAAATGCGTTAATAAATTGCTGTAAAGCCTTGGCAGGCTCACTGAGCTTGGCATCCAACGTTATAGTAGGCAACGGATGACAGGTGAAAGCGACACTATCGACCGTCTCTTTATTACCCAGCGTAATACGCGAGAACACCGCCGTTCTTTGAGCCAAGTCCTCGGCCGACAAAAATAGTTGTTCAGGCTTTAATATAGGCCTTTCAATATCATATTTCCGTTGCTGAAAACGCTCGTCGGCTTCGGCATAAAAAGCCTGTGCGCTGGCGTCGAATGTTTCTGACACCACCAAAACCGCTGTCGACGGCAAATAATCAAACAAGGTTGCCGTTTGTTCTACAAACAGCGGCAAATAGTATTCAATCCCGTTGGGCGTAATGCCTTTGCTGACATCCACATACAAGGTATTTTTGGGTGACACTTCCGGAAAAGTGTCTCTAAAGGCCTGCCGAAAATGTTTGATAGACTCATCCGTAAACGGAAATTCCCGTGCCGGGAATAACTGAATCTGGTTGATTTTTTCCAATGAGCGTTGGGTTTCAGGATCAAACGTGCGAATCGATTCAATTTCTTCATCAAACAATTCAATGCGAAAAGGTAATTTGCTACCCATCGGAAACAAATCAACAATCGCACCTCTAACCGCAAATTCAGCATGTTGATAAACTTGTGACACGCATTGATAACCGACACTTTCCAGCTTAATTCTATTCAGCTCCAGATTAAAATCATCGCCCACTTTAATAGAAAAACTATTGGCTAAAACATGTTCTCTCGGTGCCAGTCGATGCATTAACGTGGTCACCGAAACCACCAGAGCGCCCCGCTTTACCTGTGGCAATAAAGCCAGCGTTTTTAAACGCTCGGAAATAATTTCCGGCAACGGTGAAAAAACGTCGTAAGGCAAGGTTTCCCAATCGGGAAACTGCAAAATCGGATACTCGCCCTGCAAAAAAAACGCCAGCTCATGCTCAAGACGCAAGGCCGTTTGATTATCAGGCGTAACGATCACAAACAGACGATTTTCATTTTTAATGGCAGAAGCCAAAGCCAGAGAATCACCGCAACCGGTTAAACCTGTCCAAATAACAGCCTGGTCTTTTGATTGAGGAACAATAGGGGAAAAAATTTGAGTATTAGCCATTCGGTAGCAGCTATCAGTGGGTTGTTAAGTTTAATGAGGCATTGTTTGGTTGAAACAAGTTTATCAGTCGTTTGTTAATGTTTCATGTATTGATGAACTTTATCTTCCAAAGCATCAGCTCAAAAACATCGCGTCGCCATAACTAAAAAATCGGTAAGCTTCATCAATCGCATGGCTGTAGGCGTTCATTATAGAATCGTAACCGGCAAACGCAGAAACCAGCATCAACAAGGTAGATTCAGGTAGATGGAAATTAGTCAGCATGGCATCGACTGACTTAAATTGATAACCGGGGGTAATAAACAAATTGGTATCACCAAAATCGGCTTCAAGCCGACCGCTTTTAGAGGCGGACTCCAATGCCCTGACTGCCGTGGTGCCGATGGCAATGACACGTCCGCCTCTTTCGCGGGTTTGCCGTACCGCATCCACAGTGGCTTGGGACACGGCAAAATATTCTTTGTGCATCAAGTGTTCGGATAAATCTTCCACTCGCACCGGCTGAAAAGTTCCGCTACCCACATGTAACGTCACAAAAGCCGTTTGTGTGCCTTTGGCTTTAATTTTATCCATCATCGGCAGATCAAAATGCAAACCGGCTGTCGGTGCAGCCACCGCTCCTGATTCTTTGGCAAACACCGTTTGATAACGCGTAAAATCAGACTCATCATCTTTACGGGTAATATAAGGTGGCAACGGAATATGACCGATTTGCTCCAATAACCAGAGTAAATTCACATCGGCAAACTCCAACTCAAACAAATCATCCGCTCTGCCTTGTACGACACAGTGATAACCTTGATCCAGCTTGATCAACGTACCCTGCTTTGATGATTTACTGGCTTTAACATGAGCAATGGCATGATGGTCGTCAAGAATACGTTCAATCAGAATCTCGACTTTACCGCCGCTTTTTTTGGTGCCATACAATCGGGCGGGAATCACCTTGGTATTATTAAAAACCAGCAAATCCTGCTCATGTATTAAATCAATAAAATCGGTAAATAGCCGATCGACTATTTCACCTGTGTCTCTCTCCATACATAACAAGCGGCTTGCATCGCGTTCTGCCAAGGGTTTTTGCGCAATTAACGCATCGGGTAACAGGTAGTTAAAATCACTTTTTTTCATAGCCGATGATAGTATCAGGTTAAGCCAATGAATTCACCTAAAAAAATAAACTGGCTTTTTTTAACAAATGTCCTTATAATATCGCTTCTTTGCCGGGGTGGCGGAACTGGTAGACGCGCCGGATTCAAAATCCGGTGAGGGTAACTTCGTGCCGGTTCGATTCCGGCCCTCGGTACCAAATTTTGGTTTCGAGTTGTGCAAAGAAACATAAAAACCCGCAAGTCGCAAGGCTTAGCGGGTTTTTTATTGTCCAACGGAATGCAACCAGATACAGTCATATTCACATAAACGATGACATGGCACATCTCCCGCTATCGTAGTGTTTTATGACACTTTAACTTTACGACAGAATAGGCTGTCATGCCATACTTTCTTCATTTAGAAAACCGGGCATCGCGTATTGGAGATAAAGACTCCATTATTTACTGCCTTTATTTATAGCTCATGAAGCATTTTTAGATTACTTTGCTTAAAAATAATTTTAAAGAGATCGTCTATCAGACCAATCAAAAATCAAACAAACGGTCTGCCGACATGTTGATGCTGCTAGCCATGTTGGTGCTTTTGTTACATATCATGATGCTAACCTGGTTAAGGCAGTCTATGGATTTGCCCAAGGCACAGATTATACCGGTACCTTTTAAACTGGAAGTTAACCTGCTAGGCAAAAACGGCCTCAAAACTAGTGTAACGCCTTCACCTGCCAAGTCTCAACCTAAGCCGGAACCTAAACCGGAACCCAAGCCAAAACCAAAACCCAAAAAAACATCTTTTGCAAAAGAAAAATTGCCGGATGCGGGTGATATTGAGCAACTGATTAAATCCCGACCTGCCAAATTGGTTAGCAAAAGTGTCAAATATCAACCCGAACAGCAAACAGCCCAGATGGTTTCCTCCGCCATGATGCTGCCCCCGGCTGGCAGTACCTCAGCCATCGACAATTTTCCGGTAAGTGATAGCCATAATCCAAGTCCGGAATATCCGGAAATGGCTATATTTCTGGGCTATCAAGGTACTGCGGTAATCAGGATTAAAGTCTCCGCCCAAGGGGTAAGCAAAGGCGTTGAAATTTTACGCAGTAGCGGTCATAAAATCCTGGATGAATCAGCGGCCAAGGCCCTAAAAAAATGGCGATTTACGCCAAGCAAAAACGACAACGATAACCCGATGACTGACTCAGTGATTATCTCGGTCATTTATATTCTGTATGGAAATAATAATTAAAAAAGGGAGTAAAAAAAGGGCACCCTTCATTTTCCAATTAACAGTTTAACAAAATTCCCCCAAGTGTTGTGATATGCATTTAGAGCAATCACACATAAGGAGAAGATTATTAAATTTACCCGCCACCCCGATCTTGATACTCAAGCCCGTATAAATCTCGTTGTGCAAGCGTTGGCTTGCCAGGGCATTTATGGGGCAAGAACCGCATTAGCCAACCGATACCAGATATCCCGAACCTTTCTTTATCAAATGATCGGCGTAATGCTGCTGTGCTTGGGTGAATTGTTCGCCACTCAACGGCTTGAAACGGTACCGGCCTAGTTTGAGTTGGATGCCTTCATTATTCTGTTGCGTTTTGAAGGCCAAGTTTCCATTGCCCGCCTAAATGAAATATTACGCGTATTGGGTTATCCCCACGATTCAACCGGAATGGTCAGCGAGCGGCTTAAGTTTTTTGGCAGTTGTTTGTCAAATACACTCAATACCGACACGCCCTGTTTGATTTTTTATCTAAGCGATGAAATTCTTGCTTTGGGTTGCCCCATCTTGGTCATCATTGACCCCGTCAGTACGGCTATCTTACGGATTGAGCCGGCATCTGACCGCGCTGGCAATACCTGGAAGCGGCACTTCTCTGAACTTAAGGATCATCAGTTTATCGACAAAGGCTTAGGCAGTGACCGGGGCGCAGGCATTATCAAGGGTTTTCAAGAGGCTTCTCCAGATGTGGCGTGGTGTTCTGATCATTTCCATGAGTTCAGCGATTTGACCAAACTACGGGGGACACTTGAAAAACAAGCGTATGCTGCAATTACTGAAGAGGAGAGGCGTTTACGTGTCCTCAATAATTTCCAGTTTACATGAATAAATTTGTGACACATAACGATGAGTCAGGGTGCGCATCGCGCACTAAAAACCTTATTTATGGAACAGATTTTTATACCACACTCTATTTTTGTTTTTTACCTGCGGCCTATTGTGTTTCCTTCTTTGTCATGGTGAATGGTGCGCGATGCGCCCTCGGCTAACATAAATCTCGCTAACCCCAAAACCTAAAAAAATACCATAAAAAATACTTGCTTTTTATATGGATATAGGAGCATTATTTGCCGCATACTTTTTTTGCTAGATTTCTGTCCTCTCCGCATAAAGGTTTACACTGTGTCTACTTCAACCATTATCCCACGCGATGACACCAGTAAACGGGTGCTGCTTCAACAATTAAACGCCCAGCTACCCAACTACGCCAGCGCCTTGGACATTACCGAAAGCGATCTGGCTCAACTCAAGGTTGGCCTGGATTGGTTCGATTACAGTCTTAAAGCACAAGACACCACGCAAAACTATAGCCATGCACTGGTCGCCCTTAAAAAGGTCCTGCGTGACGGCCCCAAAAGCACCGTTTTCAATCTGCCATCACCGCCGGTGTTTCCGCCCACGCCAACGTCCGAGCCTTATGCCGACAACTTTGGCTTTTTGGGCGCGTTAATTACCCGCATTAAAAATCACAAAAACTACACAGACGCCATCGGCAAAGCGCTAAAGATTATTGCTACACAAAGCCAAGGCATTGATTTTGCTTCGCTGCAACCGGTATTATCGGTTGATTTTCAGGGAGGCCATCCGGTGCTGCATTGGAAAAACAACAGCACTGATGCGATAGAACTGGAAGCCGATCACGGCACCGGCTCTTTTAGCCTGATGACCATCCAGCAAACCCCCGGCTACCAGGATAATACTCCACTCCCCACCTCTGGAACCGCTGTGCTCTGGAAATACCGCGCCATCTACCGTATTCGCGATGCACAAATAGGACATTGGAGCCAAGTATTGGAAGTTGGGGTTAAGGGATGATTTAGGCTTACAAGGTTGATTGAGTTTGTAGCATTGATTTTGGTCATGCCTTTTATTAACACATAGAGATATTGTTTTGAAAGACTTGACCCCATGTTTTCGCATAGAGATATTGTTTTGAAAGACTTGACCCCATGTTTTCGTTTCAATCCCAATCGCATGTCTAATATTACACTTAACCCGTCGTGCGGCTTTTCGCACAGGCCGGTTAGCTCCACATTATGCTACAGGAGCAACACCATGAAAACGTTTAAGCAATTCGTAAATGAACAGAAGGCCGCTAAGTTCGAATGGTTTAGCTTCAGTGTAGACAAATATGTCATCCACATTCTGTTTCTTCCGTCAGAAAATGACGTGCTTGAAGAAGCAAAACATTGTGGCATTCCACTTGGTGGCCAGTATTCCGCCCAACTGCACAAATCTCATACGTCTGATGGGCAACATCATTTACATGTATATGCAAAAAACAATCAGCTCTTCGCGCTGAATGTCGATGGCTCAGCTCATGATCAAAGTCATGGGGCAAGAATTCCGAACAAGGTTGCTTCCGCTATCAGTAGACAGTTCCCACAATTTACATTGCCTAATGATAATTTAATTGAGAGTGCCCCAATCGATGTTCTCCAAATCTTTAACAATCAATTACTATTTGGCTGACTCTTTACCCCACTTGTCATTCAACGAGCCGTTAACTTAACGTTATTCTTGGTTTCAGTGATAAACACTTGAAAATCCTATATTGTTAAGTCTGAAAACAACAACTAAAGCAGGCAAAGTCTATGAAAACAATATTAAAAAAAATAGCATTAGCCTTCACCTTGCAAGCCTTGGTTGTTAATGCAACCCCAGTAACGGGGCCATCCTTTGATGCTTTGACGAAGCTTGTGCAGTATGGGGAGTTTATCGGTGAGGCCGCCGCTTGCAAAGTAACCGCTGAAACATACAAAGAAAAAATATTACCTGTACTTTTAAAAATGGTTAATGACAAAGTATCAAGGGGTTTATTAACTGATGACGAGGCGCGAGAAGCCATACAAAGTGGCATTGACTATGGTAAGCAAGCTCAACTTGGCGGTGTAGGAAAATCAACTTGTTCAGAGATAGATGCATACTTGGAATCACATTAATTAAGTTAGATGCTCTTTTTAAAGTCAAGTCTGTTTTTGGCATTGTAATGATTATTTCAAGAATGAGTAATTCATATTTCAACTTATTAATCCACTAATACTAGGTATAGCTTTATAAATAAAAAATATTATTACTTGTGGCAAACTAAAAATTAATCTGGAAATAATGTGAAAACACTATTTAAAGTAAAAATACTGGTCGTGGCATTATTAGCAGTAATAAATGCGAGCGCAAGAAATCTTTCTGAAGAGCAGCTTGAACAGATTCCAACAGAAACAATAGTTCAGACTCACCCGCTTATTGAATGCATGAAAAATCAAATTAAACAGAATCCACCACCTGTACCCATGAGTTACGTTTATTCTATTTCTTGGGAAATGTGTGTGAATGAAGGTAGGGAGCTTTATGGATTTTGCCTAGCAGAAATTAGCGCATCAGCTAGGATCTGTACAAAATTAATAGGGGATGTTTTTGATATAGCAAGCCTAGAAGTTTTATCGAGCATGACTATTACAGAGTTTAGAAAGAATCCTGACTGGAGAATCCAAGGTCATAAGTTGCAAGTACAAGATGAACAAAAACGTGCTATAGCAAAGCCAGGGTCGCAACCATTAACAACAAAAAAATATGACATTCAAAAAAAAGCGGCAGATAGTTTAAAAATAATAAAACAAAAGCCAGAAGAAGGTAAACAAACAACCATAAACTCAGGAGCGGTTATTACTAATGATAAAGAAACTTTTGGGCTTCAAATGACTCCAGAGGCAATGTTGGAAGTTCAGCCTTATCTCAGATGTATGCATGAAGCTTTCACACAGAATCCAAAGTCTCCAGTAAAAGATGTGTTTAAAATATGTGGTGACTCAGGAGTCGCTCAACTGCTAGGTAACTATTGTGTAAGCAAATTATCACGATCATATGATGATTGTTTGCTTTTTTTACAGCGGGTAGGTAGAGTAGCTTATATAGAATTTTTGTCAGGCATGAGTATAGATGAACTAAAAAAAGATCCCGATTGGAAAGCAAAGATTGATAAATTAGAAGCGAAAGATATACAGATACGTAGTGCTTATCAAGATAATCAAGAAATCAAAGATCCTGATTGGAAAGCAAAGATTGGTTTATTATTCGAGAAAGATTTACCCGTACCAAATATAGGCCAAGATAAACAGATATCAGTTTTAGCAGATCAGGATAAAAATGAGAAAGCAACTTATCATTCGAAACCTGGCTCAGAAGCAGATGATTCAAATCAACACCATACTATCCAACAAACATCCGACAACAGCAAAGTTCAACAAGAAAATTTTGGCATTAATGAACCAAGTCATGAAGAGAGTGCAAAGCAAGCAGAGACAAAGGTTACTTTAGAAGTTACGCCACCAGATATTAAAGTGGGAGATTTTTTTATTATCGAGTCAACCAATCCAGCGCACCCAGAAAATAATTCAAAAACCGAAAGAACTGTAACTTCTACAGAGGGTGATGTTATTGAAGTGTTGGTTATAAATTTAAATAATAAGTCTGGTAAAAAAAGATTATTAAAATTTAATAAAGAATGGAATTTAATAGCGACGCGAAATGCGGACAATAGCGGTCTTGATTATTCGCCGCCCTTAAAATATTTTGAATTTCCACTATCACCGGGGAAAAATTGGCAGCAAACGTCAACTGAAACCAACATAAAGACAGGTACCATTAGAAAACACAAGATTTCTGGCGTTGTAGGTGACTGGGAAGATATTACGGTTCCGGCAGGGACGTTTCATGCTATAAAAGTCATTTTAAATACAGAAGTTGTTAATCCTGTTACCGGTGAAAAAAACACTGGTACAGATATATCATGGTATGCACCAGATGTTAAGCGTAGTATTAAATCAGAGGTAACTTCTCGTAACGAAGTTGATAGCACCGAGCAGAAATCGATAGCGCAATTGATTAGTTTTAATGCGGGAAGCAAGTAATTTCGATGCAACACATTAAATAAAAAAAAGGGGTCAGCTCCCTTTATTAAAACGCATAATCAATGGGGTCTGACTCGATTGATTACGTTATTGATTCTGTCATTGATTCTGAGGTAATTGATCAATACGGCGGCTACACCGTCGGCCTCGGATATGGTGCCTTTGAGAGAGAGTTTTTTCTGGGCGTCTCCGTTTTGAGTGTCACGGACAAGGCAACCCGACCCAGTCGGAAGTGGAATTTATATATTAATACGATAAATTGTAAACTGATGAGGAAAAAAGATGAATGGCGTGATAATCGGTGACCCAGCCAACCTGTTCAAAACAGATTGCCTTCAAAAAAAGTTGGGTATGTCTTTACTGCTCACGGTCAGCTTAATGCTTTGCCAATTTTCGGTAATCAGTTTGGCGGACACCGTACCATCGGCGGTTCCTTTAATTATCTATGACGATGAATTGCAGAGTGGTTTTGTCGGAAACGAATGGGTGGATGGAGAGAACCATTGCCTATTAAATCTTGATTACACCACTGAAAAGGCAAGCGGAACAGCATCTATAGAATTGAATCTTAACCATTATTGTACGGTTTTTTTTACGCAGCCAGGCCATTGGGATGCAGGGGTTTACCATGGCGGGTTTGACGTAAGCGCGTACTCCTATCTTGAGTTTGACTTGTATGCCATGCCACCCGAACAGGCCACATTCGGCATTGCTTTGGCATCCAACTCTTGGACACCCTCCGGTACCCAGGTTTTGATCGGGGATTATGCAACACCGTCAAACCAGTGGAAACACGTTAAAATACCCATGGGCAATTTCAACCTGGCGCCTGGCACTTTAGTTGAGGGTTTCCAACTGCGCAATAATGAATGGCAGACCAATAACAATGTCTACGGCTCTGTTTTGATCGATAATGTTGCATTCACGCCCAACCTTGATCCGCCGACAGTTATGGCGGCCAACTCTAACGACTTGAAGCACATAAAAATTTCCTTCAGCAAGCAAGTCAATCCAACGGATGCTACAAACACCGGAAACTACTCCCTTGTTTCCGTTCAGGATAATGCTTACAAAACTCCTATCTTACCGCAGAGCGTCAGTCTCTCTCCTGACAGGCTCAGCGTGATTTTAACCGTAGCCATACCGCTTCAAAACGGGTTTACTTATACGGTGACGCTGAACAATATTGCCGACCGCTTGACCCCACCCCACTTGATAGCGCCTGATACGAAAACAACATTTACGGCACTATTCAATCCGCTTGCTATCCATATTAATGCAGCGACCGGACGGCATCCCATTAGCCCCCAAATTTATGGTCTTGCCTTTGCCCCTGCGTCTACTCTGGCGGATTTGAACTTTACTTTGAATAGGCAGGGTGGAAATCCGTCCAGCACGTATAACTGGCAGCAAAATGCAGATAATCGTTCATTCGACTGGTTTTTCGAAAGCTTGCCCCAAAGCGGAGGCACTAGCCCCGCAGGTTTTATAGATAGTTTTATCACCGATAATCGTGCCAGTGGATCCGATTCGATGATTACCATTCCGACTATCGGTTGGGTGGCAAAACTAGGGCCAAACCGCGAGAGGTTGGCAAGCTTTTCACAAAGTAAATATGGCCTACAAACGGCAAGCGATCCGTGGTTTCCCGATGCCGGTAACGGCATCTTGCAGAGTACAGGACAAGCAATCACCAATAATGATCCCAACGATGCTTATGTTGTCTCGGATGTGTATTTACAATCCGGCTTTGTCAGCCATTTGGTCAACAGATGGGGTATTTCAGAGGCAGGCGGTGTGAAATATTACAACATGGATAATGAGTCCAGTATCTGGCAGGACACCCATAGAGATATCCATCCGGTTGGCTCAACCATGGCAGATGTGCGAGATGATATCATCAGTTACGGCAGCATGGTGAAACAGCAAGACCCTACGGCCTTGGTGGTCGCTCCGGAAGAATGGGGCTGGCCAGGATATTTTTATAGTGGTTACGACCAACAATATGCTAATGCACATGGCTGGTCGTATTTTCCGGATCGGATAGCCAATGGCGGTATGGAATACATGCCGTGGCTACTCAACCAATTGCACCAGAACGAGATATCCACCGGCAGGCGGATACTGGATATTTTTAGCCTGCATATTTACCCTCAAAGCGGCGAATACAGCACTGATATTAGCCCAAGGATACTGCTGCTCCGCAATCGTTCCACCCGGTCTCTTTGGGATCCAAATTACACAGATGAAGGCTGGATTAACGACAAGGTGTATCTGATTCCACGGATGAAACAGTGGGTAAACCAATATTATCCCGGCCTAAAAATCGGCATTACCGAATATAACTGGGGTGCCGAGGCCAATATTAATGGTGCTACTGCCTTGGCAGACATCCTTGGAATCTTCGGACGGGAAGGCTTGGACCTAGCCACCTACTGGACGGTGCCAGCTCCCAATACACCTGTTTATTGGGCAATGAAGTTATACCGCAACTACGACGGCAATAAATCGACGTTCGGAGACATCAGCGTTTCGGATGTGGTTCCCAATCCCGATGAAATAGCATCCTTTGCGGCATTGGGCTCAAAGGATGGAGTGCTCACCATAATGGCCATCAATAAGCAATTCGAAACGGACACGGATGTCGTTTTCCAAGTGGAAAATTTCTCTGGCTCCAATATGGCCCAAGCATACCAGCTTACTGCCAACGGGATTATCGAGCATATCAGTGATTATCCATTCCAAGGCAATTCGCTGGAAGCCTATTTGCCGGCTCAGAGCGTAACGCTATTCATCATCCCTGCAAAGATAGCTGTTAAGGGTGATCTGAACGGTGATGGAGTCGTCAATTGTGCCGATCTAATGATCGCGAAGGCATCTTTTGGAAAACGGACAGGCCAAGCAGGATTCGACGCCAGGGCTGATGTGAACAAAGATGGTGTCGTCGATATCCGCGATCTCAGCTTTGTGTCACGGCAAATACCCATTGGGACGAAGTGTTCCTGAATGATGGATAAGAATCGTTGGTTTTAAAGATTCAAATAGTGTGTTGAAAAATTTATCAGAATTTTCTAACGGTGAAAAAGGTGAAAAAAATGCGTAAATTTATGTGGGTGTCTTTTCTATTGATTGCCAGTTCAACCGGATTTGCGAGCTCGGTGAGCGTCATCAGCCCGTCCGCCCCCCAACAGGTCGGGGATAGTTTTATCGTGACCGTAAATGCAACGGGTATGGTTGATCTGTATAGTTTTCAATTTGACCTGTCTTTTAATCCGAATGTCCTTGCTACAATCGGGGTGCAGCAAGGGTCGCTCTTGGCCGGCAGTGGTAATTTTATTCCGGGAACTATTGATAATATCGGTGGAACAGTGACGTGGAATGCTGATTTCCTAACAGGGCCTGTGGCAGGCGTGACTGGCGATGGCAGCCTTGCGTCCTTCACCTTCAAGGCCTTGGCATCAGGCATTAGTCCGCTTTCGTTGGGCAATACTATCTTTTTAGATTCCACTGGCGCTGATATCCGGGTGACATTACAGAACGGCGCTGTTTCTTCAGTGCCCATTCCAAGAGCTGTCTGGTTGTTTGGTTCTGCATTGGCTAGTTTGATGGGCTTAATAAGCAAGCGTCGCCCAAGCTGAAACATCAGATAAAAAAAACAACAAGGTTCAAATCTTTCATTGTGCATGTTATGCACAATGAAAGATTTGACCGTTCGCAGTAACAACAGTAAATTTAACAGTTTAAAGTCCCGCTCAAGGAATTGTCCGAATGCCTTGCGTAATATGAGGAAGCGGCTATTTCTTTATTGCTCATTCCCACGGTCTTTTCGGTGATCCTGGCTTGATTGCCGTGCCGCTGGGTGATCTGGCTATCGTGCTGGTGTATATGTTCGGCCTCCCCAAGGAATTGGGTGTATCCCATCAGGCATTGCTGTATGACCGTTTAACAACGGACAAATAACTTTGGAGTGAAACCATGACATGTCCACTTATCACACGAAGACATTGGCTGTTCGGCGCTTGTTGCGCCGGTCTTGGAATAGCCTCGGGTGTTGCCGCTGAAACGACCGGCCTTGGCGCAATCGATACGGAACCCTTTCCGATGGATGCCAATGAGGCACTGGCCCGTCTGAAGAATGGCAACCAGCGATTTAGAGACGACAAACCCCGCCATAACAATGAAAAGGCGTCCTGGCGCAGCCACCTCGTCGAAACCCAAAATCCTTTTGCAACCATTGTGGGTTGTAGTGATTCGCGCGTGCCGCCTGAACTTATCTTCGATGAGGGCTTCGGAGAGCTCTTTACCATTCGTCTTGCCGGCAACATTATTGCGGAAGATGTGCTTGGTTCTTTGGAATATGCCGTTTCGCATTTTCATACCCGACTTATAGTGGTGCTGGGGCATGAAGGTTGCGGGGCAGTTTCTGCGACATTGGAGCAGATGTTGCACAAAGACAAGGAGCCGGAACATATCGAATCGTTGGTCAAATCGATCAAGCCCGGACTAAAGACACTCGATCTGAAACTAAGTTGGGATATTCTGCTGCACACAGCCGTGGAGGCCAACGTGCGTTGGTCGATGCGACAACTGCACGCGCATCCGGAACTGCGTGGGCTTCCGGAAGTAAAACGGGCGCTGTTGGAAAAGCGCGTGATCCTGGTCGGAGCCGTCTATGAGCTAAACACAGGACAGGTGCGCTTTCTCGATTAATCCGCAATAAAGGGGGCTGACTTCTTTATTGTGCCCCCTTTATTGTTTATCTAACGGGTAAGTTTTTTCCCGAAAATCACCTTAAGCACAAAATAATGAGGAAACGCCGCTGTATAAATCAGACCGGTCTGTTCAATTTATGGTCGCTATGGAGCGGATTAATTACTTGGGTTCCGTATTTAAAATCCAGCCTTGTGCATTAGCTAATTCATCAAACGGGAAGTGTTTTATTTCTGCCGACACAAAATGAGCGGCTATTTTTTCACCAAAATCCCCCAATACAGAATCTGTAACCAGAGCCACATGAGACACTTTTTTATGGTGATCCTTAATAAATTTAAAGTGCTCTATTAATGACCCCAACGACTCCCAACCAGGAAATGCTTTTGTATTTATGATAACTCCCTTTAGATTTCCATGTTTCTCGATATATGAATCAATGACACTTGACGCGGATTTAAAGTCTTTTTCTGATAACGCGCCATTTGGACTTAACATGGCGATACCATTTACTTCATCTAGTTCTACATTTAGCATGGTATTTCTCCTCTATCTAGTAAGTGATTAACGGAGTCTGGACATTTTAAACTTTTTATCCTTCTCCATTGACAATAATAACATTTAAAATCAGTCGTTATAAGCTAAAAAGTGGTCAGATTCACTGCCATTAAGTTAAGCATCGTAATTATATACTGTTGCCTGTAAATCAATTTAGCACTTAATGGCATGGTTTTATTTGGCTTTATGTCCATATGCTTATCAAGCAAAGCGTTCCATAATCAACTGCAACGCTTTTGCATTCTCAATTCCTGGCACAAGCCGCGTGTTAATAATTCTGCTCGTATTTGTTCTATGCGCCTTACGGCGGGTTCATTTTCGCAAGAGCGATAACTGATAATTATTAATAAGTTGGCCACAGAGCATCTAAACATTAAAAAACCGAACAAATCCAGAGTAAAGTCGTCGCTCCAGTGTGCATTATCCAGGATCAGTATCAAGGGCGTGTTGTTACTTAACGTCTCAAAGAAATGGACACCTTCCCGCACCATGCGACCGGTATTGATATGCGCTACTTTTGTCAGCAACACCGCTATTTCATCAGGGCTTAGCACAGTCAATATTTGATAAAGCCAGGTTGGTGCTAACTGGTTAAGGCGGTAGATAACACTTTTTCCATAAGAGTTGGCAAGGAAAGTATCCAGTAAAGCCGTTTTACCTATGCCTTGTTCGCCATTCAAAAAAACCAGATGCCGCTCTCCGTTTGATGCTTTTTGAAAAGCTTCCTGCAAGTCTGTTAATTCGTTAGTGTATTCAAAGCAGTCAGAAAACTTCCGGATTTTAGGGCTATAACTTAGCAGGTTGGTCTCACTCATTTCAGCGATTAAATAACACGCCGTCACCGTCACGGTAGCCAAAAAGTGATAGCCCCGCCTGGAAACGGTTGAAATATAACGGGGCGATTTGCTATCGTCGTGCAGGGCATTGCACAGGGAATTAACGGTCAGCCGTAAGGCAGAATCATCTACTATTCGGCCATCCCATATTGCATCGAATAATTCTTCGTGGAAGATTAGACGCCCCGCATGACATAAAAAATACAGTAATAACCGATACACCTTGGGGGTTAACGTGACATTTTTTTCCTCACACCACAGAAGCTGGGTGGCTGTGTCCAGACAAATGTATAAGTTTTATTCTGTTCCATCGGGAAGCGCTCAAATGATTTTATTGGCGTTATGCAGGGAGGCTAACAAATATATAACAAATTGCTAACAACTTACAACAGCGGAGTCCGTAAACTAGAAAGAAATTAATGGATTAAAAAAACTAATTTCGGAAATTGATGCTGTTTGCGGCGTTAGTGGGGATTGGAGTATAGAAATGCGGAGAAATTGTTGTTTATTTTATTCGAGTCTACCCTTAACACAGCTATTGGTTTCGCCGGTTTAAATAATGGTATCCATTGTTGTTGTACAGAATTGGGCAATGGCGTCAGCCAAAACCCGTCACGCCAGAAAAATATTCTTAAAATTTATCTTGAAAGTATTCATCATGAAAGATTTTAGTTGCTCCCATACCCTTCGCTTTAACCTATCGCTGGAGAGTTTAGGTTATAACAAAACGGCTTTGCTACTAAAATCAGTTGCTGTCGTACTCGCATGTTTTATGATTGGCTGCGCCCATACGGAAAAATATTTACATCCAGAAAAAACCTTCAGTTTAGATAATTTGTCGGTGCCAGAGGATGATTCTCGACAATTAATGGGTTTACCTGTCTATGAAACATGCGCAGACAAAACGTCTATACATAGCCCGGTTATCTGGGTTCCGCTGTTTGGCCCTGCCATTGATTTCAGCACGAGCTCAAAAATAGAGGTACAACTTCCAGTCGTTGGGACAATGCCCTCATTTTCTTGCCAGTCATTGGTCCTGCTATCTCGTTTTCTTACACATCACCAGAAAATTGCACTTATAAAACTTTTAAATCGTTCCATCAAAGGACTGACGTTATCAATCCCGACAAGGCTGTCACACCTGATACTGTAATTTACGTTGCCAATATAGCCGATCAAAATTGCTCAAAATTTTTGGACAGGTTATCGAGCTCCAAAGATAGCCTGGATTTTTCAAAAACAGCTTTGAGCGATACAGCAACTGCGGCAGCAGCGGGAACCGCATTTGTAACCCCATTAGGTGCTGCCGTGATATCAACTGCGTCATTGCTAACCAATAAAGGCGCGGAAAACCTTGCCCATACTTATTTTGGCGGGCAGCTTATTCCCGGCTATCAAGAATAATATAATAGATGCGAGAACAGCCTATAGAAGCAACTATATCGACAAAGACCAGCCAAATACGATGGCTAAACTTATACATGTTTTTGACGAGTACGATAAGACATGCTCAGTGCAAACCGCTATAGATAATCTGAACAACTCGAAGACTTCTAAGTGACGGGGTATACAAACTCGTTACTCACATTTTGAAAGTCATTGAAACCGTCAAACGTTTCAGTCGGTTGCAAACTCTGACCGGTATCGTTTTATGAACTACGCTGTTTACTGCTTACAGGTAAAAATGAAGGATGCCGAATTCTGTATGGAACTGAATAACCAAGATGACCGTGTGGATTATCCGGAATATTCGGAAATCCCAGAGGAGACAGGCTCCAGCGGACTGAATAATAAACTGGCAAGAGGAGAATGTTATGAAAAAAAAATTAGTGGTATTTTGCGATGGCACTTGGAATGAACCGGACAAGAATCCCACTAACGTGGCCAAACTATTCGAGTCCACCTGTCAAGACGATATCAATGGAACCCCCCAAATCGTATATTACATACAGGGCGTGGGAACCCACTGGTATGACAGGGTTATTGGCGGGGCTTTCGGTTGGGGGATATCCGACAACATAAAGGATGGTTATAAATTTCTGTGCAGTAACTATGAGCCCGAGGACGAGATCTATTTATTCGGTTTCAGTCGTGGTGCCTATACTGCCCGCTCTCTGGCGGGACTCATTCACAACATGGGTATTTTAAGACGGGAAAACTTCGATAAAATCAATAAAGCCTATGCCAAGTATAAAGACAAATCTAGTGACTGGCATCCCAATCCCGCCAAGGGCTTAAAAGCAAAGTTGTTTCGTAACCAATATACCTATGGCGGAGAAACGATTCGGTTTCTCGGGGTTTGGGATACGGTAGGTGCCTTGGGTGCTCCCTATGGTTTATTTCTTGGATACCTCTCCGATAAAATATTCGGCTGCCGTTTTCACGACGTAACATTGAGCGATGCCATACAAAGCGCCAGCCACGCACTATCATCGGACGAACACCGCTGGCCATTTCGTCCTGTGCTCTGGAAATTACAACCCGGCCATAATCCGCTGAATTTCGTCGAGCAATGGTTTCCCGGCGTACATTCCGACGTGGGGGGCGGCTATGCCGAAACCGGTTTATCGGACGCAACTTTAAGCTGGATGGCCCGGCAAGCTGCGGCCCAAGGACTTAATACTCAAGTGCCAGCCACCACGAACCCCATTGTTACCCACAATTCCCAAAAATTATATTATCAATTGGCAACGCTTCTGGCGGTTAAATGGCCGGCACTATTGCTGGTGGATATACCGGGAAAAGTCTTTAAATGCTGGCCTGCTTGGATTTATAAGAAACTGAATGCGGCGGGCATATTGGCGGAAGACGACATGGCCGCGAAAATCGCCAGAATCGCACCTAAAGGTGATTACCATCGCATTTAGATTTTTTGTTGCGCCTGCTTCTTAAGACACCCGGTACATCCATGCATCAATAAGCTATTGGATTTCGGGTTTGCCCAAAAGGCTATAAGGTGTCCGAATAGACCGCCACAATCGTTGGAAGACTGCAATTATAAGCTGTATTGAGGAGAAGATTAATGGCAAAAGCAGCATTTACTCCCGCATTAAACACAGAGTATGAAAGATTATTTAATTCATGCATTATTTCGCCCAAGAATTTGTCCATCGTTGAAAAACTTGACGAACAATTACTTGGCAATACGGCACGTTATGAAAGTGTGGGCGACACATTAGGCATTCCGTGGTTTTTTATCGCGGTGATTCATAATATGGAAGCAAGCCAGAATTTTAAGGCACAATTGCACAATGGCGATCCTTTGACTGCCCGTACTGTTCAAATACCTGCCGGGCGACCCAAAAAAGGTAAGCCGCCCTTCACTTGGGAAGAAAGTGCAACAGATGCTCTGGCGATGCGGGGACTGGGGGCCAAAACCGATTGGAGTCTGTCCGGTCTGTTGTATTAACTTGAAGGATACAACGACTGGGGCTTCAGACTTCATCACACGCATGTACTGACCTCGTATTTATGGTCATTATACCAGCGGTAAATATATTGCAGACGGTAGGTGGTCTGATACTGCTACTTCCAAACAATGCGGATCAGCCGTATTGTTAAGGCGTTTGGCGGAATTGCATCAAATCGAATTTCCCGATCAGCCGAAGCCAACTGCTGACAGTTCCCCTCTGGTTGTTAGCTATGCAACAACTAAATCCGGTAACCCAACTGTTTTTAAACAAGCCGAAAACTTACAGCGTTGGCTTAACGGCTTTCCAGGCATTTTTGTCAAAATTGATGGCGTTCCAGGCGAGAAAACGTCAACTGCTTTCAAACATGTCACCGGCTCTTTTTTGCCGGGTGATCCCAGAAGATAAAATAGAAAGGTGGGTTTCTTGACAGGAAATATTTTTTTAAAATAAAAGACTGCTACTTCACATGGTTAAATTTGCGGATTTTAAAATGTGCTTAACGCTTATAAATTATAAAGGTTTCTAGTGCTTATATTTTCCGTATCTGTAACCGTGTGTCGTATATAGTGAAACCCTCTTAATCTTACAAGCTACTTGTTCTCTGATTTTACATTAAGTGAGGTATTGGTAAATGACTCATAATTTTTTAAAACCCATTGATGCTATTTTTTCTTCACCGATTAGTAGTTCAAACGGAAAACAGGATTTACTGGATAAGCTTGGAGAAGTCATTCATGCGGATTTACTTTTTTTAAATGAAACTGATCGGGAAGAAATACTGAGCCAAGTCGGCGTTTCCTTAGAATCTTTTGCCCAAGGTTTCCATATTGAATCACTCAGTAATCTTTGGTATATTGAGCTGTTGATTATTAATAAGCTAAAGCGCGCCGATTTAGTATCTAGATTATGGGCTGTGAGGCAAAAATTTCGCACACAAGTCGGTGAAGAGGTTTATCGCACTTATGTTTCCAGTCTTGCTGACGACTTAACTGAAGAAAAAATCAAGGTACTGATTGCCAAAGAATTTAGGGAGCCAGCACCCAAGGCGGAAGCGGATCAGAAAAGTAAACAGCCATCTGTTGATTGTATAAAGCTGGAAGAAGCTATTCGCGGTGACATCATTAGTCTTACCCGACAAACGCAACGACTGGGTTATTACAAACTACTCCGGTTAGAAAGCATTTATAAGGTTAAGGGAAACATTTTGGGCGTGTTGTTTTCTGTTTTAGTGCTAATGGCAATATCGCTGCTTATTTTGTATCACTGTAATTTTTCTGAGGAAGATTTAAAACCGCAACATTTTACACTGGTAATACTCACTATTTTTTCAGGCATGATTGGCTCATGTATGAGCTTGCTGCAAAGAATCGAAAAGGCTTGCGGCGCACCATCAAGCTTTACCGATAGCGTACTTGATGCGATGGATATTAAGTTAAGCATGTCGCTTTGGTATATTTTGTCGTTAATTTTTAGCGGCGCTATCTTTGCGATGATTATGTATCTATTGGCAGTATCTGGCGTTTTTTCATTATTAGGACTGTTGGGCGACTTGCTGCCCACGTTGGTATTGCATACTGATACTGGTATTTGTGGTCAATCTATAGGCGTTCGAGCACTATTTTACTGCGTAGAATTTGAACAAAAGAACGCGATGATGCTGGTATGGGCATTTATGGCTGGATTTGCAGAGCGTTTGGTTCCCGATACTTTAGATTCATTAATGGAGAAAGCAAAAAAAGCCAAGATGTAATTTTTAACTATTTAGATTTTTAAGGTACTTGGCAATAAATCCTGATGGCCATGAAAAATAAACGTTTTTTAACAACGCTACCTGACTTGCAATATCTGACAATCATAATTTTTAGAAGTTACCCTCATGGAATACGTTTTTGTTAGTTTTAAAGAAGACCGGATAGTATTGGCTGACGGAAAAAAACTGGGCCAAACCAACCAAACGTTGTTTATCGTAAAACGGCATCACAGTTTTACATTGGATGGTTTAAAAAATTATCATCCTGAAAAAGTGGATGCTGTTATTCAGCAAACGACAGCGCTAAGTCCATATTTAAGTTGAATTTAATTAGGGGGACTTATGCGTATCTCATTCCCAATATTGTTAACCCTACTGGCATTCGGATTGCATGGCTGTGCCAGTTATCCGCATACACCTAAACTGGACAGCTACAATCTTGATAAAGGTTATCGCTATGACAAACTCAACGATCAAAAAAACAGCGAAAACCTGTTTGTCATTCTGACCTTTTCGGGAGGCGGCACCCGAGCAGCTGCTTTATCTTATGGCGTTTTGGAAAAATTGCGCAATACGCCAATTGTCTGGGAAGGCAAGCGCAGCAACTTGCTGAACGAAGTCGACGTCATTTCTTCGGTTTCCGGTGGCAGCTTTACTGCAGGGTATTATGCGGCTTTCGGTGATGCCATCTTCAAGGATAAAAACGAATCCGGGTTTCTGCGGGATTTTCTCTATCGGGACATCGAGAGTGAACTGATCACACAGCTGTTTTATCCCACGAACTGGTTTCGCCTGGCTTCACCTTATTATAGCCGTACCGATATGACGGCCGATTTCTACGACACGGAAATATTTAAAGGCACCCAATATTCCGATTTAGTTAAGCGTAAAACAAAACCGTATTTGATGATCAACGCCACTGATATGAGTCTGGGCTCTCGCTTTTCTTTTGAGCAGGCTCAATTTGATCCGATGTGTGCGGATCTTGGTGGTGTTGGTTTGGCCCGTGCCATTGCAGCTTCATCCAATTTCCCGGTGGTTTTTCCACCCATGACCATGGACAATCACGGCGGTTCCTGCGGCTACAACGAACAACAACCCGGCTGGATTTTAGAAGCGGAAAAAGACCTGCTAATCAATCCCAGTCACTATAAAAATGCCGTGCAGTTTAAAACCTATCAGGATGGCAATAAAAGACCCTATATTCATCTCCTGGACGGAGGCATCACTGATAATCTTGGTCTACTCGGGCCTTTGCAGGCATTGGTTTCCAGTGATACAGATTTACATTTTCGGGATAAAATAGACGCAGGTGTCATTAAAAAACTCCTGATTATTACCGTCGACGCCAAAAACCATACCATTTCAAATATTGATGCATCGGCGACTCCACCCAATATCTTTGATATTATCAATATGGTAGCTAATGCGAACATAGAGAATTTTTCTATAACATTAATAGCAACGCTTCGTAAATTGCTTGTCGAGTTAGAAAAGGACAAAAATACCTATCTGGCCTGCCAAAGCCAATTACAACAACATTGCCCCACCGCAGTTTTAAGCACCCCGGCCCCAAACATTCCACCGCTCGATTTTATTTACATCGGTTTCGGTCTTTTGTCCAACGCTGCCGAACGGGATAAGTTTTTCAACATGAAAACCTCGCTTTCTTTGCCGGAAGCGCAGATAAATGATCTGCGGGATGTTGCCAAGCGCTTGTTGGATGAATCGGTGACGTTTAAGAAATTTGTAAATACAGTGCAGTGAAACGCATCTTTAAAAAAATCTCCCCTAACTTCTCTTTTTTAAAGAGAGGTGGCGATAATGACGCATTTTTAATGACCCTTTAGTTAACCCATAGAGAAAACTCATGATTAATTTAAGTACTGAACCCAACAGCACCCAATTCTCCCTAAAAAACGCTTATGCCTTGGCACTGGCGTCAAAATTGGCCTACCAATCGGAGGATCAAATCAGAACCAAACTCCTTGAGCAAGGATTTAACACCGAATTTATTAACGAGGTCAGTACCGATACCCAGCTTTTTATTGCTCATAGTGGCAGTGCCATCGTCATCGCTTTTCGCGGTACTGAAAAATTTAAAGACTGGCTTACCAATGCCGGCATTGATTTTAAGGATACCTCGCACGGTCTCGTTCATAACGGCTTCGACCAAGCTTTGGGCTCCGTTTGGAAGCAAATCACCACAGTACTGGGAGGCATTCAACAATACGGCCAACCTTTATGGATTACCGGCCATAGCTTGGGCGGTGCGCTTGCGGTACTGGCTGCAGCTCGTCTGGCGTTGGATATTGATAAAAGTATTTATAAATCGATCAACGGGTTATATACATTCGGGCAGCCAAGGGTTGGAAACCGTGTCTTTGTAAAATCCTTGGATGACGAGATTAAACCCCGGTATTTCCGTTTTGTTAACGATAACGACATCGTGCCGCGCGTTCCGGATCGGCTCAATCAATATCAGGAAGGCGGCAGCATTCGCTTCTTTGATGCGCTGGGAAATTTGCACGAAGATGTTGGTTTTTGGTTTAACTTTTTGGAAAGAATCAAAGGCAGTTTTGAACAAAAGCGGGATATGATCCCGTCTTTTATCGAGCATCATTTTATCGATAAATACATAGCCAATATTGAAAAAAATCTGAACCGCTAGAGCCTGTGTTTTGAAGATTAAAAACAAGCAGAATCTGTACTTCGGGATTATTCCTGCTTAAATTGGTAATCTTGTATTTACATTAAAATGACGGTCAAAACCTGGCGCTTTAGCTTTGTCGACGTTAAATGAAAATATGCATCATCGGTTGCACAATATTTTTAATGAGTTTCGTATGCTGGCTGTCATTAAAAAATTAAGTGCAAGATATTCTCAAAAATTAAATAAAAGGCATTAGAACATCGTAGAATAATGAAATTAAAAAAATCACTTTCAGACTGGGTTTATCGTGTCGAGATTAACAACAACTAATCATTGTTCCGATATTGTCGGATTAAAGTATGTTTATCCGGTTATTTCCAGGCGGATGGGGGGCTTGTCTATTGGCATAAATTTTAATACCAATAATGCCTGCAATTGGCGCTGTATTTATTGCCAAGTACCTGATTTAAAAATCGGTGCGGCACCTGAAATGGATTTTCAGTTGCTGGAAGATGAGTTAAGATTTTTTTTGGATAACGTGCTTAATGGTGATTTCTATGAGCGTTTTCAGGTTGATGAAGATAAGCGTGTTATTAAAGATATCGCTATTGCCGGTAATGGTGAGCCGACCAGTTTAAAAGAATTTGCCAGTGCTGTAGATTTGATAGGCAAAATTGCAACTGAGGCGGGCGTTTTTCCGGGCAGTAATTATGTGCTGATTACCAATGGTAGTTTAGTGCATCAATCTAAAGTACAGGCGGGTTTGTCGGTATTAAAGTCTTATGGTGGTGAAGTCTGGTTTAAAGTGGATAGCGCTACAGAAGAAGGTAGGGCTTTGATTAATAATTCGGCGCAAAGCTGTAAGGCCAGCTTTGAAAACTTGATGATTTCCGCAAAATTATGCACAACAAAGTTACAAACCTGTTTAGTGGATGTTGACAAGCAAGGCTTTTCTGACATGGAAAAGCAGGCTTACTTAGCTTTGTTGGGGCATATTAAAAAAAGTGATTGTGATTTACAACAAGTGATGTTGTATACCATAGCAAGACCTTCAATGCAGCCGGAGGCACCACGACTGGCACCTTTTCCGGCTGAAACATTAAATTCATTTGCCGATGAAATTCGGCTTTTGGATTTTGATGTGGCTGTGAGCATTTGATTGTAAATTTATTTCAAAAATTTCCCTTGTTAAATGGACGACATGTAATTATAATTGCTCTTCAATTGTGCGAATGTGGCGGAACTGGTAGACGCGCTGGATTTAGGTTCCAGTAGGTTATCCTGTGAGAGTTCGAGTCTCTCCATTCGCACCATCCAATTCTATAAAATAAAACAATTGATTGTTTTATCTTCAGCTCGTTTAAGCCGTCTATCGGTATTCATAAAAAATCTTCTATAAATATGTGAGGTAAAGAAATGCAAGTTTCTGTCGAAAAGACATCAGAATTAAGCAGAAAAATGACTGTTAGCGTGCCCGAAGCCGTTGTTCAGGAGAAAATGGCTGAGCGATTAAAGTCCTTGGCACGCGATGTTAAAATTGATGGTTTTCGCCCTGGTAAAGTACCTCAGCAAGTCGTTAAAAAAATGTTTGGTGACAGGGTTCGTGGCGAAATTGCCAGCGACCTGATTAATGAAACTTATTTTGACGCAATAGAGGGTCAAGATTTAAAGCCGGTAGGGCATCCCCATATTCAGCCTTTGGATGAAGTTGATGGCTTTAAATACACGGCTGTATTTGAAGTTTATCCTGAAATTTCACTGGAAGGTGTTACTCAGCTTGAAGTTCTGCGTCCGGTAGCCACTGTCAGTGAGAGTGATGTTGACCAAATGATTGACAAGTTAAGAGCTCAGCAGCAAACTTGGCACATTGTTGATCGTCCCGCTCTAAAGTACGATAACATCACTATCAGTTTTTCTGGTACTTCTGAAGGCGAGAACTTTACCGAGGGTAGAGTGGAAGATTTTCAGGTTGTTTGTGGCTCGAAAAAAATGATTCCCGGGTTTGAAGAAAACCTGCTGGGTCTTGAAGTGGGAGCGCATAAAACATTTACCTTAAATTTTCCGGAAGAGTACGGTAACGAAAAGCTGGCCGGTAAAACCGCTGAGTTTGACGTGGATGTTATCAAGGTTGAAGAGCCGTTACTAGCCGAAATTGATGAAGTTTTTGTCAAGGCTTATGGTATTGAAGACGGTTCGGTTGAATCCTTCCGTGTCGATGTTAAAAACAACATGGAGCGAGAGTTGGAGTTGGCTTTGCGTGGCAAGTTGAAGGGTTCTGTAATGGATGCTTTATATGAAAAGATTCCGCTAAGTATTCCCAATTCGCTGGTTGATATCGAAATCGAAAATTTGATGAAGCCTTATATCGAGACCGCTAAAAGACAGAAAAAGAGTCTGGACGATCTATCGTTGCCAAGAGATATGTTTGAAGGGCGGGCTAAGCGTCGTGTAGCATTGGGTTTGATTTTAGGTGAGATTATCCAAAAAAATGCTATTAAATTGGATGATGATAAAGTGCGTTCAACCATTGAAGATATGGCGAAAAGCTATGAGCGCCCTCAGGATGTCGTTAATTGGTACTATACCGATGAAAGTCGCTTGAATGAAGTTCAGCAAATGGTTTTGGAAGATCAAACCATTGAATGGTTGGTTGCTCAGGCAAAGGTATCTGATGAGCAGGTCAATTTTAGTGATGTTATGGATAGACAACAAAACTAAGGAACATTAAATGTATAAGCATCATGTAATAAATCAAGCGAAAGCGTTGGAAGCAGCGGGGGGATTAGTCCCTATTGTTATTGAGCAAACGGCCAGAGGCGAGCGCTCTTTCGATATTTACTCTCGGCTTTTAAAAGAACGGGTCATTTTTTTAGTGGGTCAGGTAGAAGATTACATGGCCAATCTGGTGGTTGCCCAGTTACTTTTTCTTGAATCTGAAAATCCTGATAAAGATATTCATTTATATATCAATTCTCCTGGCGGTTCAGTGACAGCAGGGATGTCAATTTATGACACCATGCAGTTTATCAAACCTGACGTAAGTACGCTCTGTATAGGCCAGGCGGCCAGTATGGGGGCGTTGTTGCTAACCGGCGGCGCTAAAAATAAACGCTATTGTTTGCCACACTCAAGAATGATGATTCATCAGCCCTTAGGTGGTTTTCAAGGTCAGGCTTCTGATTTTGATATCCACGCCAGAGAAATTTTGTCTATAAGGGACAAGCTTAATAAAGTACTGGCTTTCCATACGGGTCAACCTTTGGAAAAAGTTCAGATAGATACTGACAGAGATAATTTTTTGAGTTCTGAAGACGCTGTAAATTATGGCCTGATTGATAAAGTCTTAACGACCAGAACAACGGTTTCTGATTTATAAAGATTGGTATTCTTTTAGTATTTTGATATGCTTAATTTATAGAGATTTAAAATATCATTTTGATGTTTGCAGGGGCTGAATTATGAGTAATGATAAAAGCGGCAAAGACAGCGAGAAATTACTGTATTGTTCTTTTTGTGGTAAAAGCCAGCACGAAGTTAGAAAACTTATTGCCGGGCCTTCAGTTTATGTTTGTGATGAATGTGTAGAGTTATGCAACGACATCATAAAAGACGAATTACAGGATGATGATGAATCTTCTTTTGGCGGTAATAAATTACCCAAGCCAAAAGAAATAAAAGAAGAGCTTGATGGCTATGTAATTGGTCAGGAGCGGGCAAAAAAGATACTGGCAGTGGCTGTTTATAATCACTATAAGCGCTTGCGCTGCAAGTCTAAAAAAGACATTGTTGAATTGGCAAAAAGTAATATTTTATTGATTGGACCTACGGGTTCAGGTAAAACCTTACTGGCCGAAACATTGGCACGATTGCTGGATGTGCCTTTTACCATTGCTGATGCCACGACGTTGACGGAAGCGGGTTATGTAGGCGAAGACGTAGAAAATATCATTCAGAAAATTTTACAGAAATGTGATTATGATGTAGAAAAAGCCGAGACAGGCATCGTTTACATCGACGAAATTGACAAGATTTCCAGAAAGTCCGATAATCCGTCTATTACCCGTGATGTTTCCGGGGAAGGTGTTCAGCAGGCCTTGCTAAAATTAATTGAAGGTACTATTGCTTCGGTGCCGCCTCAAGGGGGTCGTAAACATCCTCAGGGCGAATTTTTGCAGGTTAATACAGCCAATATTCTGTTTATAGTAGGCGGCGCTTTTGCGGGTCTGGATCGTGTTATCAAGGCGCGTTCTGAAAAAGGCGGCATAGGTTTTTCTGCGGATGTAAAAACCAAAGATGAATCTAAAAACATCGGTCAACTGTTTGCAGAAGTCGAATCTGAAGATTTGATAAAGTATGGTTTGATTCCTGAGTTTGTTGGTCGTTTGCCCATTATAGCGACCTTGGAAGAGCTGGATGAGCAGGCTTTGGTGCAGATATTGACTGAGCCCAAAAATGCACTCACCAAGCAGTATAAGCATTTATTTGAGATGGAAGGTGCTGAGCTTGAGTTTCGCGATGATTCTTTAATCGCAATTGCCAAGAAAGCCATGGAAAGAAAAACCGGTGCCAGAGGGCTTAGAACCATTGTTGAAAATGTCTTGCTAAATACTATGTATGAATTGCCGTCAGCAGATAACATCACTAAAGTCGTTGTCGATGAAAGTGTTATTTTAGGTCAGTCCGAGCCTCTTTTGGTTTATGAAACTGAAATGAAAAAGGCCTTTGCAGAATCCTGATATTGCCTGGGTCAAACAACCTGCCAGCTTAGGCTGGCAGGTTTTTTATAATTTAAGGTCGGATATACGTGCCTTAAAATACGCTCAACTTCTTTTGTTAAAATTATCATTTTTTAAGGCTCAACATGAGCCTCAAGATAATTTTTAATCATTTATTCAGTTAATTCACTCACCAATTCCAGTTTCATCGAGTTTTTTGTCTCATCATTAATTTGGCTTACAGATTGTGCGGCACAAAATCCAAACTATGAGCTTAATCTAATGGACAGATCTTTTCAGAATTTCTATAGCAACGGCTATACAGATAAGTTTTCTTTGTAATAATTGAAGCCCTGTTTTATTTTGGTTTGGGGTTATGGCAAGTGTCAATATATGATAGATAAATCTGCCCCTAAAAATAATTTATCCTTACTGCAAACCAGTAGAAATAAGTTGGTATTTTGTTTGTAAAAGCCTTTTTTACGCAATAAAGAGGTTATTTATTATGTTTTTCGTAGAGAAGCGATATATTGTCTTTCTATTCCTTGCTATTTTAATTAGCGCCCCCATAATCTTCTAATCCAAGAAATTGTTATAGGTTCCGTTTATGGAAACGCACAAAATGAAAGCGTTACAACAAAAAGATAACTTGATCCCGGTTTTACCGCTTAGAGATGTAGTGGTTTATCCACACATGGTTATTCCCTTATTTGTCGGTAGGGATAGGTCTATTGATGCCTTGGATGCCGCCATGAAGGACAACAAGCAGGTTTTATTGGTTGCACAAAAGGAGGCTGAAGTTGATGAGCCTGATTTTACCGATCTTTATGAGGTGGGTACCCTAGCTAATATTCTACAGTTATTAAAATTACCTGATGGTACTGTCAAGGTTCTTGTGGAAGGGAGTCAGCGCACCAAGGTTCTTCATTATCAAGAAACAGGCAGCTTTTTTTCAGCCGCAGTAGAGAAAATTGATGATGTTTTCAATCTGTCCGAGCAAGAGCAGGATGTATTGCAGCGTACGGTAATTAATTCATTTGATCAATATGTCAAATTGAATAATAAAATACCGCCGGAAGTTTTAAATGCCTTGTCGGGTATTGATGACCCTAGTCGATTAGCTGATACAATGGCAGCTCACATGACCCTAAAGGTGAGCGACAAGCAGGCTATTTTGGAATCGGCTGACATTGAAAAACGCCTGGAAGATTTAATGACTTTAATGGAAGGTGAAGTTGACCTTTTGGAAATGGAGAAAAAAATCCGTGTGCGTGTAAAGCAGCAGATGGAGAAGAATCAGCGGGAATATTATCTGAACGAACAGATGAAAGCCATTCAAAAAGAATTGGGCGATATGGATGATGTCCCTAATGAGATTGAAGAGCTGCAAAAGAAAATTGCCAGTGCTGGCATGTCAAAGGAAGCGAAAACAAAAGCAGACGCCGAACTTAACAAGCTTAAATTAATGCCTGCTATGTCAGCCGAAGCGACGGTAGTGCGTAATTATATTGACTGGATGGTCAATGTGCCCTGGAAGAAAAAGACCAAAGTGCGGCATGACCTGAAAATTGCCGAGCAGGTTCTGGAAACGGAGCATTATGGCTTGGAAAAGGTAAAGGAACGTATTCTTGAGTATCTGGCTGTGCAACAGCGGGTAAAACAACTTAAAGGCCCAATTCTATGCCTTGTTGGGCCTCCAGGTGTTGGTAAGACGTCATTAGGAGAGTCTATCGCCAGGGCAACCAATCGCAAGTATGTGCGTATGGCTTTGGGTGGTGTCAGGGATGAAGCAGAGATTCGCGGTCACAGGCGTACTTATATAGGGTCTATGCCGGGTAAGATTTTGCAGAATCTGGCTAAAGTGAAAACACGAAACCCCATGTTTTTACTGGATGAGATTGACAAAATGGCGGCTGATTTTCGAGGTGATCCGGCATCGGCTTTACTGGAGGTGCTGGATCCTGAGCAGAATCATACTTTTTCGGATCATTATCTGGAGGTAGACTTTGATTTGTCTGATGTGATGTTTGTCGCAACGGCCAATACCATGAACATTCCGCCGGCATTGCTGGACAGAATGGAGGTTATCCGTCTTGCGGGCTACACTGAAGATGAAAAAATAAATATCGCCATTCGTTATTTAATCCCCAAGCAGGTAAAAAATAACGGCCTTGAAGCGTACGAAATTGACATTTCAGAAACTGCAGTCAGGGATATGATCCGTTATTATTCCCGTGAGGCGGGTGTGCGTAATCTTGAACGGGATATTTCAAAAATTTGTCGTAAAGTAGTTAAAGACCTCTTGTTGAAACCCGAGAAAAATAAAGTCATGGTGACTATCGAGAATCTTGATGTTTATTTGGGGGTTAAGCGTTTTAGTTATGGACTTGCCGAGGAGCAAGATCAGGTAGGGCAGGTGACCGGTTTGGCCTGGACTGAGGTGGGTGGCGAGTTATTAACCATTGAGACTGCGGTCATTCCCGGAAAAGGCAAGCATTCAGCAACAGGCAAGCTGGGTGAGGTGATGAAAGAATCCATTGAGGCAGCGATGACGGTGGTTAGAAGCCGTTCAGCGTTGTTGGGCATCGATAATGAGTTGTTCCAAAATAATGATATTCATATTCACGTTCCTGAAGGCGCTACCCCGAAAGACGGTCCCAGTGCCGGTATTGGTATGTGTACAGCCATTATTTCAGCTTTAACAAAAATACCGGTACGGGCAAATGTAGCCATGACGGGAGAGATTACTTTGCGAGGGCAGGTACTGCCTATTGGCGGGCTAAAAGAAAAGCTGCTGGCGGCGCATCGTGGCGGTATAACAACCGTTATAATTCCTGCCGAGAACGAAAAGGATTTGATTGAGATACCTGAAAATATTAAGCAAAATCTGGATATTAGGCCGGTTCAGTGGATAGATGAGGTGTTGGCCGTGGCTTTGCAATATATGCCTGTTCCTGTTGATAATAAAGTCGATGATGAGAAATGTAAAGCGGATGTTGAGCCGGTTAAAATAATACAACAGGGTCTTACTGCTCATTAGAAATGTTTTGCGGATTTGTAAGTTTTATGAAGAAAGCCGCAAAAAACATGGCTTCCAGGGGTTTTAAAGCTTGACACTATGTTGCTGCTATTGATATAAATACCTGTGTTTCTTATGTTGCTGCCAATCGAACACAAGAATCAACAGAGGTGTTTCATATAATTTATAAAAAAATTAACTTCTTTAGGGGGAATAATGAACAAATCCGAACTTATTGATGCTATTGCCGAGTTTTCCGATTTAACCAAAGCCGATGCCGGCCGTGCATTAGATGGCTTTCTTGGTGCTGTAACAAGTGCTTTGAGTAAAGGTGAATCAGTTGCTTTGGTGGGCTTTGGTACCTACACTGTAAAAGAAAGAGCTGAGCGTAAAGGACGTAATCCACAGTCTGGTGAAGAAATTACTATTAAAGCTGCAAAAATTCCTTCATTTAAAGCTGGTAAATCTTTAAAAGATGCTGTAAACTAGATTTTTTGTGTTGGTTAGGTTCTAACCAACACAAAAAGCCATTATTTTATATTTAAGCTGGTAATTTTTTTAAAATAAATTATAATGGTTGCTTAGTCGGGTGCTTAGCTCAGCTGGGAGAGCATCGCCCTTACAAGGCGAGGGTCGGGGGTTCGATCCCCTCAGCACCCACCAGACTTTGGAGTGGTAGTTCAGTTGGTTAGAATACCGGCCTGTCACGCCGGTGGTCGCGGGTTCGAGTCCCGTCCACTCCGCCAAATTAAAAAACCCCGAACCGTCTGGTTCGGGGTTTTTTTTTGCTTTATAAATTGATTCCTAAGGACTGATCTATGCTGACGAAAATTAGAGAAAAAGCACAAGGTGCTTTTGCATGGGGTATTTTGATATTAATTTGTGTACCTTTTGCTTTATGGGGCATTAATAATTATTTGGATACCGGAAAAGAAGCTGCGGTTGCATCGGTCGGCGATAAGGATTTTTATCAGCGCGATGTTAATAAAGCTTATGAGCAATATAGCCAAAACCTTCAGGGGTTGGGTATTGATGAACAAGCTGTAAAAGCACAGGCATTGCAAAAGCTGATAAAAGACGAAGTTTTATTGCAATATGTACATGCCGAGGGTCTTGTTGTCACTGATGATGAGGCGAGGGATTTTATCAAAGGCCTGCCTTATTTTCAGGTGGATGGTAAATTTAGCGATAAGCAATTTAAGTCATTACTGAGTTCACAACGGATTTCGTCCGCAGAATTTGTAAGCAGAATTAAAAATGCACTGATTATGGAGCAGTTTCAGCACAGTATTGTAGATAGCAGTTTCGCTACACAATATGATGTGGAAAGTTTTTTTAAAATCCAAAATCAACTGCGTGATGTCGATTATGTCACTGTTCCTGTGCAACCATTGAAGGAACAACCGACAGCAGAAGAAATATCGGCTTATTACCAGCAGCATCAGGATTTATATAGCACGCCTGAACAGGTTTCTGTTGAGTCTGTTGCGTTGTCACTTGAAGAGATTGCCAAGAAAGTAGTCGTTACCGATGAAAAGTTAAAAGCTTTCTATGAAGAGCAAAAAGATCAATTCACTACGCCAGAGCGTAGAAAAATTAGTCATATTCTTTTTATGGTTAATGACAAGATCACTGAAAAACAGGCTTTGGAAAAAGCGCTTAAAGCAAAGCAGGATCTGGCAAGCAAAGATTTTTCTGTGCTGGCCGCAGAAGTGTCTGATGATAAATTGACCGCTAAAAAAGGGGGCGATTTGGGGCTTTTTAACGTGGGTGTCATGGAAAAAGCGTTCGAAGAGTCAGCGAGCACTTTGAAACTGGGTGAAGTATCAAATCCCGTAAGATCAGCGTTTGGCTATCATTTAATAAAAGTCACTGAGCTGGTGCCTGGGGATATTAAATCGTTTGATAGCGTTAAAAATGAAGTCACACTCTCTTATCAAAAAGCCCAAGCAGAAAATGCTTTTTATGAGGCAGGTCAGAAATTAACTGAAATGAGTTATGAGCACCCTGACAACTTGCAAACGGTTGCTGATGCGCTGAATGTTTCCGTTCAAAAATCAGCCTTGTTTACCAAAGAAAAAGGTGAGGGTATTGCCGCTGACGAGAAGGTACGCAATGCAGCGTTCTCTGAAGAAGTTTTGCAAGGTAACAATAGTACACCGATAGAGCTGGGCGCTGATCGTTTGGTAGTGGTGCGGCTTTTAGAGCATAAGGCAGCCGCCAAGCGCGATCTCAACGAAGTTAAACAAGAGGTGGCAGCGGTTTTATCAAAAGAAAAAGCTCAGTTACTGACAGTCCAAAAAGCACAGCAAATAAAGGAACGCTTGCAAGCGGGTGAGTCCATTCAGGTTGTAGCGAGTGAAAACAAGCTGGAAATTAAGGCAGAAAAAGGAGTTGCACGCGGCAAAAATAAATTGCCTGAACAGTTGAGTGAAGCCGTTTTTAAAGCAGCTAAACCCGTTGGCGGTAAACCCAGTGTTTTTATTGCAGTATTGCCTTCCGGCGAGCAAGTCTTGGTGAGTTTGACAAAGGTTACTGCGGGCATCATGAGTGAAGATGACAAGAAACAGATGGAGCTGGCGAAGAAGAATATTGCCAATGCCTTTGGTCAAACTGAATTCAATCAGGTATTGAACAGTTTGCAAGTAGAGGCGGATGTAGAAATTAATACAAAGGCTCAGGTTCAGACTCAATAACCGGGTAAAATAGGAAATAAAAAAAGGGAGCCGTTAAGCTCCCTTTTTTATGTGCTGGCGAATATGCATAAAATAACGTGAATATCATATTCTCTCAGCCCTCTCGTCGGAAGAGGGTCAGGGGAATAGTGGCACTCAAGTTGTTTCGTGCATGTTCCTTAGTAATCTCTCAAGAGGCCGCTAAACCGGCAATATTATAACCACAATCGACATAAGTGATTTCTCCGGTAATACCCGACGCTAAATCTGAACACATAAAAGCTGCTGCATTACCCACTTCTTCGATGGTTATATTTCTCTTTAACGGAGACGTATCGGCCGCTTTATTTAGCATGGACTTAAAATCATTAATACCCGATGCTGCCAGGGTTCTGACAGGTCCCGCTGAAATAGCATTAACACGCGTGCCTTCCGCGCCCAACGCGACGGCCATATAACGCACATTGGCTTCCAAGCTGGCTTTGGCAACACCCATGACATTGTAGTTGGGAATTGCCCGTTCTGCGCCTAAATAAGTTAAGGTCAGCAATGAACCATTACGACCTTGCATCATTGCCCGGCCTGCTTTTGCTAAAGCAGTAAAGCTGTAAGAGCTCACGTCATGAGCCGTTTTAAAGTTCTCGCGGGTGGTAACGTCAACATAATCGCCATTAAGGGCGTCACGCGGCGCGAAAGCAACCGAATGCACGATACAATCCAAACCATCCCACTGTTCGCCCAGTTTGGCAAATACATTGCTGATATGCTCATCAATGCTGACATCGCATTCAATAGTGATTTTTGAAGCACATTTTTCAGCCATCTCTTCGACCCGACTTTGCAGCTTTTCATTTTGGAATGTAAAAGCCAATTCAGCGCCTTCGCGATGCATGGCTTGAGCAATACCCCATGCAATAGAACGATTACTGGCTAAACCCACAATTAAGACCCGTTTGCCCTGCATAAAACCCATTATCATCTCCCCGTATTTTTGTTTTTGTTGTTACAATAGTAGTAGAGACGCGATTAATCGCGTCTCTACGGATTTCAACCTGCACCCATTCACATTTAATGGATTATCCTTCAAGTATCTACGACCCGATTATCGATGTCCAGTTTTTTGTCTATGAAGATACCAACCTATCAAATTTTATTATGCCTCACCGAACTGTTGACGGCTTGCGATGTTTCACAATTTAACAACCCCTACACAGAGAATGAAGGTAAACTTTCGGTTTTGTACCAATCGTTTTCAGAGCGCCCCAAACATTTAGATCCAGCAGTTGCCTACAGTGAAAATGAATATGCCTTTATCGCTCAGATTTATGAGCCGCCGTTTCAATACCATTATCTAAAAAGACCGTATCAATTGACAACTTTAACGGCAAGCAAAATGCCGGAGATCAATTATTTGAATAAAAACGGTGAGAAATTAGGGGAGGGCGCAAAGGACAGTGATATTGCCTATACCGACTATGTTATTGATATTCAGCCCCATATTAACTACCAGCCGCATCCTGCATTGGCTAAAGATGCACAGGGCAATTATCTGTATCATCATCTGACGCCGGTACAAATTCAGTCACTTAAAACGCTAAACGACTTTAACAATACGGGTTCACGTGAGCTTACCGCTGACGATTATGTGCATCAAATTAAACGGTTGGCGCATCCTAAAATACAATCGCCTGTCGCTGAAATCATGAAAAACTATATCGTGGGTTTTGATGATTTTTCCAAACAAGCCAGTGATAAGCACAAGACCGATATAAAAACCCTGCCAATGACGGGCTTAAAAGTCATCAATCGCTATCAATATCGCATCCGTATTAAAGGTAAATATCCCCAATTTATCTTCTGGTTGGCCATGCCGTTTTTTTCACCGATGCCTTGGGAAGCGGATGTGTTTTATGAACAACCGGGATTGTCTGATAAAAACATTACCCTGGATTGGTTTCCGTTAGGTTCGGGGCCTTATTTATTGGCTGAAAATAATCCCAATCGACGCATGATATTGCTTAAAAATCCGTCCTTTCATTTGGAAAAGTATCCCTTTCAAGGTGAGCCTGAAGATACAAAAAATGGCTTGCTAACTGACGCAGGAAAACAACTGCCTTTTATCGATAAAGTCGTTTTTATGCTGGAGAAGGAAACCATTCCTTACTGGACTAAATTTTTGCAGGGCTATTATGATGCGTCGGGCATTGCTTCGGATAGTTTTGATCAGGCTATACAATTTACCGGCAGCGGGGGTGTTGCCCTGACCGATTCCATGAAGAAAAAAGGCATCCAGTTACAAACCCAGGTAGAGACCTCTATTTTTTATATGGGTTTTAATATGCTGGATGTTACCGTTGGTGGCGATAGTGCAAGAGCCAGAAAATTACGTCAGGCTATAGGCATTGCCGTTGATTATGAGGAGTATATTTCCATTTTTAGAAACGGACGTGGTGTTGCCGCTCAAGGTGTTGTTCCACCGGGCATTTATGGTTATGCGGAAGATAAAGACGGTATCAATCCTTACAGTTACGATTGGATTGATAATAAGGCGCAACGTAAAAAAATCACCGTGGCGCGTCAACTGATGGAAGAGGCCGGCTATCCTGCCGGTATTGATCCGAAAACCAAAGAGGCGTTGATTCTGTATTTTGATACCACGTCAGTCAGTATTGATGATCGCCCGACCATGAACTGGTATCGTAAACAATTCGAAAAACTGGGTATCAAGCTGGTTATTCGCGCTACCGATTACAACCGTTTTCAGGAAAAAGTGCGGGCAGGCAATGAACAGATTTTTGTATGGGGCTGGAATGTCGATTATCCTGACCCTGAAAATTTATTTTTCCTGCTCTATGGCGCTAACTCAAAAGTTAAGCACGGTGGCGAAAATGCCGTTAATTATCAAAATCCTGAATTTGATCGCTTGTTTGAGCAAATGCGCAACATGGATAACAATCAACAACGTTACCAGATTATTCAACAGTTACAGGCCGTTGTGCGTCATGATGCGCCTTGGGTTTTTGGCTTTCATCCCAAGAATTTTTCGCTATACCATAGTTGGTATAATAATCTAAAGCCCAATTTAATGGCAAATAACCGGCTTAAATACACCCGAATTGATACGGCCGCAAGAGCAGAGAAAAGACGGGCATGGAACAAGCCCTTGTTTTGGCCGTTGGTGCTGGGCTGTCTGTTGTTTGTGCTGCTGTTAATTCCGGCACTGAATGCCTATCGCCGCCGTGCCAAGGAAACCCTGCAATGATCCACTATATTATCCGTCGATTTTTATACGCATTTCCTCTGTTAATGGGGGTCAATATTTTAACGTTTGTATTGTTCTTCATCGTTAATAGCCCTGATGACATGGCTCGAATGCAACTGGGGCAAAAACATGTTACCGAACAATCCGTAACCAATTGGAAACAGCAGCACGGTTATAATGTCCCGCTGTTATGGAATGCCGATGCACAAGGAGAACAAAAAATAACTCAAACTATTTTTTATCAAAAATCAGTCGGCTTGTTTTTGTTTCGTTTTGGCGTATCCGATAGTGGCAGAAATATTGGCGCAGATATTCAAGAGCGAATGTGGCCAAGTCTCGCCTTGGCCTTACCAACATTGTGCGTCGGCTTGGTGGTTGATATCAGTTTTGCTTTAATCATGGTGCTGTTTCGTAGCAGTTATTTGGAGCAGGCAGGCATTGTCTTGTGTGTAATTTTAATGTCGATTTCATCGCTGTTTTATATTATCGGCGGGCAGTTTTTTATCGCCAAATTATTAAGACTGGTGCCTATTTCCGGCTATGATGATGGCTGGGCTGCGGTTAAGTTTTTAATATTACCCGTGCTGATCGGCGTATTTTCAGGCATTGGTTCAGGGGTTCGCTGGTATCGGACACTGTTCCTGGAAGAAGTCGAAAAGGACTATGTTCGAACCGCAAGGGCAAAAGGCTTGACTGAAACCCAAACCTTGTTTCGGCATGTGCTGCGCAATGCCTTGATCCCTATTTTAACGGGCGTCGTGGTGATTTTGCCGCTGTTATTTATGGGCAGTTTAATCATGGAATCTTTTTTCAGTATCCCCGGATTGGGCAGTTACACGATAGATGCCATTAACAGTCAGGATTTTGCCATCGTGCGAGCCATGGTTTTTCTGGGATCGGTTTTATATGTGATTGGGTTATTGTTGACTGATATTTCCTACACCCTCGTTGATCCGCGCGTGAGGCTGTCGTAATGGTGGTTTTATGGACTGATGCACTGATATTTATACTGATCGTTACCCTGCTTGTGCTGGCTTTTTATTTGCGGGGTAAAGAACATATTAAACGTCCCTTACAAAAAATAGCCCACAGTAAAGTCGGCATGGCATCACTGGTGGTATTGCTGTTTTTTGTGTTGATTGGCTTACTGGATTCAGTCCATTTCAAACCTGCCAACACTAAAAGCAACGAGATTATCAGTCTATTGGATTATTGGGCGGCACCACTTCGAGAACGCACTGAAAAAACCTATTCAGCGCCATTCGCCACTACGCTTTATAGTAAAGAAATTATGACACTGGCCGATGGGACAACCCAATGGGGCTATCCCCGCCTGGAATTTGGCGGTAGCCATTTAGACGATCCCGAAACGCAACACCTTTTTGATGTACTGCAAAAAACTGCTTACGGCTTTGCCCAAGGGGCAGGCTTGGCCGGTTTGTTATTACTGTGTTATTTAGGCGTGTGGCACAAGGCGCAAGGCGATAAAAGGCAAGGATTACTTTTATCTACAAGCCTTAAGTCTGTTTTGGCAGTCGTATTTATCATCGTCTCGCTCAGTTACACCTTAATATATTTATCCGCTTATTATCATGTTCTTGGCACCGATAAAGTGGGTGAGGATGTTATTTATCAAGCGGTAAAAAGCATTCGTACCGGTTTGGTGCTGGGAACTCTGACCACACTCATCATGCTGCCGATGGCAATAGTCTTTGGCATCCTGGCGGGTTTTTTTCGTGGCTGGATAGACGATGTAATCCAATATATTTATACCACACTAAACTCCATCCCCGGCGTATTGTTAATAGCAGCCTCCATCTTGATGGTTCAGGTTTATATGGCAAATCATGAGCAGGATTTTACCAGCGTGATAGTGCGGGCTGATATGCGGCTATTATTTCTTTGCCTGATTCTTGGGGTGACCAACTGGACAGGCTTATGCCGATTACTCAGGGCAGAAACCCTAAAGCTTCGAGAAATGGAATATGTGCAAGCCGCGCACGCGTTAGGCGTTAAACAAAACATAATTTTATTACGCCACATTTTACCCAATGTCATGCACATCGTCTTAATCTCGGTTGTGCTGGATTTTAGTTCGCTGGTATTAGCAGAAGCCGTGTTGTCGTACATCAACATTGGTGTTGATCCGACTACTTATAGTTGGGGCAATATGATTAACGGTGCACGACTCGAAATGGCGCGTGAACCTATCGTTTGGTGGTCTCTATCGGCTGCATTTGTGTTTATGTTTGCCCTGGTTTTGGCGGCTAATTTATTTGCCGATACCGTGCAGGATGCATTCGATCCAAGACGGAGTGCAGAATAATGATTTTAGCCCATCGATTGTCTAAAAATATAAACTTAATTTAAGTGACTGAAAAAGAGCCGCATCAAGCGGATGTCTGTTATTTACCGGCCAGGTATGATTTTTTGGACTTTTTTATCCATCGTAACCTAAATAAAAAATGAAATGACCGCTATTTATTTTTACTTATAAAATTAACCGCTTAAGACACTATTTGGCAATAAAAATGTTGCAAGTGCCAAGTTACGTGGCTTTGAATCGATCTTTTATTAATCTTTTGGAGGGTTTAAGGTTTTATTTATATAAAAAAGCTGATATTATATACAATCTAACTTGGATGCTGTGTAAGAACAGTGGGTTTTTAATATAC
>JBAXXH010000007.1:0-68678 GCA_037127995.1 Methylococcaceae bacterium | reverse complement strand
GGAAGTTAATCGGCCTAAAACAGGCGTGCGCCACATTTCTATCTCGACCAAAATTGCATTATCCAGATAAAATCAGAAAACAGGCTTGTGATTTGATTGCCCGCTCGGCTCCCTTTTTAGGGGCGTACAGCTGCTGCCCGTTTTTAAGCGCGAAAAAATAGGGGAGGCTTATAGTAAACTTTGGTATTTTGTCCTGACTAAAATGGGTGCCCCATAAATTGCTCTGAGTTACCGGTTTTCGCTGGACAATAAAAAACCCGCCAAGCTTTGCAACTTGCAGGTTTTTGCTTTTGTTTGTGCTTCTTTGCGTCTTGTTGTATACTCATTTGGTACCGAGAAGAGGACTTGAACCTCCACGAGCGTACGCTCACTAGCACCTGAAGCTAGCGTGTCTACCAATTCCACCATCCCGGCAACGAGTTGCTTTAAAAGCAAAGTGAATGTGCATTGTACTCAGGCTGTCAGTTTTTGTCAATTAAAACGACAGTGTAAATTAAGGGAAGTTGCGCAAAAGAATAGAGTTGTTAAAATAAGATCCTAAGGATTTTCTATTTTCAATTCTAATCGTTAGGTTAAGCATGTATCATATAAGGATAATACTTAATTGTGTCAATCATCTTGTCTTTCATTATTTAAAATATAAATGCCATCGAAGTCTAAAAAAGACGTTGATTTTAATTCAACAATAGATCCATACGCTCAGCGCGAAGCTGAAAAGTATGAAAATCCCATCCCCAGTCGCGAGTTGATTCTTTCGGCGTTAGAGCATGTCGGAAAGCCTTTGTCGCGCGTTGACATTGCCCTGGCATTTTCTCTTGATAACGAAGACGACCTTGAGGCACTCCGCCGACGCCTGAGGGCCATGGAGCGCGATGGGCAATTATTGTTTAATCGCGGGCAGCAATACTGCCTGGTTAATAACAAGGATTTAATTGTTGGCCGCGTTATTGGTCATCCGGATGGTTTTGGTTTTGTCAGGCCGGATGACGGGTCGGATGATTTGTATTTATCACCTCGCGAAATGAATCCCTTGCTGCATAATGACCGTGCTATGGTGCGAGTGGCGGGGGTTGATAAAAAAGGTCGTCGAGAAGGTGCGGTGGTCGAAATTCTGGAAAGAAATACCCATCAGATAGTGGGACGCCTTTATAAAGAAGATGGATTTACCTACGTTGTGCCCGATAATAAAAATATCGCGCAAACGCTTTTGGTGCAAAAAGGGGGCGCTGGTAAAGCCAAGCAAGGACAAATTGTTATTGCCGAAATTACCGATCAACCGACTAAATTACGCCAGCCAATTGGCAAAATTATCGAAGTATTGGGTGACCATCTCGCGCCCGGTATGGAAATCGAAATGGCGATTCGTTCTCATGAATTACCGCATTTATGGCCTGAAGCCCTACTGGACGAGATTAAGTCTTTAAGTGCAGAAGTACCTGAATCTGCCAAGGAAGGTCGCGTTGATTTGCGAAGCACTGCCTTGGTCACTATTGATGGTGAAGATGCACGGGATTTTGATGATGCCGTTTATTGCAAAAAGACGCCTAAAGGCTGGAAATTACTGGTAGCCATTGCCGATGTTTCGCATTATGTACAGGTTAATAGCGAGCTGGATAAAGAAGCCAAAAATCGCAGTACCTCGGTCTATTTTCCTGAACAAGTCATTCCCATGTTGCCGGAAATATTATCTAACGGATTATGTTCGCTTAATCCGGATGTTGACCGTTTATGTATGGTGTGTGAATTAGGCATAGACGAACAGGGCAAAGTAGTACGGTCACGTTTTTATGATGCGGTAATGCGTTCTCATGCACGCTTGACGTATACCGAAGTTGCAAAAATGCTGGTTGATGGCGATACGGTTTTGGCTGAAAAATATAAGTCGGTAATGCCGCATCTACGTGAGCTCTACGCACTTTACAAAGTCATGCGCGTGAGTCGTGAAGAGCGCGGGGCAATGGATTTTGATACCCAGGAAACACGCATTGTTTTTGGTAAAGAACGTAAAATCGAAAAAATTGTGCCGGTCGTGCGTAACGATGCGCACAAGCTGATTGAAGAGTTTATGATTACCGCCAACAGTGCGACAGCTAAGTATTTAAATGCCAAAAAAATACCCAAGTTGTTACGGATACACGATGGTCCTGGCCCGGATAAGTTACTTAATCTAAAAACCTTTTTGGGTGAGCTGGGTTTGAAATTTGGCGGCGGTGTCAATCCGACACCGTTGGATTATATGCACTTGGTGGACTCGGTTAAAGGCCGACCGGACGCCCACTTAATCCAGACGGTTTTGTTACGCTCCATGTCACAAGCCGTTTATAGTCCTGATTTAAAGGGGCATTTTGGTTTGGCGCTGGAAGCTTATGCGCATTTTACGTCGCCCATTCGACGTTATCCCGATTTGCTGGTGCATCGCGCTATTCGTCATTGTTTATTGGACAAAAAAATAGAGACGTTTGTTTATGGCGTTCCTGACATGATTTTATTGGGTGAGCATTGCTCGGCTAATGAGCGACGCGCTGATGATGCCACTCGCGATGTGGTGAGCTGGCTAAAGTGTGAATACATGATGGATAAAATCGGTGAAGAATTTCCCGGTATTATTTCCGCAGTCACTTCGTTTGGGTTTTTTGTTGAGCTGGCCGACATCTATGTAGAAGGCTTGGTGCATATCAGTAATCTGGGGCAGGATTATTATCATTTTGATCCGACCAGTCACCAGTTAAAAGGTGAGCGTTCCGGTACCAATTTCCGCTTGGGCGATAGTGTAAAAATCAAGGTTGCCCGTGTTGATCTGGATGAAAAGAAAATGGATTTTGAGCTGATTCAAAAAGAAGGTTCTGTAAAAAAAGCAGAAATCAGTGAGAAGCCTAAAAAAAGACGCAGGAAGAAAAAGCCAAGTTCAGGTTCAGCTTGATCTGGTTTTTCTACTGCTCGTCCGCTTATTTCCATTCGGCAGATTGGGAAAACAAGCGGCACACCTTAATGCTTCCCATGCTTCAATAATACATGAAATTAAGTAAATTATTTGGTCTACATTCTGTACAAGCTGCACTCGATTATTCCCCTAAAAAAATTCATCAGGCCTGGGTTGATAGCGGGCGGCAAGATAAACGTCTGGGGCAAGCGGTTGAGGACTTATTGGCACTGGGCATAGTGCCTGAAAAAGTCGATAGAAAAAGGCTGGATCGTCTGGCTGACAATAACAATCATCAAGGCATTGTTATTGAAGTTGAAATGCCGGGTGAATTATCAGAAAGCGATTTAAAAACAGCGGTTGAAAATCTTTTAGAAACACAAACGGCTTTGTTTCTGGTGCTGGATAACGTGCAAGATCCGCATAATTTCGGTGCGTGTCTTAGAACGGCTGATGCCACGGGCGTACAGGGCGTTATTATTACCAAAGACAATGCTACAGGCATTACTCCGACGGTTTGTAAAGTCGCCAGTGGTGCCGCAGAAACAGTACCGGTTTATCAGGTAACCAATTTAGCACGTACCTTGCGTTGGCTTAAAGGCGAAGGTTTATGGATTATGGGCGCGGCGGGTGAAACGGCACAGACTGTTTATACCGCCGATTTTACCGTCCCGATGGCCTTGGTTGTTGGCGCGGAAGGTAAGGGTTTAAGACGCTTAACCAAAGAACAATGTGATGTACTGGTATCGGTGCCTATGTTGGGTCAGGTAGAAAGCCTTAATTTGTCAGTGGCTACCGGCGTGCTGCTGTATGAAGCTGTCCGTCAGAGATCATTGACTGTTAACTAATGACGGCAAAACCAACTTTTAGGCTTCAAGGTACTGACTTAAGCTGTATTCGCGATGATCGCATCTTGTTCGAAGGGCTAACCTTTGAGTTGGTTTCCGGGCAAGTATTATTGCTGGAAGGCAAAAATGGCAGCGGTAAAACCTCGTTATTGCGTATTTTATGTGGTTTTAGAGAACCAGATGCCGGTCAGGTATTGTGGTGCGGCGAGGCCATTGATGACAGTCAATATTACGCAGATATGGCTTATGTTGGTCATTTGGACGGCGTTAAAAAAGAACTGACCGTGCTGGAAAATCTAAAAGTATCGTTGGCTTTGGGTCAGTCCGGGCAATATTCCATTCAACAGGCGCTTAATAAAGTACATTTGACGGATTATAATGAGGTGCTGGTTCAGGCCTTGTCTGCGGGTCAGAAAAGACGCTTGTCATTAGCGCGGCTTTTGATTACCGAAAACAGCGTGTGGATACTTGACGAGCCGTTTACGTCACTGGATAAACAGGGTATTGCCCTGATTGAAACCTTAATGTCCGAACATTGTGCCAGTGGCGGAATGATTGTTTTAACATCACACCATGACATCGAATTGCACGATGTAGCTGTGCAACGAATTAATTTATCCTGATGTCTTTATCGCACGCATTTTTTGCCATTATTCGGCGTGATTTGGTGTTGGCTTTGCGCCGACGTTCGGAAATCGCCAATCCACTGTTGTTTTTTATTCTGGTTATCACCCTGTTTCCTTTAGGCATTGGCGCACAGCCGCATTTATTACAAGCTATCGCGCCGGGTATTATTTGGGTTTCCGCGTTATTGGCAGCGATGTTGTCGTTGGATAGTCTGTTTCGTTCGGATTTTGAAGACGGCTCGTTGGAGCAAATTTTATTAAGCTCACATCCGGCGTCTATCCTGGTATTAGGCAAGATTATTGCCCACTGGCTGGTCACAGGATTGCCGTTGTTAATCGTTGCGCCCTTGTTGGCTATTTTTTTAGGCATGCCCACCCATTCTTTAGGTATCTTATTATTAACCTTGCTGCTGGGAACGCCCGTATTAAGCTTGATTGGCGCAATCGGTGTCGCATTGACGGTAGGGTTACGCCGGGGCGGTATGATTTTATCGCTGCTGGTTTTGCCCTTATATGTACCGGTACTTATTTTTGCCAGCAATGCCGTAGAAATAGCCGGTAGTGGTTTACCGGTTGATGCCCAGATCAATATTTTGATTTCAATTTTGTTTATGGCTTTGGTGCTTGCGCCTTGGCCAACTGCTGCGGCATTAAAGATGAGTATTAATTGATTGGCAACATCTTTTTTAAGGATATAAAAATCTAATAATATCGTTTTATTAAATATAGCGATTGTTCTATGATGGTTATACCAAGCTGTTTTCCTTGATTTGATAAGGTGCTATACCTTGCGGCTTTCAATATAGTTTGCGTAACAGCAAGTATTAAATAACAATAGCCCGATAAAATATCGCGTCACATGACTAATCTGGAGCAATAAACTATCATTTTGGCTAACTATCTATTTTTTTATAGCTTTATAGTCTTGTAGTCGCATGGTGCGAATAGCTTTCTCCCTCCCACTATTAAATTTACCTTTAACTCCTTTCTTATGTTTCTAGTTCCAGATTTCGTAGGTCGATTCTTTCATCGTATGGCATCACCCCCGCATTTTTACGCGTTTACAGCACGCTTAATGCCGTGGCTGGTGGTTATTTTTGTGTTGTTGACGGCCGCAGGACTTTACGGTGGATTGTATTTGGCACCGGCTGATTATCAGCAGGGCGATAGTTATCGCATCATCTATATTCATGTTCCCAGCGCCTGGATGTCATTATTCATTTATATGGTGATGGCGATTGCCGGCGCGATTGGCTTGATTTGGCGCATTAAATTGGCTGAAATAGTCGCTATCAGTAGCGCACCGATCGGTGCCAGTTTTACTTTTATCGCTTTATTCACCGGTTCCTTATGGGGAAAGCCTATGTGGGGAACCTGGTGGGTTTGGGATGCCCGCTTGACGTCTGAATTGATCTTGTTGTTTTTGTATCTGGGTGTTATCGGGCTTTATGGTGCGATTGACGACAAACGTGTTGCCTCTAAAGCCGTGGCTATATTGGCGCTGGTCGGTGTGGTTAATATTCCGGTTATTCATTATTCTGTTGAGTGGTGGAACACGCTGCACCAAGGCCCTACGGTAACCAAAATGGATAAACCGTCCATTCATGTCAGTATGCTAATACCGCTATTGTTAATGGCCTTATCATTTAAGATGTATTATCTGATTGCCTTGATACAGCGGGTGCGTGTCGAACTGCTCCAAAGGGAGCGTAATTCGCAGTGGGTTAAAGCGATGGTGTTGGAGAACAAACAATGAGTCTGCAAGAATTTTTTGCCATGGGAGGTTATGCTTTATACGTTTGGACTTCTTATGGTCTTACTTTGGTGGTTCTGCTTGCGAACATTATTATTCCAGTTATTCAACGCAAACAGTTTTTTGTGAATGCGTTAAAGAAAAAACGGTAAGCCTTTATGAAACCAGCCAGAAAACAACGATTAACCCTTATACTCTTGATGGTGCTGGGTGCCAGCATAGCCACGGCATTCGCTTTAAAGTCCTTTAATGAAAATCTGATGTACTTTTTTTCCACAACGGATGTTGTCGATCATAAAGCGCCGAAAGATACCTTATTTCGCTTGGGCGGTATGGTGATTAAAGGCAGTGTTGAAAGACCCGGTGACGGAATGATGGTGCGCTTTAAGTTAACTGACTTTAGCAAAGAAGTGACCGTCGAATATACGGGCATTTTGCCGGACTTATTCAGGGAAGGGCAGGGTATCGTTGCTCATGGCAAGTTAAATACACAGGGTGTTTTTATTGCCGAGGAAGTATTAGCCAAACATGATGAAAATTATATGCCGCCGGAAGTGAAAGACAGTTTGAAAAATCAGCCTAAGTCCGTGAAGGATGAATAAAGAGTACTATCAAAACAATGTCTGATAAAGCGTGTATTTTTACCGGTTATCTTAAGTATAGAGCTGAGCTTCGTGGCTTTGATTTAATCCAGATTGAAAACATTCTTCGTTATTCTCAAGAACGGTATTTTGATATTGAAACTCACCGCTTGATAGTGGTTGGTGAGCAGGGTGGTAAATGGGTGATGATTCCTTATGAAGAAAGTGAAACAGAGATAACGCCTGTCACTATTCATACAACTACGCGACAGCAAATTAAATTTAGGTTAACTACAGGCAGATTAACGTATGAATAATCCAAAAATGACTTATTTTCCGGAGCAAGATGTTATTCATTTAGCTATGACGGATGAAGACGAAATGGCAAGCGTTGAATTAAGTCCTAATATTACTGCTGAGCTTAATGCTGATGGTGAATTAATCGGTGTCGAAATATTAAAAGCCAGTATTTTTTTAAGGGATTTTATTCTTGAAAGCACTCAAGCCAAGCTTATGCAGATAAGTGATCGAGCCAGTTAAAATTAAACGTGAAGAAAATTGAAAATATAGTTATGGATAGAGAGCTTAAGGGTCAACAACAATGATTGCAGAACTGGGACATTTTTCACTGATACTCGCTTTGTGTATGGCACTGGTGCTGGGCACTTTGCCGATTATTGGCGCGTTTCGCAGTCAGGCGGGATGGGTTGCCGTCGCCCGGCCTGCCGCGTTTGCACAACTATTGTTTATGGCCTTATCTTACGGCTGTCTGACTTATAGCTGTTTGACGCATGATTTTTCGGTTAAATATATTGCCACTAATTCCAATACTTCATTGCCTGTCCTGTACTTGATTTCAGGCGTATGGGGCGCACATGAAGGTTCATTATTATTGTGGGGTTTGGTACTCACGATATGGACCGGTTTGGTCGCGCAATTTAGCAAAAGTATTCCAGACGCTACCTTGGCCAGAGTGTTGGGTGTCATGGGGCTGGTTTCAATCGGCTTTATCCTGTTTTTATTGCTGACGTCCAATCCGTTTGAACGTCTTTTTCCAGCGCCTTTGGAAGGGCGGGACTTAAATCCTTTATTACAAGATCCCGGTTTGGCCATCCATCCGCCCATGCTGTATATGGGGTATGTCGGTTTTTCCGTGGCCTTTGCTTTTGCTATTGCCGCTTTACTTGAAGGTCGTTTGGACGCCGCTTGGGCAAGGTGGTCAAGACCGTGGACCAACATGGCCTGGATGTTTTTAACACTTGGTATTGCCTTGGGTAGTTGGTGGGCTTATTACGAATTAGGCTGGGGCGGCTGGTGGTTTTGGGATCCGGTAGAAAATGCTTCGTTTATGCCTTGGTTGGTAGGAACGGCTTTAATGCATTCACTAGCCGCTACTGAAAAACGCGGTGTTTTTAAAACATGGACGGTTTTACTGGCGATTTTTGCTTTTTCATTAAGCTTGTTAGGTACTTTTTTGGTGCGTTCGGGCGTATTAACCTCCGTTCATGCTTTTGCCAGTGACCCGGCACGCGGCCTGTTTATTCTGGTATTTTTAGCGGTCGTGGTCGGCGGTTCGTTATTGCTCTACGCCGTCAGAGCACCTACCGTTAAAAGCAGTGCAACGTTTGAACTGGTCTCCAGAGAATCTGCGATTTTACTCAATAACGTTCTGCTGGTAGTAACGGCTGCCAGTATTTTACTGGGCACCTTATATCCTTTGGTGATTGATGCCTTGGGCTTAGGCAAAATTTCTGTCGGCCCTCCGTATTTTAATGCTGTGTTTATTCCCTTAATGACTCCACTGTCTGTTGCTGTGGGCTTGGGCATGTTATTACGCTGGAAAAAAGATTCCATCAGTCAGTTGGCATTGCGGGTGCGCTGGATTATCGCGGCTTGTGTCGCGGGTGGTTTGTTGCTGCCTGCGCTGATGCCTTTTTATTCTTGGGGTGCGGCGCTGGGCTTAACGCTCGCATTGTGGACGGTTGCCGTTACCGTGCTGTCTTTTATTGATCGCTTGGGCGCTAAAGGCTTTTCATGGCAAAGACTGCAAACAGTATCCGCCGGTTTTTATGGCATGACTATCGCGCATTTAGGCATTGCTGTATTTGTGACCGGAATCACCTTAACCAGCGTTTACAGTGTTGAAAAAGATGTGCGTATGGCACCCAGTGAAACCATCGATATGTCCGGTTATATTTTTGAGTTTAAAGGTGTTACCCAAACCAAAGGCCCCAACTATGTGGCTCAACAGGCGTTTGTAACTGTCAGTCATGACGGCAAGCAGGTTGCCCAACTGGAACCACAAAAACGCGTTTATCAGGTGCAAACCATGCCGATGACTGAAGCGGCGATTGATGCCGGGTTGTCCAGGGATTTATTCGTTGCCATCGGCGAGCCCTTGGGTAATGAAGGTGCGTGGAGTTTACGGATTTATTACAAAGCCTTCATTCGCTGGATATGGATGGGTGCGGTATTTATGGCTGTCGGTGGTTTGTGCGCGGCTTGTGATAAGCGTTATCGCGTTGCGAAAATGGCACAGTGACCGGTTAATTGAATTTATTATCGACTAGTCAACTACCTTAAAATATTGAGGAACCACTATGGCAAATCTACATATTGAAAACATTAACCCGGAGGCGGTATCCGCTTTTCAACACGCCAGCATTACACAACAGCAACGCATTAAAAGACTGCTTGAATATCTTATTTTGCAACAAACTCGACCCGATCAGGTGGCAACTCCAAAAACTGCTTATGCTTTTTTAAATGAGGATGTCTGGGAAGGCGAAGGGCCGACCGATTTGGCGGATAATCATGATCATTATTTGTACGATAATCCATGATAAAAGATTACCGTATTTTTGTTGATACAGGGGCTTATTTAGCACTTTTTCATAAAGCAGACCAGCGTCACCAACAAGCTTATAAGGCATGGCTGGAATTAGAAAAACAACAACGGAAAATCTATATCACAAACCATATTATTGATGAGTTGGCAACGCTTTTGGCACGCCGGACTGAGTATGCGTTTGCAAGCAGAAAAATAGTGCAGATCTATGCTTCTGAGCTGGTTGTTATTGAACGTAGCAGTGAAGCTGATGAACACTGTGCTTTAACGTTATTTCAAAAGTATGCCGATCAAAAAGTAAGTTTTACTGATTGCTTGTCATTTTTTGTTATGCAGCGTTTAGAAATAAAACAGGTTTTTACTTTTGATTATCATTTTTCGCTGCTTGGTTTTAAAATTTTTCCATCATCCTGCTAGTTTTGCACTTAAAAAAATAGAAATGCTTAAATTTATAATCCCTTTACTATTATTCATCATCTTGGCGGTGTTTCTGGCGCTGGGTTTAAATCTTAATCCAGGTGAAATTCCTTCACCGTTTATTAACAAACCCGCACCGAACTTTTCCGCTCCCAAGTTGCAAGCGCCCGAGCAAAAATTAACGCCTGCCGATTTAAAAGGTAAGGTCTGGTTGTTTAATGTCTGGGCATCGTGGTGCGTGTCGTGTCGTGCCGAACATCCGATATTGAATCAGTTGGCTCAACAACAAGCGGTTGTTATTGTCGGGTTGAATTATAAGGATGATCCTAATGATGCCCAAAAGTGGCTGGATACGTTGGGTAATCCCTATAACGTCAGTATTATGGATCAGGATGGCCGCATCGGTATAGACTATGGCGTTTATGGTGTACCGGAAACTTTTGTCATTGATAAAAAAGGGCTGATTCGTTACAAACATACCGGGCCTGTTACTGCGGAAGATGTGCAACAAATCTTTCTTCCTTTAATTGCCAAATTACAAGCGGAATCTTAATGAAGCGTTTATTGTTTATTTTTCTGTTAATGCTGTCCGGTAGCAGTTACGCACTGGATTATCGGCAATTATCCGATCCCAAGCAGCAAGAAAGCTACGAGACTTTGACCTCGGAATTACGTTGTCTGGTGTGTCAAAACCAAACCATCGGCGATTCCAATGCCGAGCTGGCCGCAGATTTGCGCAGGCAAGTTTATGAGATGCTGCAACAGGGAAAATCCAAGGAAGAAATTGTTCAGTTTATGACGGATCGCTACGGTGACTTTGTGTTATATAAACCGCCTTTTAAAGGTAAAACCAGTGTGCTTTGGATTGCTCCGGTGGTTTTTTTATTAATGGGTTTAATCGCGGTATTTGTTTTTATCCGGCGTAAAAAAGCCGCCGCCATTTTGCATCCTGACGCAGGAACCTTGCGAAGGGATGTCGAAAAACAAAAAAAAATTCGCAGTTTGTTGGAAAAAGGTAACCACTCTTGAATATGCTATTTTTACTGATTGTCAGTGTTCTGATATTAATCGCTTTTTTACTGATCTTGCCACCGCTATGGCGCAAACAAACAGTTCAAGAGGCTGACCTTGATCAACGCAACATTGCCATTGCGCAGTATCGTTTGGCTGAACTTAAAGAAAACAGGTTGTCAGGTGGCTTAAGTCAGGCCCAATATGAGGAGCAGTTAGCGGATCTTGAGCAGGCCTTGAGTGATGATCTGGAAATAAAAAGTCATGTGACCGCTGCACAAAGTCAGGGCAAGTGGGTGATTTATGTCTTGGCTTTGGGAATCCCTTTGTTGGCAGGGTCACTTTATTTTACGTTGGGTAATTATCAAGCCATCAGTCACAGCGCTGAAATGTCTGTCGATCCGGAGGCGCTCAAGCTTGCAGAAATCAACAAAATGGTTGGCGGTTTGGCCGAAAAGATGAAAGTCAATCCTGATGACGCTAAAGGTTGGTTAATGTTGGGTCGTTCTTATAAAGCCTTGGATCAATTTCCTAAAGCGGTTGATGCGTTTGCCAATGCCTATCGTTTGTTGGGTGATCAAGCCGAAGTCATGTTACTTTATGCCGATGCCATCGCTTATGCCAATGATAAAAATCTGGCAGGAAAACCCACAGAATTGGTCTTTAAAGCCTTGGCACTGGAACCTGACAATATGAACGCCTTATGGCTGGGTGGGATGGCAAAAGCCCAACAAGGTGATTCTGCTACGGCGATCAAGTTATGGAAAAAACTGGAAACGTTACTGCCACCCAACTCTGAACCCTTGCAAGAAATACAAGACTTACTGGCTAAAATTGAAAGTAGAGACGCGATTAATCCCGTCGCTACAGACGCTAAAATTGAAAGTAGAGACGCGATTAATCGCGTCTCTACCCAACCCACGGATGTGGCGGGCGTTGCTGTTGATGTACAGGTCAGTCTGGCACCGGAGTTACTAAAAGCGACCAGTCCCGGCGATACGGTTTTTGTTTATGCGCAAGCGCTATCCGGCCCTAAAATGCCCTTGGCCATCGTGCGTAAACAGGTGTCAGATTTACCGTTATCAGTCAGTTTAAACGACACGATGGCAATGATGCCCACTATGAAATTATCCAATTTTTCTCAGGTTAAATTACTGGCGCGTATTTCAAAGTCAGGTAATGCCATGTCACAACCGGGTGATTTAATAGGCAGTATTGACCAGGTGACTTTGGCGGATAAAAAGAATCATAGAATAGTCATTAATGGATCAGTTAAATGATGGATCAATCTCTCAAGTTCGATCTGGCGCTGATCAATCGTTATGACAAGGCGGGGCCGCGTTATACTTCATACCCAACGGCATTGGAATTGCATGACGGCTTTACTGATGAAAACTATCGTCAACACATCGCCAAATCCAATGCGGCCGGTGGCCCGTTATCGCTGTATTTTCACATTCCTTTTTGCGATACCGTGTGTTTTTATTGCGCCTGCAATAAAATAGTCACTAAAAACCGCAAACATGCAGAACCTTATCTGGTTAATCTGTATAAAGAAATTGCTCTTCAAGGTGAGTTGTTTGATTCCAATCGCGTGGTTAATCAGTTGCATTGGGGCGGTGGCACCCCGACTTTTTTAAGCTTTGAGCAAATGCAGAAATTAATGGCGGTAACCCGTCAGCATTTTTTGTTAAAAGATGATGACAGCGGGGAATATTCCATAGAAGTTGATCCTAGGGAAACCCATTCGCAAACCATTAAACAATTGCGTGAACTGGGCTTTAACCGCATCAGTCTGGGTTTGCAGGATTTTGATCCAGCCGTACAAAAAGCCATTAATCGTATTCAAAGTGAAGAACAAACTTTTAGTGTGTTGGAGGCCGCACGCGCTGAAGGCTTTCGCTCAACCAATATTGATTTAATCTACGGCTTGCCGCTGCAAACGGTCACCACCTTTGCCAAAACGCTGGACACCATACTGGCGGCCGCACCGGATCGCTTTTCTATTTTCAATTATGCCCACATGCCGAATCGGTTTAAAACCCAACGGCAGATTAACGATGCCGACATGCCCAGTGCAGAAGTTAAGTTGGCTATTTTACAAATGGTAGGTCTTAAGCTGACAGAAGCCGGTTATGTTTATATCGGTATGGACCACTTTGCCAAACCGGATGATGAGTTGGCCATTGCCCAACGGGAAGGCAAGTTGTACCGAAATTTTCAGGGCTATTCAACCCATTCAGATTGTGACCTGATAGGTTTCGGCATTACTTCTATTGGCAGGGTTGGGGATGCGTACAGCCAGAATGTTAAAGAACTGGACGAGTACGACCGCCTTATCAGCCAAAACAAATTACCGGTTTTTAAAGGGGTTGAACTGGATGATGACGACAAGTTACGCCGCGCTGTAATTACCCAAACAATCTGCCATTTTGGATTAACCTTTGCGACTATCGAACGGGAATTTTCCATTAACTTTAGTGAGTATTTTGCAAAAGAACTTCAGGCATTGGAACCCATGCAAGCCGATGGTTTATTAACAGTATCCGCAACCGGAATTCAAGTTTTACCGGCAGGACGTTTATTGATCCGTAATATCTGCATGGTTTTTGACAAGTATCTGGTGCAAAAACAACAGCATCAGTTTTCTAAAGTTATTTAAAAACCCTTATGAATGATAACCGAATCGTAGAGCTTGAAATCAAGACTGCTTACCAAGAAGACTTGCTGCAGGAACTCAATAAAATAGTCGGCCAGCAACAGCAACAAATAGGTCGATTGGAAGCAACGTGTCGGTTACTTAACGAGCGTATAAAGAGTGTGTCTACTGAGGGCAATGGCGGGGGTGAAAATAGTGATGAAGTGCCGCCGCATTATTAAAACCAGTTTATGAATGATCCTGCGTTGCAACTTTTAAGCCGGTTTTTATGACTGATTTTTTAGTGGAAAAGCGGATATCTGGACTTTATGCGTTTAGCTGATTATGATGTTGGTCGAGTCGTTTGTTTATACGGCGTTTATTTTAATAATCTGTCAGTTTCTTAAAGGGGATTACCATGCTGGAAAATCAACAAAAAGCGCCGCTGTTTAGTTCACCCAATCAACATAATCAACTGGTTAACTTATCTGATTACGCCGATAAAAAAAATGTCGTTTTATATTTTTACCCTAAAGACGACACGCCGGGTTGCACCATAGAAGCCAATGATTTTACCAAGCTTGCTGAGGAGTTTGGCAAATACGATACCGTTGTTATCGGTGTCAGCAAAGACTCTTGTGAAAGTCATATCGATTTTATAAACAAATTTGGCTTAAAAATCGATTTACTGGCGGATACCAGTGGCGAGCTTTGCGAAAGCTATGGCGTATGGCGGGAACGCGAAAAAAATGGTGTTAAGAGTATGGCTATCTTGCGCTCTACATTTATCATTGATAAAAAAGGCACACTGATTGACGTGGCTTATGGCGTAACACCTGATGGACATGCACAGGAAGTTCTGGAAAAAGTAAAAAGTCTTTAAACTTGTTGTTTTAGTTTTTTTAGCTTGACTGAGGTAATCCCGGATCAATCGAGATATTTTCGTTAGTCGCGACGTGGGCGACGCTCCCACGGTGGGAGCGTCGCCCACGTCGCGGCTATAACTCGTGTTTTCGTGGTGTTTTCTTATGACTTGCATAATATTAAGTAACTCATTATTTTTAGGAGTGCCAACATGATACCCGAGCAAAGATTAAACTTAACGGGCAAGGTAGCCTTGGTTAGCGGCGCAGGAGTGGGTATTGGACGGGCCGTGGCCTTGGCCTTGGGGCACGCTGGCGCGTTTATTGGTATCCACTACCATTCCAGTAAAGAAGGCGCTGAAAAATTGCTGGATGAATTATCGGCTTTACATATTAACGCCATGTTATTACCAGCCGATTTGACTAAAGAAGAGGAAGCCAACGCAATTGTTGATAAGCTGGTGGCAAAAGCAGGTCGCCTGGATATTTTGGTCAATAACAGCGGCGGCTTGGTTAAGCGTGCCAAAATTGAAGAGTGCACTCTGGAAAACTGGAATAAATCGCTGGATCTTAACCTCACCAGTGCTTTTTTGTTAACCAAACACGCAATTCCGCATCTACGGGCAACCGGCAGCGGTCGTATAATTAATGTGCTTTCACTTTCGGTACAAACGGGCGGCGCTAACGGTGGCGGATCTTATGCTGCGGCAAAAGGCGGTCTTATGGTCTTTACCCATACCTTGGCTAAAGAACTCGCTCCTCAAGTACGCACCAATTCAGTTATGCCTGGAACGGTGGAAACCCAGCATCATGAGATCCATTCCACCGCAGAGATGATGGAGAATTACCGCAAGCAGACTCCGTTAGGGAGAAACACGTTTGCTGAAGAAGTTGCAAGTTCGGTGCTTTTTCTTGCCAGTGACATGTCGTCGCATATTAATGGAGCCTTGATTGATATAAGTGGTGGTCGGTTTTTACGCTAATGGCGGCTATAAACTTAAGCTGGGATGGATAATATCCCTTTAAAGGATGTTATTCCCGACTTTAAGTTGCTGGCTCTAAGGGACATATCGAACCTATAACCTAAAGATTGGATAACCTAATTTTTTATACAGTTGTATAATCGTTAAGTATTTTCTCGTATACTAACTTATAAGTTAGTTAATCTTCTACGCAGTGAGGCATAGTGATAACAGGATTGCATTCCAAAAGAAATCGTCCTTACCTGCACAGCTTGGTGTTCGCGCTGCTGGTGAGCTGGATCTCTTTGAGCATTTCGGCGACCTGCACCATGCCTTCGTTATTGATTGCGATGTCCAATCCTGTTCAGGGCTGTTCGGAACCTCATGTATCCGTGCATTCGCATCAGCCGGATCATGCCCCCAAAACTATGCAGGATTGCTCATTCAAGCCCTGTATGGATTCGCAACCTGATTCATTCAGCGATTTTAATCGCCTGACCAAACCGGATCTGCCGATTTTTATGCTGAGTTTACTATGGACGTTTTGGTGCTTGTTTCAAATTTATTCCCCCATAAAAGTTCCTCGCAAAACTGACTCGCCGCTCGGTCGACGGGTTCTGCTTATCTACCGGTTCTGCACCCTGCTGAATTAGCCTTCCTCCAAATCGATTGTACCCTACCGGTACAGAGCTGCTCTGCGTTTGCGGAGCCTGTTTTTTTTCGATTTAAAAGGAACCACCATGTTTTTCTTTATTTTTCTGTGGCCGATGCGTCACGTCTATTTGGCGTGTACTACGGTAATCTTTTGGCTGGTGATGTTTTCGCCGGGCCTGTCATTTCATATTTCAACCAGTACAGTCCGTGTGAGCTGGGGTGAGGCCTTGGCTGAATCAAAGTCCAAGCCTGGCGATGAAACTTTCATGACGCTGCCTTTGGCGATTGAGCGTGCTTTGGCTGGCAATCCCGGTTTGGGAGAGATTAAGGCGCGTGCTGAAGCGATGGCGGCAATCCCTTCTCAAGCCGGTTCCTTGCCAGACCCGACAGTCAACTTTGGGTTATTAAACCTGCCAACGCGCAGTTTCAGTCTGCGCGATGAAGATATGACCATGGTGGAAATGGGTGTTAGCCAGATGATCCCTTTTCCCGGCAAGCTGGCTTTGCGGGAAAAAATCGCCGAGCAGGAAGCGCTGGCCGCTACTGATTCGGTTGATGAAGCGCGTTTGCGGTTGGTACGTGAAGTAAAACAGGGATGGTGGCGGCTATTTTATTACGATCGGGCTTTGAGTTTACTGGACGAAGCCGAATTTTTCTTCCAACAGTTGATTGATATCGCTCAGGCAAAATATAAAGTGGGCACCGGCGCTCAGCAAGACGTTCTGTTGGCCCAACTTGAATTGTCCAAACTCAAGAGTGAAAAACTGGAGTTGGTCAGTTTACGTCGCACTCAAAACACCCTAATCAATGCCTTGCTGGATCTCGCGGTGGAAACGCCCGCAAAAATTCCGGTAGAACCCGCGTTCAAATTACCGACTCTTATCGAATCTGTATTACAGGACAAGGCGTTGAAAGTCCGTCCTTTATTCGCCCAACACCAGAAGATGCTGGGTGCTGCAAAAGACAGGGTGGATCTGGCAAAGCAGGATTTCTACCCGGACTTTACGGTGGGCGGCGGTTATGCGATACGGCAGAATACCCCGGCAGGGCAGACGCGTAGCGATTTTGCCAATGTCCAATTAAGCATGAACATGCCCATTTATGCCAACACCAAGCAAGCTAAAGCCGTTGATCAGCGCAAGAGTGAACTTTTACAAGAGCAGTATTCCTTGCAGGACGAACATCATAAAATTCAGGCCGGAATAGCAGCCAAAGCCACCGAGTATCAACAGACCAAAGAAAAACTGTTGCTGCTCGAACATGAAATTATCCCGCAGGCTCAGCAAGCGGTTAATTCGCTACTGGCAGGCTATCAAGTGAGTCAGACCGATTTTACCGATTTGTTACGCACACAAATTAACTTTTTTCAGTATCAAACGCAATATTGGCAGGCCTTGACCAACACTCAGCAAATTTTAGCAGAACTGTCTGCTGAAGTGGGCGAGGAGTTAAGCCATGACTAGATTTATCCCGTTAATGTTGATTTTAATACTGGGCTTAAGCCTCGGATTCTGGATGGGACGCCATCAAGAAAACCCCCTAAACCTTAACGATACCAAAGTCAGCGAAAGAAAACCCCTGTATTACCGGCATCCAATGAACCCTCAAGTCACTTCGACGACGCCCACCAAAGATGAGATGGGTATGGATTATGTGGCGATTTATGCAGAAGAACCGACAGCAATGACTCCTCCAAAATCCGGTAAAATTCTGTATTATCGGCATCCCATGGGCGCTGCGGATACGTCACTCGTACCTAAAAAGGATGAAATGGGCATGGACTACCTGCCGGTTTATGAAGGCGAACGGGCTACGCTTGGGCAGATTCAGATCAGTCCTGAAAAAGTTCAGAAATTGGGCGTAAAAACGGCAACCGTGATAGAACGTAAACTGACTCACAGTATTCGCGCACTGGGCAGTATTCAAGTTGACGAACGGCGCGTCCACGCTGTGACACCCAAATTTGCAGGCTGGATTCAGCGTTTGTATGTCAATGCCACCGGTCAAACCGTCAAGCGCGGCCAGCCGTTGCTGGAGATATACAGCCCCGAACTGGTCACTGCCCAGCAGGAATATCTGATTGCGAGACAAGGCCAACAAGTATTAAAAATGGGTAGCGTTCAGGCACTGGCAACCGCTAAAAATCTGGCCGAAAACGCGTTGCAACGGTTACATTATTGGGATATTGCTCCGGCACAATTACAACGATTACAAAACCTGGAAAAGCCGGTGGATACGCTATCGTTGCTGTCGCCGGTGACTGGCGTGGTACTGGATAAACCGGCGCAAGAAGGGATGCGTTTTATGCCCGGTGAGCTGCTGTTTCGCATTGCCGATTTAAGCACGGTTTGGCTGTTGGCGGATGTGTTTGAGCAGGATATAGCCGGGGTGCGCTTGGGGCAGGTTGTGCAAGTGCATATTAACGCTTATCCTGATCGGCAGTTTAGTGGCAAAGTCGGCTTTATCTATCCAACGCTGGCAACGGAAACCCGTACCGTCAAAGTGCGTGTTGAATTGCTCAACACGGAAGGTTTGTTGAAGCCCGGATTATATGGCGGCTTAACATTGGCGGCGAGGGACGATAAGGCAGCGGGTTTGGCTGTTCCCGATTCGGCAGTGATTGACAGCGGTACACGGCAGGTTGTGTTGTTAAAGCGGGGCGAAGGACAGTTTGAACCTCGTACCGTAAAATTGGGGCTACTCGCTGACGGTTACTACGCGGTTCTGGAAGGATTAACGGCCGGTGATGAAGTGGTCATTCATGCCAATTTCCTGATTGATGCTGAAAGCAATCTTAAATCAGCCTTGGACGGCTTTGGCGATAAAGGGACTGATACGCTTCAAAAGCCCACCGAGCCAACACACGGAGACCGGTAACCATGTTAAATCATGTTATTGCCTGGTCTTTGCGTAACGTGTTTTTGGTGCTGCTGGCAACGTTGGCTATCGTCATTGGCGGGATTTATGCTTTGTCAAAAATGCCGCTGGATGCGTTGCCCGATCTGTCCGATGCGCAAGTGATTGTGTACACGGAATATCCGGGACAAGCACCGCAAGTTGTTGAGGATCAGGTGACTTATCCATTAACGACGGCAATGTTGAGTGTGCCACGATCAAAAGTCGTGCGGGGCTTTTCTTATTTTGGCACCTCTTTTGTTTATATTATTTTTGAGGACGGCACTGATATTTATTGGGCGCGTTCGCGGGTTTTGGAATATCTCACCACGCTCACCGGAAGTTTGCCGAGCAGCGTGACGCCAAAATTGGGGCCTGATGCCACGGGCGTTGGTTGGGTTTATCAATACGCGCTGCTGGCAAAAAACTATTCGCTGGCAGAATTGCGAACCTTGCAAGACTGGTTTGTGCGTTACCAACTGACCAAAGCCAAAGGCGTGGCTGAAGTGGCCAGTATCGGTGGTTTTGTGCAGCAATATCAGGTCACGGTCGATCCCCACAAACTGCAAGCTTACGGGGTCTCTTTACAAACCCTAAGTGATGCCATTCGCAATGGTAACCGTGATGTTGGCGGTCGGGTTATCGAGCTGGCAGAAACCGAATACATGGTGCGTGGGCGGGGTTATCTGCGCGGTAAAGCGGATTTGGAACGGCTGGTATTGAAAGCCGAAAAAGGTATTCCGGTGTTGGTGCGAGATGTGGCGCGTGTTGAGCTGGTGCCCGATGAGCGGCGCGGCATTACCGAATGGAATGGCGAAGGCGAGGCGGTTTCCGGTATTGCGCTGGCACGCTTTGGTCAGAATGCATTGGAAGTCATCAGTAACGTAAAAGACCGGCTGCACGAAATCACTACGGGTTTGCCAAAAGGCGTGACGGTGCAAACGGTTTATGACCGTTCCGAACTAATCCACCGCGCGATTGATAATTTGCGTCATACCTTGTTGGAAGAAAATGTCATCGTGGCCGGTGTTTGCGTTCTATTTTTACTGCATTTACGCAGTGCGTTGGTGGCCATTTTAATGCTGCCTGTGGGCTTGCTGATTGCTTTTATTGTCATGCAGGCGCTGGGTATGAATTCCAACATCATGAGCCTCGGCGGTATTGCCATTGCGATTGGTGCCATGGTGGACGCCGCGATTGTCATGATTGAAAATGTTCACAAGCATCTGGAACGCGATGCGGATCGTCTGCCGCGAGCTGAAATCTTGCTTAATGCCTGTCAGGAAGTCGGCCCACCACTATTTTTTAGCTTGTTGATCATTACCGTTTCCTTTCTGCCGGTGTTCGCACTGGAAGCCCAGGAAGGCCGGTTGTTTCATCCGCTGGCTTTCACCAAAACCTTTGCGATGGCGGGAGCGGCGCTGTTGTCGGTAACGCTGGTGCCTGTGTTAATGTCATTGTTTGTACGCGGAAAAATTCTGCCGGAACAACGCAACCCCATCAACCGGTTTTTGATCTGGATTTATCGCCCGGTTATTGCCGCCGTCATGCGCTACAAAAAACTAACGCTGGTTTTTGCACTGCTCATGCTGGCTGCTTCCTGGTATCCGGCTTCGCAATTGGGTGGTGAATTTATGCCGACCTTGAATGAAGGCACTTTGCTGTTTATGCCGCAAACCTTACCGGGTTTGTCGCCGACCAAAGCCGCTGAATTGCTGCAAACCCAAGATCGCATCATCAAACAGTTCCCCGAAGTCGAATCGGTATTCGGTAAAGCGGGACGGGCACTAACCGCCACCGATTCAGCGCCGTTGGAAATGTCGGAAACTTTGGTTAACCTTAAACCTGAAGCCGATTGGCGACCCGGTATGACGGTCGACAAGTTGATTGCAGAAATGGATTTGGCGCTGCAAATACCCGGTGTCAGCAACGCCTGGACTATGCCGATTAAAAATCGCATTGATATGCTGGCAACCGGTATTCGTACCCCCATCGGCATCAAACTGTTCGGCAAGGATTTGGCGGAAATGGAACGTTTGGCGCAACAGATAGAACAAGCGGTCAAGACGGTTCCCGGTACCACCAGCGCCTACGCAGAACGCATCACCGGAGGTTTTTATTTAAACATCACGCCGGACTACGAAGCGCTGGCGCGTTATGGTTTGTTGGTGGGCGATGTGCAAGACATTATTGCCACGGCGGTAGGCGGCGAAACCGTAACGACCATGGTGGAAGGGCGCGAACGGTTCGCCGTTATCATCCGTTATCCGCGTGAACTGCGTGACAGTCCGCAAGCCATTGCCACGCATGTGCTGGTTCCCGTCGCTGGCGGTGCCATGATTCCTTTGGGGCAACTGGCACATTTAAGTCTGAACAAAGGTCCACCGGCAATCCGTACCGAAAATGCCTTGTTGTCTGCGTATATTTACGTTGACATGCGTGGCCGCGACATTGACGGTTATGTCCAAGATGCCAAAAAAGTGGTGGAGCAAGCGGTCAAATTTCCGGCAGGTTATTACATTACCTGGAGCGGCCAGTTTGAATACATGGAACGGGCCAAACAGCGCTTGCAGTTGGTTGTACCGCTAACGCTCGGTATTATTTTCCTTTTGCTTTATCTCAACTTCGGGCGTTTGACCGAGACGCTTATCGTTATGTTATCCGTACCTTTTGCACTGGTCGGTGGTATCTGGTTACTGTGGTTTTTGGATTACAATGTCAGCGTGGCGGTTGGTGTCGGCTTTATCGCTCTGGCTGGCGTCGCGGCAGAAACCGGCGTGGTGATGTTGATTTATCTGGATCAGGCTTATCGGGAAAAACAACGGCAATGCCTGGATGAAGAGCGTCCTTTCACTGAAGCCGATCTTTACCTGGCACTGATGACTGGCGCAGCCGAACGCCTGCGTCCCAAAATAATGACGGTCACCGCCATAATGGCAGGGCTTTTGCCTATTCTGTGGAGTACCGGCACCGGTTCCGAAGTCATGCGCCGCATCGCAGCGCCCATGGTGGGAGGCATGGTGTCATCAACACTGTTGACCTTGATCGTCATCCCGGCGCTTTATGCATTGTGTAAACAATATGCCATTAAAAATAATGTTGATAAAAGCGGATAAGCCATGTAGGGTTAGACGATAGCCGTAACCCGACACATTCGCTACAGGACTGATGATATTGGCTATGAATAATCAAAATGTCGGGTTACGCTGTCGCTAACCCGGTATCTACATGGCTACCAGAATAACAACTGCCAATAATAAGACATCTTGACTTTTATAAGCATAGTAATATCATATACGATATGAAAATACCCCGTGTTGTTTTGGATACCAATATTCTAGTCGCCGCATCCCGAAGCCGGAATGGTGCTTCGTTTGCATTGCTATTGGCACTAAAAAACGGTCAATTTACAGCACTGGCGTCGGTACCACTGATGCTGGAATACGAAGCTGTGCTGAAGCGACCGGAACAACTAGCTGTCAGCGGACGTACTGAGGCCACGACCGATGCCTTCTTAGACGCACTGTCGTTATTTATTGAACCCGTACATCTGCATTACCTTTGGCGACCACAATTACGTGACCCAGCCGACGAGATGGTATTGGAAACAGCATTAAATGGCCGAGCTGAAGTGCTGGTCACTTTGAATATTGCTGATTTTGTTCCCGCCAGCCATTTTCGACTGCCGGTGTTGACCCCAGGTGCTTTTTTGCGCCAACTGCAAGAGGAGAATACCTGATGACCAATTATGCGCTGCGCGTCCCCGAATCTCTCTTTACTTATGCCCGTAAGGTTGCGGAGGAAGAGCATGTATCAATGAACCAATTTTTTGTCATGGCCATTGCCGAAAAGGTTTCCGCATTGAAGACCGAGACCTATTTTCGTGAGCGGCAATCTCGCGGCGAACTCAATGCTTTTGACACCTGGCTCAACGCCAGTCCTGATGCAGAACCGATGGCAGGGGATGAGCAGACTTAACTTGGCAACGGTCATAACAGGTTTACTCCTGTGGTGTCACGCGTCAATAACAACCACCGAGGTTTATACTCATTTAGCACCCTAATGAAGCGAGCGAAGAAGCAAAGAGGGTGTTGAATGGTTTGCGCTAAGTAGATATTGGGCAACAGTTTTATCGCAGTCCGACATTTTAATGCTTAAATGCGATAATGATGTGTAGTTTTGCTGCTGCTGTTATTTTATCATCGGATACCGTAATGTGTCGGGCACGAAAAGCATGTGCCTACTCGGCTGTCGAAGGGTTAGCGGTTAAGTCGTTCATGGTTCGACAAGCTCACCACGAACGGCTTAACCTCAAACTGTCCCGTCTTAGTTGGTAGCCGAATAATTGGCGTTTCAGAAATTTACACAACCGGACATCCTCCACGAAACCCGGAAGAGCCATCGCTGCGAGACAAGGAGTCGAGTAGTCCCCAGAAGTGATAGTGCATGTGTTTTCACAGAGTGTTCTTTGCGGCTTGAAAATACAGGATTTACGAAATCACGTCGAGTCATTGGAGAGCATGTGAACCACCCCTTGTTGGGTGGTGAGCGAGTGACCAGGACGGCTGGGGCTTGCGTAGCAATCTAATTTGTCGCGGTATTTTTGAGGATTTACACGCTGGGAGCAAGGGAAATCTTTACTCAAAAATAGAGACTCCCCGCAGTTTTAAGGTTAGGATACCTCGTTTGATACGGTTGAATTCCATACCGTATTACCTTTATTAGTAATTTAAATAACCTTGTCAAATGAACCAAATAGATATTTTCGATAGTCCTGTTCCAATAAACTCTGTAGATAGGGCAAACAAAGGTTTAACCAAAGTTGAGAACGGTGAATATATTTTTTATCCTGATTTTCTCTCAAAATCAATAAGTGATGAGTTTTTTAAAAAACTTCAAAATACAATTGATTGGAAGCAAGAATCAATGAATATGTATGGAAAAAAGGTTGACTTCCCAAGACTAACGGCTTGGTATGGCGACAATGATAAACCTTACACTTTTTCTGGCATAACCCTAAAACCTAATTTATGGACTCAAGAAATACTTGAAATAAAATCCAAAATTGAATCTAAAGCCAATATTATTTTTAATAGCGTTCTTTTAAATCGTTATCGTAACGGAAACGACTCAATTTCATGGCATACAGATGCAGAACCTGAACTTGGTAAAAATCCTATTATTGCATCTGTAAATTTTGGTGCAACACGCAAGTTTCAACTACGCCATATTAATACTAAAGAAAAAATTGAAATTGAATTAACTAATGGAAGTTTATTAATTATGCAGGGTGAATTGCAACATTATTGGCAACATCAAGTACCAAAAACAAGCAAGGTTGTAGGCGAAAGAATTAATCTAACATTTAGAGTAATAAAATGAATTGGAATAAATCAGAAATAGTAAATGAACAAGGCGAAACAGTTTTAGCCCAAACACCTATTATTGTTTCTGCAAGTCGTTCAACTGACATCCCAACTTTCTACGCTGACTGGTTTGTTGAAAGATGGAAAGCTGGTTATGTAAAATGGAAAAATCCATTTAATGGAACGCCACTTTATATTTCTTTTAAGGATACCCGTGTTGTTATTTTTTGGACTAAAAACCCAAAACCTATTTTAAAACATCTTGATTTTATTGATGAAAATATTGGTAACTATTATTTTCAATTCACATTAAATGATTATGATAAAGAAGGGTTTGAAGGTAATGTACAAAAAGTTGAACATAGAATTAATACATTCAAAGAACTTTCAAATAGAATAGGTAAAGAAAAAGTTGTTTGGCGATTTGATCCATTATTGCTTACAAAAGAGCTTGATGTTAAAGAGCTACTTAGAAGACTTGAAAGCATCGGCAATGAAATTAACCAATACACAAGTAAATTAGTTTTCAGCTTTGCAGATATTGGAATATATAAGAAGGTAGAGAATAATCTTAAAAAGGAAAATATTAATTATATTGAATTCGCTCCTGATACCATGATTGAGTTTGCTGAAGGATTGCAAAAACTAAATCAAAAATGGAATTTAGAAATAGCCACCTGCGCTGAAAAATTTGATTTAAACAAATATGGTATAAATCACAACAAGTGTATTGATGATGACTTAATGATAAAACTATTTCATCAGGATGAAAAACTAATGAAATTCTTAGGTGTTGAATTTGTTCAGCATACGCTATTTGATACTGATAATGAAATTCATACAACAAGAAAAATTAAAGATAAAGGACAAAGAGAATGCTGTGGTTGTATTATGAGTAAAGACATTGGTGAGTATAATACCTGTCCTCACGAATGTGTCTATTGCTACGCCAATACATCAAAAGAAATAGCACTTAATAATTACAAAGCACATATTTCTAATCCAAAATCAGAAACTATAACAGGTAAATAATTATTATGGCGTACTATTTTAATCTACCAGTGGTTAACGATTTAACAGTTGATCAACAAGCCGCATTAGATGAGACTGAATCAATAGCATTAGCAGGCGGTCCTGGCACTGGTAAAAGTGTAGTCTGTTTATGGAGGCATATTCGTAATTATGCGACAAATACCCAAAAGAGTTTATTGCTAACTTACACAAAAACATTAGAACATTATTTAAAACAATCTGCTGGTTCTCAGAGTATAGAATCTTCCTTAAATGTAAATAGAACTTTGTTGTGGACTTCGCATTCAAACATTCAAAAAACCTATGATGAAATAATCATTGATGAAGGTCAAGATGTAAGCATTGATCTCTATCGCACAATAAAAAAATTTTCAAATAACGTCTCTTATGGTGCTGATGATGCGCAAAGTCTATATGCTGATGGTTGTACTCCAGAGCAGCTTGCTAATTTATTTCCTAAAAATGCGGAATATACAATGTATAAAAACTTCAGAAATTCTAAGGAGATTCTTGAGTTTACACGTTCAGTATTTCCAAATATTCTAATTCCACAGGAAAGTATAAATAAAGCCAAACAAACTGGATTAAAGCCCATAATGAAAATTACTGGTCGGGATAGCGATAGTGAATTAGAAAGTATTATGAGCATAATTAATGATTTCCAAGGCGACACTCATAATATTGGTATTCTAGTCCCTTCTAAAAAGGACGTTACTAAATATTTTGATCTTATAAAAGACCAACTCTCTGCGCCTATTCAATGTACAAAATTCGAGGCAGAGATGGGTGTATTTCAAGGATTAAGTGGAATACATATTACTACTTTTAAATCATCAAAAGGAACAGAATTTGACACTGTTATTATTCCAAACTTCGATAGATTTGATTGGTTCATTGCAAATACTACAATTATTACTGAAAAAGATTACTATGTTGCTTTTACACGCACTAAAATTAATTTATTTTTGATTTGTAGAAATAATCCACATAAAGGCGATATAAGAACATTTGAGATTGAATAATTATGAATGAAAAAAAATATTTTCTACCCATAAAATCAGTGAATCTTGCACATTACATGAGCAAAGGCTGTATTTGTCCTGCAAATTATTTGAAAAATAGAAGTCAGGATATTCAAACTAAGTTTGAAAATTGTCTGCTATTATCAAACACGAAATTTACTGACCAAACGAATTGTGCTTTAGAAATTATTTTTAATAATCCTTTAGAAGAACCTAGGAAAATTTCGGAAAACTTTTTTCTGTTTGACTCGCCTCTTCCTATTTCGAGAATTAAAAAAATAATATTCCAAGATGAAAAGAAAAAAATAACAACAAGCTTTAATATTTCAAGTGGGGCAGCATTTTTACCAGACAATTTAGTTGAAATAGATTCAAGTTTAGAAGCCACTAACTCTAACCAAATCAGTAACTTAAATCTTGAAGGTGTTGATAAAGATTGGAATACAGAATTAGAATTATTCGATAAACTGCTAGGTGGGTTTTCGTTAATGAGTATAGCGGGTAACGAATATCAAAACTACCCTCTAAATTACTTTAATACATTATCAGTTATAAATAGCTTAATAAAAAAAGAATTTATTAATCAAGCGATTCCTGTTAATAATGATTTTGAATGGGCTATAATTAACACTAGCAAACATGGTAAGTTACATAATACTATCTATTCAAAAATAGATGCTAATATAATTGAAGAGTTTGCAAGAAAAGATTCCATTGCATTAGAAAAAAATAATGGAAAATATATGCTTGATAAAATCCCTAGAGATTCTAAAACATACTTGGTTGCAATTTTAGCATCCTATGGTGATGGAGCAAGACTAACAATTGATAATTTTATTTCAGATTTTGTTTCAAACAAATTCCCAGATGAAAAAAAAGAAGGTATCGCATTAATATTTGGGATTAATAAAGGCTACGAAGCATTTCGTAATAAGTATAAAACTGAAAATTTTGAAGTTGATATTAAATTTAAATTAGACAGCCAATTAGATTATTATACAATTGAAAGTATTTACCAGTTTGTATTTAATAACAAAAAAGATAATTACAGCTTTGATTATATAGATAATTGGTGTGTTAAATTAAAAGAGAATATCTTAAGAGATGATTGTGAAACATACCAAGTTTTAGACAAAACAATATCTTATAAAAAAAAAGAAAAAGTCGTATCTCAATATTTATTTCAGCAATTTTTTCAAAATTTTGAAAAAGACTTTGAGGAATATACAAGATTAATTTTTGATAAAGTAAAAGAACAGTTTGAAAAAACTATTCAATCACAAGCAAATGAAATTTTTAAGCTTAAAGAAAATATTGAAAAATTAAATTTAGAATTGAAAAATTCTCAAGAAACTATTCAATCACGAACAAATGAAATTTTTAAGCTTAACGAAAAAATTGATCAGCAATTAGGTGCAATTTTATTCCCTTTAGAAATAGGGCGGCAGGGGCTTGAAAAAATGAATATTACAAAATTAAAGGAAGAGGCAAAAAAAATGCAAATAAAGAATCTACATACTTTCAAGAATACCCCTGAGGGAAAAGACAAATTAATTGCTATCATGCTTCAAATGGAATCTGACAAGCTCAAACCTTAATATGGACATATTTGATAAACTTTTATCAGAATCTAAGGTTAATGCAGATTTACATTTATTCTTAGAAGATAATATTGATGAGCTATATGATTTTTTATTAACACAAAGCTTTTCTGATTTAGAAGTTCACAAGGAAAAAATAGAGCGTTATATTTCAGCTAATTTAAGAATTATTAAGCAATTAGATTTTACAATTGAATCTACTCATGTATTTGCTTTATTACTTTTAGATATATCTGAAAGATTTGGCTTTTTAATGCCATTTCAACAACTTTATAACCTTCTGATTAAACACAATTGTGAAATTAGTAGTCGCCTTGAAGCATCAGCTCTATACCTTATTGGAATAAAAAATATTATAGGTTATGACAATATTTTAGAGCCATTACTTGATAAACTGAATCACGCTTATCTGGAAGAAGACACTGAAGACAAAATTATTAGCACTATAGTTAATTATTATGCAGAAATAGCATACAATTTTGGGTCGCAAAATTTGGAAGGCGTGTTATCTATTAAATCTAAAATACTTAATAAACGCAATGATCCAGGATTTTACTTTTTAAAAAATAATTTAATAAATGAAGTGCTAATCGTTGACTTAACGGATCATATTTCTTCATACAAAATAATTAAAAATTTATTAGATGTCTTTTTAAAAAGAACAAAAAAATATATACCTTTTGATAAAAAGTTATTTTTAATTGAGAAGAATACTGCATATTCTAAATTTTTAGAAAATGTACCATCTACTTTTAATGCAATAAAACAAATCTCCGTTAATCAATACAGTTTAATTAAAAATGACTCAATTTTTTATTCTTTAAAAAGTGGGGTAAATATTTTAACCGAAGAGAGCCAGTTGTATGCTTATTTACATAGTTACGGTGATATGCACTATAAAAAACTATCATCTGCATTTAAATGTCTTCCACCTGAAATTTTAAATAGCGAAATAAATATTGTTGACTGGGGATGTGGGCAAGGATTAGCAACAATTTCTTTTATAGATTACTTCAATGATAATGTTAAAATCAATCATATTTCTTTAATTGAACCTTCAGAAATAGCTTTAAAACGTGCTGCACTTCATATAGTAAAATTTAACGAATCAATTAGTTTAAAGACAATAAACAAAGATTTTGACAATTTAAATAGCTCTGATTTTTTAAATAAAAATCAAGTTCCAACACTACATTTATTTTCAAATATAATTGATATTGACTTATTTTCATTAACAGAATTGCTCAAACTAATAAATTCAACATTTGATGGTGAAAATTATTTTGTCTGCGTTAGCCCTTGTATTAATGTTCTAAGAACAGGGCGTTTAGATAGATTTATGAAATCGTTTTCAAAGAACAATGGTTATCAAGAAATAAAGTCAATTGATAATGAAAAAGGCTCATGGTCTGGTACTTCATGGTCAAGAGTTATAAGAGTATTTAAAGCAACTCTTTAATAATTGGTGGAGGCAGAGAGTATGATAGAAAGTGTGGTGATACCTGAATAAATCCGCTGAATAATTAGTGTCTGAACGTAATACTGCTACCTTGAAATAATTAATAAAGACACGTTCTATCTAATATAAAATGGCATCCACACAAAGCAATTAACAGGCAAAGCTGAAATTGTCGTTAATCGGACTGGGTATTATCTCTTATCCAATTGGCAAACTCTTTTTTGGAAAGACTGCCATCTGCAAGCTTTAATAGGGTAACGACGCATGATTGATCATCTGCGATCAATTCCTGTCTGTTTAAAGCAAGGAAAAGTTCAGTTACAGTGAATGCCGTCCGCTTGTTGCCATCGATAAAAGGATGATTGCGGGCAATACCAAAACCATAGGCGGCGAGTGCAGCAAGGTCTACCTCTTCGTATAAGGCTAGATTTCGCGGACGATGCAGCGCGGATTCCAACAATCCACGATCACGGATACTATTGCTCCGCCATGTTCTGCAAGATGTTCCTCATGCAATGCAAAAACGACAGACTCATCAATCCAGACAACCGGCATTATTTCGCCAATTCATGTAAAACATTACGACGTTTTTTCATGATTTGCCGTGCCTCAGTCATTTGTTTTTCAAATGAGGGGTCATAAGGTGTAAGCCGAAAACCATCGGGTGATTCTGTCAGATACATCTTATCGCCTTTTATCAGATGTAGCTTATCCAATGCCTCTTTAGGGAGCACAACACCTATGGAATTGCCGACGGCTGTAAGTTTTAGGGTAAGCATGATTTCACCTATTGTTATTACTAATGTAATTACAATAGGTGAAAAATGGGTATATGTCCACACATATTGATTTATGGCACAACAACCCGGCACTGAAGGCGGGGCGGGGTTTGCAACCACGTCCCAAACGTTTAATATTTACCGTTATTTAAATAGTTTGCGTTAGGTAGGTATAGCTGTTTAGTTCAGGCTGGGTAAAAACGTGAGTGACGAAGTTGTAAACCCCGTCACGCCGAAGAACATTAAAAATAAAATCCGTTGAAATCCGTATCATCTGTGTCATCCGTGTTCTATGATCGAAGCCACCTAAAGCGGGCATTAAACCGTCGGGCTTTTTGCTAAAGGTGTCAAAATGGTGTTTTGTGGTGGTTTGCTGTTATCGGTTTCCGGGTAATCCAATGTGTAATGCAGGCCACGGCTTTCTTTACGTTGTTGTGCGCAGCGAATGATTAATTCAGCGACGATGACCAGATTACGCAGTTCCAGTAAATCACTGGTAACGCGGAAATTACCGTAATATTCGGCGATTTCTTTTTTAAGCAGTTCCACGCGACTCATTGCCCGACTCAGGCGTTTATCGGTTCTGACGATGCCTACGTAATCCCACATAAAGTGGCGCAATTCGTCCCAGTTGTGTGACACAACGACTTCTTCGTCGGAGTCGCTGACTTTTGATTCATCCCAGTCCGGTATTTTTGGGGTCGGTGGAATGTTGGGGAGTTTTAGTAAAATATCTTCGCAGGCGCGTTCAGCAAAAACCAGGCATTCCAGCAAGGAGTTGCTGGCCATGCGGTTAGCGCCGTGCAGACCGGTGCTGGCCACCTCGCCAACGGCATAAAGGTTTTTGATGTCAGTACGGGCATAGCTGTCCGTTAACACGCCACCACAGGTGTAATGCGCCGCCGGTACAACGGGAATAGGTTGTTTGGTGATGTCGATATCAAAGTCGAGACATTGTTGGTAAATCGTAGGAAAATGCTCGCGTATAAAGTCCTCTGATTTATGACTGATATCAAGATAAACGCAGTCTATACCGCGCTTTTTCATTTCGTGATCAATGGCTCTGGCGACAATATCCCGTGGTGCCAGTTCGCCTCGCGGGTCAAAATTTTGCATAAAAGAGGAACCATCGGCCAAAACCAGTTTGCCGCCTTCACCGCGTAATGCTTCGCTGATAAGAAACGAACGGGCTTGCGGGTGATAAAGGCAGGTGGGATGAAACTGCATAAACTCCATGTTACTGACGCGGCAACCCGCACGCCATGCCAAGGCAATACCGTCACCGGTCGAGCTATGCGGATTGGTACTGTAAATGTAAGTCATGTTGGCCCCACCGGTCGCCAGCACCACCACACGCGCTGTCATGGTTTTAACGCGGCTTTTTTGGGTATCCAGAACATAAGCCCCCACTACTTGTTTGACGGCCTTATCACCCGCCGGTGTGGGTGCGGTAATTAACTCGACAACACTATGATGTTCGAGTAATTCGATGTCGGGATGCTCCTGCGCACGCTCAATAAGCGAGAGCGAGACGGCCTTGCCGGTTGCATCCGCAGAATGCACAACGCGCCGGTGAGAATGGCCGCCTTCGCGGTTTAAATGCAATTGTGTTTCGCCTGATTGGCTTTCCTCTTCCGTAAAAACAACGCCTTGTTCGCGAAGCCAATCTATGGAGCTTTTTCCGTGAGTGACGGTAAGCCGGACAATATCAGGGTTACACAGTCCGGCACCGGCATCCAGGGTGTCTTCAATATGCGATTCCAGGGAGTCTTCAGCATCAAAAACAGCCGATATGCCGCCTTGCGCATAATAGGTACTGCTGGAGGTTAGCGCAAATTTGGATAATACGGCAACGCGGATTGAGTGGTCGGCCAGTTTAAGCGCTAAAGCAAGTCCAGCGCCGCCACTGCCAATAATAAGAACGTCATAATTTTTTGAGTCTGGCATAGTGATTAGTTTATTAACACCCACAGGGCAAAGTGTAAAAAAGTTTCATTAACTATAATGAAGGTTGTGGCTTAGTTATCATTGTTTATGGATAATAACGCTTTTTAGAGTGATAACACAATTTTTGTACACAATAGAACTTTATGCGATTGTATTTGTCCATTCATGACGTTAAAGAGCCGTAGTGAGCAGTCATACTAAGTACAGTGAACAACTGGACGAAGATCTTGTATTGCGGGTGCAGCAAGGTGATAAATCTGCTTATGATTTTTTGGTGATTAAATATCAGCATAAAATCATCCAACTGGTGAATCGCTATGTCAAAGATTCCAGCGAAGCACAGGATGTGGCGCAGGAATCTTTTATAAAAGCGTATCGGGCGTTGGGCAGTTTTAGGGGAGACTCGGCTTTTTATACGTGGCTGTACCGTATTGCTATCAATACGGCAAAAAATTATCTGGTATCACGCTCAAGAAGAAGTGCCAGTTATCAGGTAGATATCCAGGATGCAGAAGTCTTTGAAAATGCACCGCAGTTACAAGGGTTGGAAACCCCCGAGCGGCAGTTATTAAATCAGGAAATAATTGACACTATTAAGGTAGCCATTGAAATGCTTCCGGAAGAAATGCGCACCGCCATTATGTTGCGTGAATTTGATGGCATGAGTTACGAAGAAATTGCATTCGCTATGGATTGTCCTGTTGGTACGGTACGGTCACGCATTTTTAGAGCGCGTGAAGCGATCGATAATAAATTAAACCCTTTGCTGGAACACGGTGGTTCTTAATGTCTGAAGATTTAAATCAAAAAATATCTCAATTTCTCGATAATGAACTCGACCCTTTTGAAGCTTTGTCTTTACTGAAAAAAATGCGCTCACAGCCAGAATTACAAGATAAATTGAATCGATATGAAATGACCAGTCATGCCATGAAAGCAGATGCTTTTTTATTAAAAAAAGCTGATTTTTCAACAAAAATACATCAACAAATCCAGCAAGAGCCGGTTTATTTGTTGCCCCAACGTAAACGGCTCAAACCAAGTCATAAACAAATTGCGGTGGCGGCATCATTTCTTATTGTTGCGGTCATTGTTGGGCGTAGTATGAATGATCCGGATCAGCCGTTTAAAGCGGCATCGGCACTTCAGGTAGAGCAACAACAGCACCCCGAAAAATCAGTCAGTCCCGCTGAAGTGCCGCAAAGTCAACTGAACAAACGTATTAATGATTATCTTCAGGCACATAACAATAGTGTTTACACCAATGGCGAGGCTAATTTTCAGCCCTTTGCCAGAGTCGCGACCTATAGTCAAAAATGATGAGCGTTAAGTGTTTTTTTGTGTTGGGATTCTTGTTAACAGGCAGTGTCTCTGCAAGTGAGCCCGTGTTAAATGCCCGGCAGGTATTGGCGAAAATGAACCACGCCATGGAAGTCTTGAACTATCAGGGAACGGTCGCATTTCTTAAAAATGGCAAGCTGGAACCCATGAAATATGTTCACGCGGCTGACAAGGGTGTTCAGCAGGAACATCTGTTGTCGTTAAATTCGCCCTTGCGTGAAATTATCAGGGACGCAGATCAGGTTAGCTGTCTGTTTAAGGAAACGCAACAAACGATTGTCGATCATCGGCCTTTTGAACATTCTTTTCTGGTTGATATGCCTAAAAATCTGGATGATATGGGAGGTATTTATCAGTTTGAGATAGTGGGTGAAGAAAACATTGCCATGCGGCCAAGTTATATTGTTGCTATTCAACCAAAAGATAATGCCCGCTATCCCCGGAAAATCTGGATAGAAAAACAACAGTTTTTGCCTCTTAAAGTGGTTGTTTATGATAATTCAGGTGTACTTCTGGAGCAGGTTGTTTTTACGGATATAGAAGTTAAAAAGTCGATGCCTTTTGTCGATGTTAAATTTCTGGATGCCGTTTATCCAGCTCAACCTGTTCATCAGATACAGTTGCAATCCTCAGATCAAGCGGCCTTTGTGGTAACCCAATTGCCAACCGGTTTTCGTGAATTGTTTTTTGTTCGTAAGCCGATGCATAATGCAGAGCAGCCAGTTGATCATTTATTACTAAGCGATGGCTTTACGTCGGTGTCAATTTATATGGAAAACAAAATGGCCTCCTTGCAACCGGGTCTTCAATCAGTCGGTGCCATTAATTCTTATAGCCGAACCATTAACAACTTTCAACTGACCGTAATGGGTGAGGTGCCGGCTGAAACGGTTAAATTTATTGCAGAAGGTATCCAGCTTAGGGATTAGACGGATTCAGTCATCATGTTTATGTCGGCTACAATCAACAGCGCTGACAATCAAGCATTATGAAAGTAAGCACCAGCAGGCGGTCCGAGAATAGGAGCCGTAGCGAAGGGACGCCATTTTGAGTCATATTTTTGATCATTTGAGGCGAATAGTTATTCTATTTAACGTTGTGAGCGGAAAATCTGGCTAAAACGGCTTTTCCGCAGCAGGTTTTCTATTCACGGACAGCCTCCTGGCAACCCGGTTGGCAACGATCCATTCGTTGGCTTGCTGTGTGGCTGGTATAGGTTACAAAATTTATTGTTTTACGTAATACAACTTTTTTATCAATGTTGGAAAATGGAGATTTTATGTTTAAAAAGCTTGGTTGGTGTGTGTTTCTGGTTTTTCTTTTTAATCAAAATGTATTAGCGCAATTGCCTGACTTTACAGAGATGGTAAAGGCGAATGGTGTAGCCGTCGTTAATATCAGTACTACCCAAAAAGCCCCGCCCGAGGCGGTTGCTCAAAAAGAGCAACCCATGCCTGAAGGGATGCCGCCTGAAATGGAGGAATTATTTAAACATTTCTTTAATAATCCTGATGGTGGCGGTAATGGTGGTGGCGGCGATACCCAGTCATTGGGATCCGGCTTTATTATTTCAAAAGATGGCTATGTATTAACTAATCATCATGTCGTGAAAGATGCGGATGAAATCATTGTTAAATTCTCTGACAGACGCGAACTGGTAGCCAAACTCATTGGCTCTGATGCCCGTACTGATGTTGCCGTGTTAAAAGTTGAAGCTACAGATTTACCCGCAGTAACCATTGGTGACCCCAATAAACTTCAGGTAGGTGAGTGGGTTTTGGCGATTGGTTCACCGTTTGGTTTTGAGCAGTCAGTCACCGCCGGAATTGTGAGTGCCAAAGGTCGCAGTTTGCCCGGTGGTAATTACGTGCCGTTTATACAAACCGATGTGGCGATTAACCCCGGTAATTCAGGTGGTCCCTTGTTTAATATGGGTGGACAGGTTGTTGGTATCAATTCCCAGATTTATAGCCGTACCGGTGGCTTTATGGGACTTTCATTCTCCATTCCCATGGATGTGGTGATGAATGTTGTTGACCAAATTAAAACCAGTGGTAAAGCGGCACATGGCTGGTTGGGGGTACAGATTCAGGATGTAACGCGCGAACTGGCCGAATCATTTGGCATGAAGAAACCACAGGGCGCTTTGGTATCTAAAGTGATTCCTGGTAGTCCTGCAGAAAAAGCAGAGCTGCAGATAGGTGATATTATTATTGAGTTTAATGGTCAGTTGATTGAAAAATCAGGTGATTTACCACCTATGGTCGGTATGACGCCCATTAATAATAAAGCAACGCTAAAAATCCTCAGGCAAGGTAATGAAAAAATCATTAACTTTAGCATAGGACTTTTACCCGAACAGGTTGATAAAGTAGCGGATACCAAAACCGAGAAAGCCAAACCCACTAACCGGTTGGGAGTTAGCGTTACCGATTTAACCGCTGAGGAAAGAGACGTTTTGCAGGTTATTAAAGGCGGCGTATTAGTTCAAAACGTTGTCAAAGGTGCCGCTAAAAATGCAGGTATTCAACCGGGCGATGTTATTTTACGCATTGGTAATGACGTTATTACGGATGCTGCCGCTTTTGAAAAAATCGCTAAAAATCTTCCTGCCGGTAAATCCGTCGCGGCATTAATACAGCGTCGTGGTAGCCCGGCCTTTTTAGCACTTAAAATAGATAAGTGATTGAGGTAAAAGGTTAAGGGTACAAGGCTTAAGTTTAAAATGCGGCCTTGGGATGGGTAGTAATATTTGAAAATGCAGTAAAAAAACGGCGGATTGATTCCGCCGTTTTTGTTTTAAATATAACTCGTTGTTCCAGTTTTTTTAGCTTGACTGAGGCAATCCCGGATAAATCGAGATGTTTTCGTTAGTCACGACGTGGGCGTCGTTCCCACGGTGGGAGCGACGCCCACGTCGCGACTATAGCTCATCATTAGCTTGGTTGTCTGGTCTCAGCTACGATTTGATAGACTCACCTGGATCATTTTTTAAAATCAATGAATAAAAAATTGTACATCAAGTATAAGGTTGGCTTATCTCTTTTTGCAATCTAATTCATTTGTACGTTAACGTTATTATTTCACAAAGCAGCTTTTTTCCGCAGAGGCTTCAGCTTCTTTCAGCCGTTTCCTTAAATCTTTAGATTGGGCTGGATCACGAAAAACAGCGCCGGCATCGCCGGTTTGCCCCTTACTTAAATAAGTAAAGGTTTTTGCTGATTCAAATTCCGTAAAGGTCAATTTCTCAGCGATTTTATCAATCTTGCAACCGCAGGCATATTGTGTAATGTAGGTAAGGCCGCCATGTTGGGCTACGCAGTTTAAAACATATTCAACACGATCACGAGTGGGATAATCGTTAACCAGCGTTGTTGGTTCAACGGAGGCCTGCTCAACTGTTTTTTCAGGTGTCGTTGTACAACCAGCAATGGTTGCGCCCAAGCAAAGACTTAAAATAGAGGCTGTGTATTTATTTTTCATTGATGTGGCTTATTCCCATAAATCAGAAAGTAAAAAAGTATGCTCGGCAAAGGGAGCGATGGATACAGCTTGGTCATTGGCAAAGGTTCCGATTAAAAGCCAATGCGAGTCGTGTAATTGGTAGGCTTCGAGGGTTTGCAGGTTAGGATCAATTTGCCACAGGCGGGTAACGCCCAGTTGTGCATAAAGGGGCGTTTTAACAATCCGGTCCAGGCGTGCTGTTGAGGGTGATAAAATCTCACAGACCCAATCAGGAACAACCTCAAACCAGGCCGTTTTTGGCAAAATAGGCATTCTTTGTTTACGCCAACCCGCAAGATCAGGCACTAGCACATGAGCACCCAAATGACATTCAGGTTCGTCAATAATCCACCAGCCTCCAGGACCGCCACGACCTTTTTGAAAAGGTGAAACCAATTCTGCACCTAAAGAAGAAGAGGCGACTGCGTGTTTAGGCGCGGGGCGCGGATGAACTTCCAACTGACCATTAATGATCTCGCCAACCCTGTTTTCGGGCAAATCAATAATGTCTTGATAAGTAGCTTGTTTGATAGCCAAGTTAGACATAATTCCCTCTGTTCCGTAAAAGCAATCGAGATTAAATAATTGACTCATTTTAACTGAAAAATGATTTAATGCCTTATTTGTTGATATCGTCAGGTAAACAATCATGCTTAATCAAACAACAGTAGCCGGTGTCATTCTTGCCGGTGGCTTAGCACGTCGTATGAATAATCAGGATAAAGGCTTGATACATTATAAAGGTCGCCCGCTGGTGAGCTATGCCATCGCTGCGCTCACTGCGGTTACTGATCAAATCATTATCAATGCCAATCGTAACAGAGATCACTATCAGGCATTTGGATTGCCGGTGGTTGCTGATCAAACGGACAATTTTGACGGGCCTTTGGCGGGTGTATTAACGGCAATGATTTATACGGATGCTGATGTACTGGTGGTTGTTCCGTGTGATTCGCCGTTAATTAAAGCTGAACATTTGCAAAAATTGTTGGCTGCCTGCGCAGAAAATGCGGCGGATGTGGCGGTCGCTTTTGATGGTGTGCGTTTGCATCCGGTTTTTTTAGCGATAAAAACATCGCTAAAAATCAGTTTGGAAAATTACCTGGCCAGTGGTCAACGTAAAGTTGGCTACTGGCTGGAGCAACAAAAAACGGTTAAAGCCGATTTTAGCAACGAACCGGAGATATTTATCAACATCAATACGTTAACCGAATTATCAGCGCTTGAAGCTAACGATACCCCTTAAAAAATTTCTTTATTGAGTCAGTTTGGGAAGTGTAGGGTATTTGTAATAGCGGGTTGCACTGTCATTTTTATCGGTCAAAGTGACTTTTTCATTCACTGGCGGCTTGGTATTTTTAGGCACTGTTTCTTTAGCCAGCGGTTTAATAATTTCAGTAGTTGTCACTTTAACGGGAGGCTTGGTGGCTACTTTGGCGATTACTTTTTCAGTCACCGGTTTGGTAACGGCAGGAGGCGTCTTTACAACCAGCGGTTTGGTAATTTTTACCACGGCAGTTTCATTACCAGGCTTGTTAATTTTAGGAGTAACAGCCGCTACAGGCACTACCTTTTCAACCAACGGCTTGATTACTACTTTAGGCGTTGCTAATTTGGGGTCAGGCAGGCTCTTTTTTGTTTCTGTAACTAAAGCGACCGGTTTAAGGTTCTTTGTCTCCACTACTTTAATAACCGGCTTAATATTTTCGGCAATGATCACGTTAGCCACAGGCTTGATAATTTCTTTGGGTGGTTCGGTGTTGTTTATTAAGGGTGACAATACGGGCTTTAAAAACTTGATTATTTGTACCGGTAATGAGCTGGTAAAGTGATAAAGTCCGGCATTATCTCCCTCGATGTAGGCAGTCATTACGCCAAAAAAGTGATCTCCCAGGAAAAATGTAAAAGTCGCAGCACGACTGATAAATTTCGACTCAATCAATCGACCGCCTGCGCCCCATACTTGCTTGCGATGATCTCCCGTGCCGGTTTTGCCGCCCACCGATAAGGGTTTGCCCTGAGCATCCGTGTAAATACCGTTAAGACGTCCGGCGGTTCCAGCCGTGACCACGCCAATCATTGCGCCACGCGCAACTTTAGCGATTTCCGGGGCAAAGATACGCTGACCTTGATCCGGGGTCTTGTTCATTAGCGTTTCATAAGGGGTTCCCTGAGCGTAATGCAAACTCTCAAAGCGGACAGCCGGTAACCTGACACCGTCATTTAACAAAATACCGGTGAGTTCGGCCAGCGCTGCGGGTCTATCGCCTGATGCACCTATCGATGTTGCATAAGAAGGTGTTAAGGCATCAAACGGATAGCCAACACGTTTCCAGGCGCTATGAATTTCTTTAAAAGCTTCTTCTTCAAGCATCGTCATGATGCGTCGCTGTTGAGCGTATTTTCTATGGTTCTTAAACAGCCAACGATATACATCCTGGCGTTGCTCATAACTGGCGGCGATAACTTCTTCACGCGTCGCTTTTGGATGCTGGGCTAAATAACCCACCAGCCATAATTCCAGCGGATGAATCTTGGTAATATAACCTTGATCCTGTAAATCAAATTTCTCTGCCGAGTATTTGTCGTAAAGTTCATAGACATCTTCATCGACCAGCGCATTTTTGCCTAAATTGGCCGTAAGAAAAGCACTAAGTGCATTTTCGTCACGATCAGGGTAAATCGCCCGATACAGCATGGTAAAACGTGAAGGCTTGGCAAATACTCTTTTAGTCAGCATTGCCATGGCTTCTTCTGTGCTTTTACCTTGGTATCTGACGTAAAAACGTTGTAAATAAGTACGTCCTTCGTTGTCTGCAAAACGTTCCAGATATTCTTGGCGCTTTGGGTCATCCGTGCTTTCAAGCCAACGCGCTATGCCGTCCGGTTTATAAAGATGATGATAAACAACATCCCGCATCAAGCGAATAAAGACCAGATTGACAGAATCACGCAGGGCATCGCGCACTGACATGATTTTATTATTTTCATCTTCTGTGAAATTATTAAAATGATGAAGACCGCCACCGGTAAAAAAATATTCGCCAGGCCCGGCTGAATAACGTCTGTCCAGAGCCAGATTAAGCAAATCCTCCAGATTGATTTTTGGTGACAGTTTTAATTGCTCTATGACCCATGCCGATAAAAAGTCACGGGGATGCAATTCAATTTTACTGAGTTCTTGTGCAGGACGCTCTTTATACTGCTGATAAATATCAGTAACCAGCTCCAGATAATGCACCATCGTTCTCAGTTTGGACGTGGAACCCAGATCCAGTCGAATGCCTTCGTTAATATCAAGCGGCTGGTCGTAGTTATCGGTCTGCACACGCAGAAGATTACCTGTTTTGCCCCGTTCAAACAACATTAAACTGTAGACAATCGGATTAAGATCCGTGTTTTCGTTAAGTAACCTGAAGCCAAGGATACCTGCGGCACGCGCCTGGTCGGGCTGACTGAGCTGCCTTAGCGCATTGGTAATCGCTTGCTGGGTACTGTAGTCGAGCGTAGTTTTAACCGTTAAATCAAGGCGATCCAATTCATAATTAGACTTTACGCCCAGAACACGGGCAAGACGGCTGCGCAATACGTTTTGCGTCTTTTTTTCGGTCATAAATTTAGCCGGTTCAGCGACTGACTTGGGCGGGCGAACTGAAGAGCCCTGTAAAGCCGCATCCCTCAGTGCCACACTAATAACCCCCTGATCTGACAGTAAGCGCAAATAACTGTTGGTCAAATTTTGTAAGGCTTCATAACCACGTCCCAGCAGATAGGAAGGTCTTCTCTGTGATAACAATATACTCAACACCTGCCGGTAAGCTTGTGCTTGTTGCGGGGTAATTTGATGCGGCGGCTTGAGTGCTTCCGGACTTAATAGTTTATTGATCTCGGTAAAATCAGCGCCATACCAAGCCGACAAACCATCACCCAAACCATGAACTTCGCCTAATTTCGGCGTAGCGGCAAGCGGCATGGAGTTTAAATAAGAGAGCGCAATTTCTTGCCTCATTTCTAAGGTATCAGGGCCCATCAAGTAGGCTCGCACCGATGCCGTACCCATTTGGCGAAATTTATCTACAATCGAATTGGTGTAGCCGTTCTTTGAATGACGATACTTTTCTAACTGGGTTGCCAAGGTACTGCCGCCTGGCACAGAACTGGTAGCGCCTAATTTGTGTGCCATTAATTGCAGCCCGGCAAAGCCCAAACGATCCCATTCAATAGCCGGATTAACGGTAGTATGATCTTCGTTAAGTAACTCGCGATTTTCTATAAACAGCAAGGTGTTTAAAATTAACGGAGGAATTGCCTTAAAATCGGGGTAGCCATAAGCAGGATACACCGCATTAAAAACGACCTGATCGTCTTTATCGGTGATGCGAAGTCCTGCCTGGGTTTTTTCATGATAGATGTTGAACAATCCGTAATCAGCCAGTTCTGCCATCATCGGCGAAAAAGCGGCTTGTGAGGTCACGCTAAAACCCGATTTTTCCAGGCGCTTAATTACCTCCGGCAATAATGTATAGCCCAACCGTTGATCGTAAGGCCCATACTCCGGAAAACGTATTGAGGTACTGGGGCCCGAAGCCAGTTTAAAGCTTAATTGTTCACTGATTGCAGAAAGATACCGTGCCTGATATCGTGAGGTTTGAACCTCATCTCGCACAAGCTTGGTAATAACAAATCCAATGACGATCAATACGACAACAATGTACACCGCTAAAAGCCGGTGAATAACTCGACTAGATCCTTGCATAATTAGCCATTCCCATTAAAAGGTAAGAACAACTGACTGGAGCTGTTCAGGGATTCTGTCTTTAACATTGATAGTAAAATAATTGTTATGTTTTGGATTGGATTGAAGTTTAAATCGACAAGCTACAAAACCATGTCGTTATAAATTAGGTCATTAACTAAGCGATTATTATAGCAAACAATAACGTCAAAATTGAGCAGGCATTATTTATCAGTCTTTATCTTAAATTTCAGGACAAACAAAAAACACTGAATTGATGACCTAAAAAAGAGCATTATGCCTGTTTTTGAAAGCCAAAAATATAATAATTGACTAATCCAAGTCTGCTTAAGCATTCAATTGCCGCTGTTTCCAGCATTGCCATTTTAGGGGCACCACGTTGTTGCTTGGCAAGCTGCCTTAAATAAGGATAAGTCGGCAACGTATTTGCGGTGATATCACGCGCAATTTGCTGATTAAAGGGTATCTTCTCAGCCAGCTTTTGATAATATTTAGCGCTGCATAGCGCATTGTTTGCACCATAAAAAGCAGTGCCTATGTTCTCGGGCAATTTAATGTTCATCAGCGGTACTACCGCAGCTCTGGGAACAAAATCAGATAACGCCAAATACCCGCCCGGTTTAAGCACCCGATAAGCCTCCCTGAAAAACTGCTCACGATCCGGAAAATGAAAGATACACTCAACCGCTAAAACCACATCGAATGAGTTATCCGGATAAGGTAACTCGCAGGCATTACCCTGTTGAAACTGAAGCGTATTATCCGCCAGCGGCAACACGTTTGAGCGTGCCCTAACCAACTGACGTTCATCAAGATTTAAGCCGGTTAAGGTCATACCGGTATAATTTTCGTTAATATGTGCCACTGTGCCGCCAAAACCGCAACCGACATCCAGCACAGCCTGACCATTTTCAATATGTCCCGCCAGACAGACTTGCCGACTTAAATTCTCTGTCGCTTGTTCAAAATCCGCCGTTGATAATACCGCTTGCTTGGGATCTTCCCAATAACCCCAATGTACATGTCGACCAAAGCTCTTTTCTACCGCCTCATTATTATCTTTTAACAGCGTCAATAAATAGTCAAAATAGGGCAGCTTAACTTTATCAGTATTGACTGTATTTTGTACTGACGGTGATTGGATTTTATTCATGGCTTATTTGGTTATCTATTACGAGTTTTTGGTGATTATTTTTTTGTGTCTCTGATTCAAGTCCATCGATAAAGTTCATTTGTAACTCGTCTATGCGATTTGTATCTTGTATGCCGGTCGGGGTTTTCAACCCCGACCGAAACGTTTGAAGACTTAAATAACTTTCAAAATCTGAGTAATGGAGTTGTCAACCCCGTCACGCTTCAGAGATTGAGTGCCGGAAACGCCTAATGATTGTAGACCATGCATTTAATAAGCAAGCCACCCAATCTACAAAATTTGTTAATTCTACATCGAAAACTCCACTTCGTAACCCGAAAATTTACGAATATTAATAACTCCCGTATCCAGCAACAGATACTGGCCTTTAATGCCATGCAGAACGCCTGAAACTTCAGGGTTCTTGTCAAAATTAAATGATTTAATTTTGACAGGATAAGTATCTACCGGAAAATGTATGTCCACAACGGGTTCTTCGGGTAAAAATTCAATCGCCTGCGAACCAAAACGCAGATTAACGTCAGCCAAATCAGCTTTACATTGACTCATTAATTCATCGCGTTTTTTAACCAGATCTACCGACTCCACCTTGCTTTTAAGCATTTGTTGCCAACTGGTTTTATCACTGACTTGTTTGGCAATGGACACCTCAATCAAACCCGCCATATATCTGGACTGTACTTTAAAGAAAGGCAATGCCTGTACGGCACCTTGATCTATCCAACGCGTCGGGACTTGAGTTTGTCGGGTAATGCCCACCTTAATGCCGCTCGAATTGGCGAGATAAACAATATGTGGCTTAATGCAGAACGCCTCACCCCAAGCGGGTTCCCGGCAGGTCCCGGCTTCATAATGACAGGTTTCCGGCTTCATAATACATAAATCACATTGCGCCAGCGTGATAAAACAAGGGTAACAATAGCCCTGATTGTAACTTTTTTTAATCGCCCGATTGCAATGGACACAAGAAATTTTCCCTGTATATGTCAATTTGATCGACTTACCCAGCAATGGATTTAAAGCGATACTCTGATCACCTAACGGTAAATCATAAGAAACCGGACTTTCCAGACGGCTGTGCATTTTTTTTAATGATCCCTGCATTCAGGTATTCCTAATAATATAACTGTTCAGTACCCCTCTTTGAAAAAGCGGGGTTAGGGGAGATTTTAAAAATAAATCCCTTCGGTTGCCAATATAGAGCCCTGAATTAATTAAGTATGTAGGGCGTGCCGTGCGTGCCTTATTTTTCAAGGTGCGCACGGCACGCCCTACAGGAAAAAAAGTCGCTTAATCAACGAAGGTCTCTATAACAGCAACCCTAATAATTTAAAGACCCAGCCAATTTTGAGGCTTTAAATAGCTCTCATAAAGAACAGCTTCCGGGCTGCCTGGCTCAGGTTGCCAATTATATTTCCAGCGAACCAAGGGCGGCAAAGACATCAAGATCGATTCAGTTCGTCCGCCGGATTGCAAACCAAATAAAGTGCCGCGATCATAAACCAGATTAAACTCAACATAACGGCCTCTGCGATACAACTGAAAATCACGCTCCCGTTCACTGTAGGGCGTATTTTTTCGTTTCTGGACAATCGGCAAATAAGCATCACTATAATGGTCTCCCACGCTTTGCATAAACGCAAAACACTGACCAAATTCCCATTCATTTAAATCATCAAAAAACAATCCACCCACACCACGCGTTTCATTTCTATGGGGCAGAAAAAAATACTCATCACACCATTGTTTATAAGTGGTATAAATAGCATCGCCAAAAGGCAGGCAAGCATTGCGTGCCGTTGTGTGCCAATGGATTACATCGTCTTGAAAAGGATAAAACGGCGTCAAATCAAAACCACCGCCAAACCACCAGATAGCCGGTGAACCCGGTTTTTCTGCGATTAAAAAACGCACATTGGCATGTGATGTCGGTACATAAGGATTTTTAGGGTGAATAACCAGCGACACCCCCATTGCATGAAACTGACGATTAGCCAGCTCAGGCCGTTTAGCGGTGGCCGAAGCCGGCAAGCTAATACCGCGCACATAAGAAAAATTGACACCGCCTTGTTCAAACACCTGACCATTTTCCAAAACGCGACTTCTACCGCCACCGCCTTCAGCCCGATCCCAAATATCTTCAATAAACCGCGCTTCCGGCTCTTCGCCTTCCAGCGCCAGGCAAATCCGGTCTTGCAAGTTAAGCAGGTAATTTTTTACTTTGGTAATATCATCAGTGTTCATGAGGTGCTCGGTTGTATTTTAAAGGCAGTTAATCCAAAAAGGCGCTATGTGATCCTAGCGGGTAAATAATAAAAAATACCGATAAACACAAATCTTATCAATAGCTCAAAACGTTCAAGCCGTCATCCCGGCATGGATTCACGCCAGGCTATCCTGCCTGTCGCCCTGCGGGTAAATGTAAATCTGTTTCAGACAGATTTGTGCCAGGATCCAGTGTACAAGGATGAACTTATCTATATTGCCGCGTATTTATTAAAATTACACTATAAATCAGCTGATTGGATGCTTTGTAAGTGCCATCCATGGCAACTGGATTCCGGTAGTCCATGCCGGAATGACGACTCTACGACTTGGGCAATATCAATTCATCTTATGACCCGCTTACATTTTTAATCATGAGTTATGGGTTGCCCGCTGTAAATCATATAGAGTCTACAAAAATCCGGATTGACAATAATACCCTATAACGGCGTTATGGAGTAGACTGATGCTGCTCACAGCATTACCCAAAATAGTTTTTTGTAAATACAGTCAGTCAAGGCTGACGGCAAAAAACCGCTGTTCTTTGGAAGTAAGTATTCCTCATTGTTCAACGGGGGAGAGTAAAGCGAGCGCTTGAATACTGACCAAAAAACAGCGGTATCCACGATAAAACGGCCTTAATCGGACATAAAAATCTCATACATAGGCCAGTGCAAACCTTACCACACGTTAAAAAGCTACTATTTTTCCATAATATCCTGTGCAAACTACTTGGTAACAGCTTGCCAATCATTAAAATTTAGTCTTCAACTTATTGAAAAATAAAAAAATAGGGATTACAAAATACAAGTGGCAATGTATCAGGTTTCTTTGCGTGGTAATCCAATGCAAAGGGCAATGTATTGGGTTTTCTTTGCTTGGTAAGTGGTTTTCTGGTCGATGTATCCGATATTAACCGCTTACCGCAAAGCAATGGGGGCAATATCTAATACTGCTACCGTTAAATCAATAAGTCTGGCTGTTGGCTGTTTCCATCAGCTCCAGCTTGGTAATCCAGTCCAGGAAGTTCTAGGAGGCTGTCCGAGAATAGAAAACCTACTGCAGAAAAGCCATTTTGGCCAGATTTTCCGCTCATTTTAGTTACACGAATAAACTATTTATATCAAATGATCAAAAAATCTGACTCAAAATGGCTTCCCCTCGCTACGGTTCCTATTCTCGGACAGCCTCCTGGCTTCCTGTTTAACTTGATCACGTTGGAGCCTCATGCCTAGAAGGAGCTATCATGACTGATACGATTCTTGTTCACATTTTCTTGTGGTGACCGTCTCGGGAAGCTGGAGTTTGGGAAGCAGCAGAAATTGACTAATTTTCGTACAGGGCTTTTATAATAATTTTGCTCTAACAGGGTATGGTTTATTTATCCCTAAATAGAACATAAACCATACCACTTTGTTAATAATAAATCTGCAAATAATGGATTATTTTTATCAGCCCAGGTCAGACCCTTTAATTTCAGACAACCAGATGTCTTGTATATAAATCATAGTGTTAAACTTGATCGCTGGATTTTAAAATGACCCCAATTACGGTATATTAATTTATTAACTATTTGTTTTCATTAATTATTAAATATGAAATTTATAAAAATGGTATCAATGAAAAATCCTGGACTTCCGGTTATCTGAAGTTATTTTATGCACGTTCCTTAACATCGGTACAAAGTGCTGTAAACCAAAGTACAAAGTTAGTGAAATCAGGCTCATTGTTAGTAAAGCGTTTGTGTTTATACTTGCCGCCAATCAATCAAACTTCTTTTTGGCAATATCCAAGCCTGGTTGATTCGTGACCCACTTGCTAATGGGTTCTTTTCCAGCGGATGGGCGCAAACTCCAGTGCCTCCTGGATATTTAAATCCCGCGTTCCACCACCCGTTCTGAGAAACAGTTTTGGCGCGTTTCCCTGGTTTAAAAATACCGGCCTGTCGGCGGGTAAAACAATCAGCCGACAAACAGCATTAGCCTCTATAACATGAAACAAAATACTAATGTGTGTGCATAAATCGGCACCAAGATTAGCCGCTATCGCTGTCATCAGGGTCTGTTCAAAGCCATCCTGATTTTGCTTTTTAAGCGTTTTGAAATCGTTTTCCAAGCCAACAATCCGGCCATCATCTGCCACCCCAATCAATAATGTTCCGCCATGATGGCTATTGAGAAAGCCTGCCAAGGACTTTAACACCACGCTTTCAAGTTGCCGATTGGTGCATGATTGCTCCAAGTCCCATCGAAAAGATGATTTAAATTCCAGTAAAGGCCCTTCGCCTTGCCGAATGATTAAAGGTATATCCTTATCCAGTTCCATTTTTAACAGCTCAATACGCAATAAGCGCCTGTGTAAAAAGCTGTATAGACCAATCGTTAATAAACCCAGCATGGCACCAATTTCCGCATAAAACAGTATCATGCTATTTTGGAACACATTGCCTTTTAACAGCGCTTTAAACTGGCTTGACATATAATCGATTGATGAGGCCGCACTATCAGTATGCGTTTTGGAATCGATATAATCGTAGCTGGGAGCCAACACCACAACACCAATAATGGCACCTGTCAGGGCTGCAACCACATAGAGTTTCAGGCGTTGCTGCCAAAGTGACAGTATTAACATAAAAAATCGTTTCATTTTACGGGTCAATTAATGGCGTGTTTTAGAGGAATTGGCTACGACTTCTGCAGATAACAAAGCGTCTACATCAATCCTGTCAAAATGATAGTGCTCACCACAAAATTCACACGCTATTGCAATGCGACCTTGCTCTTGCAAAATACTTTCCAGTTCCTCTTCGCCTAGTGCACGTAGTGTTCTTTCTATCCGTGGCCTGGAACAGGCGCACTGAAACTCAACCGGTTCGGCATCAAACAGTCTGACTAATTCTTCATTAAACAATCGATACAACAAATCTTCACAATCCAGTTCCAGCAATTCCTGCCCGGTGACCGTGTTTGCCAGTATCTTAATATGTTCCCAATCCGTCTTATCGTTATTTTGCGCAGGGAGTTCCTGTAATAACAAACCAACGGCCTCGGTTTCATTGGCAAACAGCCATAACCGGGTTTTAAGTTGCTCGGATTGCTCAAAATAAGTTTGCAAGGCATCTGCCAGATTTTTACCTTGAAGCGGCACAATGCCCTGATAAGGTTGAGCGTCATCAGGCTCAATGGTTAACACCAGTCGTCCTTGCCCAAACATGTTTTCTAATGAGCCTTCAGGAACGTGGTCATTGCTGCGGATCAAACCGCGTATCTTTTGATCATGCGTGGCTTGTACAACCAAGGTTTTAAAATCACCATCACCTTGCGCCTGAAGTATCATCGAGCCGTTAAATTTGATGGTTGCCGACAGCATAACCACCGCCGCAAACGCCTGCCCTAATTGAAGTTGCGCGTTTAAAGGGCCTTGCTGATGCTGCTTGGCCGCTTGCCAACTGGTGGTTAATTTAACCCATTCACCCCGGACGCCCAACTCTTCAAATAAAAAACGGCGTAATAAATCTTGCTCTCTCATGACTCTCTCGTTAACAGTAACTGCTTTGTTATAATAATTAATTCCGGTACTATAAAATGCAACAATCGCTTAATTCGTCCACCAAAATACCATAAGTTATGATTTTATCATCAAAAAAGCTTACCCTGCCCGAACCCGATCAAGCATTACCTGGCAGAGCGGCTGAAATGCGCATTACCAATAAACATGTTGTAACGGGCAACCCCATTGCACCGCCTTTTCCGGTTAACCTGCAACAGGCAGTATTTGGCATGGGTTGCTTTTGGGGCGTTGAGCGAAAATTCTGGCAACAACCCGGCATTTTTAGTACCGCTGTGGGTTATAGCGGTGGTTATACGCCCAACCCGACTTATGATGAAGTGTGCACCGGCTTGACCGGGCATAACGAAGTGGTAAAAGTTATTTATGATCCGTTATTAATAACTTACCAAGACTTGCTCCGACTGTTCTGGATATCCCATAATCCGACTCAGGGCATGAGGCAAGGTAACGACAGCGGGACGCAATATCGATCCGGAATTTATACCAACAGTCAGCAACAACTCGATGAGGCGCTGGCATCAAAAAAAGTTTACCAGCATTTGCTAACGCAAGCAGGTTTTAATCAGATAACCACAGAGATTGTGCCCGCTGGCATTTTTTATTATGCAGAAGATTTTCATCAGCAATATTTGGCCAAAGAACCTATGGGTTACTGCGGTTTGGGCGGATTAGGCGTCGCTTTATGATTAGCAATCAGTAACAAAAGACAAAAAAATGGCGGTTTAAAAAACCGCCTGGAGGCTATTAGGAGTGATTTAACGCAACTTCCAGCTAAAAAACTCGTTACGAGCCTTAAAAGTTAGGGGTGATAATACCAACAGACACTGCAAATAAAAATGTGACATATTGTTGCAGCACCATTTTAATGGTACAAGCGCAAGTCAGAACATCTGCCTGCTTTAATTTTACGCCTATAATCTTTAGGCCTTTCGCGCCTTTTAATTCCCAATCATTCTCAACTAGCCAATAAAATGCTGACATATATATCTCCAAAATCACAGATTCCGGTTCGACAAAACCTTAAATGGCTTTTTATTCTCAGAAATATGATGATGCTTAGTGAGGTCGTATTGATTATTTTATCCGTCTATGGCCTTAAAATAAATTTGCCGGAGCAGCAGCTTTGGTTGGTGGTGTTATCATCAGGCGCGATTAATCTTTATACCTCAATGCGTCTGGAGACCCATGAACCGGTCACCGAGCTGGAAATTTTTACGCAGATATCAGTTGATGTCTTTACCATCGCTGCGCTGTTGTACCTGACGGGCGGAGCTTCCAATCCAATCACTTGGGTGTTTCTGTTGCCCCTGATTATTACTGCTATCATGTTGCCCCAGGCTTATGCCTGGTATATGGTGATATTAACCACATCCCTGTATACCATGTTGATCGCTTTTAATATTCCATTACCGTCCATAGAGCCGCACATGCCTGACCCGGCCATGCTAAATTCTAATGAAGAAAGTTTTCGAATGCTGCAAAATGCACACGTCATGCATGATAAAAGTTATTTTAGTTTGCACATGTTCGGGATGTGGTTTGGTTTTGTATTCAGTGCCGGATTGGTTGCATTTTTTGTAGTTGAGTTGGCCCGAACGCTCAGAGTTCAGGAGCGAAGCCTGGCCGAAGCCAGAGAAAACGCGTTAAGGGATGAGCGTGTTGTCGCTTTGGGTACGTTGGCGGCCAGTGCCGCGCACGATATGGGTACCCCTTTGGGCACTATTGCGATAGTGGCTCACGAGCTCGAACAGGAGTATCCTGGCCACCGCTACCCGGATTTGAACGAAAAAATGTTGATTATGCAACAACAGATTAACCGTTGCAAAGAAGCCCTGTCAGTCATGTCGGCATCAGCTGGTGAAATGCGTGCCGAATCAGGTCGCGTGATGCTATTAACAGATTATATTGATGATGTTATCAAGCAGTGGCGAACCCACAAGCCGGGTGCAAAGCTTAGTTTTTTTATAGACCCCCAGGTTGCTATCAATGCTAAAATCATTGCTGAACGCACCTTAACCCATTCAATGATTAACATTTTAAATAATGCCGCCGAAGCGTCCCCGACTGAATTGGGTATAGAATTTCACGCAACTTGGGATTTAGATAATATAACCATCAAGATTCGGGATTTTGGCCCCGGATTTTCTTCAGAGATTGTTGAATTCGCAGGTAAACAACCCGTCGTTAGTAAAAAACGGGGGCTGGGTGTAGGCTTGTTTTTAACCTATTCCACGATCAATCGCTTAGGTGGAAAAATTAACCTATATAATAGTGATTCAGGCGGTGCCTGTGTTGAAATCAAACTTCCCCTTTTAAATACCGAGACTGATAATGACGATCCTGGAAACGGATAACCCCCGACTGTTGCTTGTGGATGACGATGAAACTTTTTGCAGTGTATTAAAGTCCGCATTGGAAAAAAGAAATTATGATGTGTTGGTGGCTACCAATGTAAAAGATGGCATGATTCTGGCCGAACAAAGCCTTCCTGAATATGCCGTAATCGATTTACGTATCGGCTATGAGTCTGGCCTGGAACTGGTAAAAAAGCTGATTTCTTTGGATGACAATACGCAAATTGTCATGCTAACCGGGTTTGCCAGTATTGCCACAGCGGTTGAGGCCATAAAACTTGGTGCCATCCATTATTTAACCAAACCTGCTAATGCTGATGAAATTGTCAATGCGCTTCATAAGAATGAAGGTGACTCATCGGTCTTGATTAGTGAAAATCCGTTATCCATAAAGCGACTGGAATGGGAGCACCTGCAAAAAGTACTGATGCAGCATGAAGGTAATATTTCAGCCGCTGCCAGAGCACTCAACATGCACCGGCGCACTTTGCAGAGAAAACTGGATAAAAAACCCGTCAGAGAATAAGCCGGGTTATGAAAGACCTATATACAAATCACTACATTGAGTATTTTGAAATTCATAAAAAATAATCACCACGAAGACACGAAGAAAGAAACCAAAAAACTTCGTGTCTTCGTGGTGAATAAAAAATCTGGCTACCAACTAAGCCGGGACAGATAACTTTCTGGGAACGCCGAGCCCCAGCTCGGCACGGGATAGTCAAACCGATTACTGACTATGCCGAGCTGGGGCTCAGCGCTCCCGGAATCAATAGACCAGTTTTATTTATCTGTCCCGCTTTAAATTGGTAGCCAAAAATCTTAAGCAATCTTTAGCCTCACTGCTCACAGTTAAGCATCGTAATAATATAATACTGCGGCTGGAGTAAAACAGCTTTAGCTGTTTTTACAGGCAATAGCTGAAGCGATTGCACTCCGTTTTTTTAAACAATTTTCGCTTAACTGTGGGCACTGAGCCTTTCACCTTTAAACTTTCCCCTTTAGCCTTACAAATATGCTTTCAAAAGAAATATTCGATCAGGATTGCCGGTTATGTAAACGCCTGGATGATTTTTTGTGTGAAGTAAAACAAAAACATCCCGACTACCATGCCCGACCGGTAGCGCCTTTTGGTGATAAAAATCCCTACTTATTGATTGTCGGTTTGGCTCCCGGACTGCATGGTGCCAATGCTACGGGACGACCGTTTACCAAAGATTATGCGGGGCTTTTACTTTATGAAGCACTTTATGAATTTGGTTACAGCAATCAACTACTGTCCGAATCTTTGGCGGACGGCTTGGAACTTAAGCGTTGTCGAATTACCAATGCCGTTAAATGCCTGCCACCGCAAAATAAACCAACCGGAACTGAAATTAATCAGTGCAATCAATTTTTGGCGGCCGAGTTAAAAACCCTGCCTGAACAGGCCGTGATATTGGCCTTGGGCACCGTTGCGCATCAGGCCGTTTTAAAAGCCTGTAACCTAAAGCTGAGTAGTGCCCCCTTTGCCCATAATGCACAACACACCTTGCCGGATGGACGCACACTGGTTGATTCTTATCATACCAGTCGCTATAACGTCCAAACCAAACGTCTGACCAAAGACATGTTTGCGGACGTTTTTCGCAGAATTGGGCAGTTATTATCTAATTGATCTTCGGCACGTCCGGTAAAAAATAGAGTCTATGAAAAGCACGAAAAAAAGAAGAAGCATATAACAGAGAGGAGCTATGTGATTTACAGTTGGTAACCCATAATATAACAATTAAAAATCTAATTTGTGCCGGAATCCAGAGTAAAAGGACGTACTCATCGATATTACATTGCATCCAATAAAATCGAGTATAAAAATCAGTGAGTGGATGTGTTATGAATGCCATCCATGGCAACTCGATCCCTGCAGTCCATGCCGGGATAGCGGCTTGGGCGTTTTCAGCTACTTATCAAGCATAGCGTGTGGTGGCGTTTCCGGCGCACAGTAGGAATGTGCAGGAAATGCTTGTTCTCGCTTAGGCTCGAAAAACCTTATTTCAGACTGCGTGCATTGGCGCAGCAATACTCTGGGCTACCTACCATCTATAAAGTCAAGGCGAGAGAACTTGAAAATCAAGTATAAAGTTTTTTCGTGTCTTTCGTGCATTTCGTGGATAATCTGTTTTTATTTATCACACAATATTCAAACGGTTTTGTACGTTTTTCGGTTACTATGTATGCCATCGTAGGTGAGTTTTACAATTTGGATGACATGACTCTTTTTACCCCTTTTACCGCAGTTAATTTTTTTAAAAAGCTAACCGGGTTGATTTTTCTGATAGGTTTCTTCAGTACTGCATCAGCCACAGAACATCATTTTTTGGTTCTCAATTATCATGACATTGTGGGAGCAGAAGGCGCTAAACCGCCGTTTAATTCGATGGACGTCAGTATCGATCATTTTGAAGAGCATCTGGCTTGGCTGAAAAAAAATGGCTACCAGATTATCAGCGTACAAAAAATTCTTGATGCGGCAGCAGGCAAGATTGAGTTACCTGTTAAAGGTGCGCTGTTGACCTTTGATGACGGCTATCAAAGTTTTTATACACATATTTTTCCGTTATTAAAAAAACATCATTATTCAGCGACGGTTGCCCTGGTGGGAACCTGGATGGAGGGTAATGTCACGGCTAACGAGCCGGGCAAGCCCTTGCTTACTTGGGAACAGGTAAGAGAATTGGTGCAGTCCGGCTTGGTAGAAATCGCCTCTCACAGTTATGATCTACATAAAGGCGTGCTGGGTAATCCGCAAGGCAATACTCAGGCAGCGGCGGTTACGCGCATTTATGACGACCCCATGCTGGTTTACGAAACGGACGAAGATTATCATTTACGCATTAATGCCGCCTTGTTGAAAAGTGCCGAGTTTATCTTTCAACATGCCGGTGTAAGACCCCGGGTGATGGTTTGGCCGTATGGGGAATATAATCAAATGGCCGTGCAAGCTGCGCGTGAAGCAGGAATGTCAATCACCATGCGACTGATGGACGGCTTTAACACGCTGGCTGATATCAGCACCTTGCGGCGTTTGATTATGGTGGATAATCCCGATGTCAGGCAATTTGCAAAAATTGTCACCGGTCTGCGTGCTGACAGGCCTTTGCGGGTAGCGCATCTGGATATGGATTATCTTTACGATAAAGACCCAAAGCAACTGGAGCGTAACTTGGATGCGGCGATACAGCGCATTAAAGACATGCACATCAACACCGTTTTTTTACAGGCTTATGCGGATCCTGATGGGGATGGCAATGCCGATGCCTTATATTTTCCCAATCGGCATTTGCCGGTCATACAGGACTTGTTCAATCGGGTGGCCTGGCAATTAAAAATAGTCGCCAGGGTCAAGGTTTATGCCTGGATGCCCATTATGGCCTTCAAAGGCGAAGCGCCGGAATCCTGGTATGTTCAGGAATGGCGGGACGGCAAGGCACAATTATCCAGTCATATTTACACCCGGCTATCACCGTTTAACCCCGAAGCGCGTCAATATGTCGCTGAAATTTACGAAGATTTGGCCAAACAGTGTAATTTTGACGGGCTCTTGTTTCATGATGACGGCATTTTATCCGATTATGAAGATGTATCCCCGCTGGCGCTAAGCTATGCCAAAGAAGTCTGGGGCTTGCCTGATCAATTTGAACAACTGCATGCAACCTCCGCCATGCGCATGGCATGGGCGCAACATAAAACCGATTTGATCAACCAGTTTACTGATGAGTTGGCTGATCGGGTGCGTATTTATCGACCGGATATAAAGACCGCGCGTAATTTTTATGCACTGCCTTTGTTAAAGCCCTACAGTGAAGAATGGTACGCACAATCCTATCAATCCTTTTTAGCCCATTATGATTATGTTGCCATAGAAGCCATGCCTTTTATGGAAGATGCCAAAAATCCCAAGCAATGGCTTATACAATTGGTCAAAGCGGCAGCTAAACAGCCCGAGGGGCTTAAAAAAACCGTGTTTGAGCTGCAAGCGGTAAACTGGAAAACCCAAGAGAAAATCCCCATGCCGGTATTTATCGGACAACTGGAGCTATTGAAAAAATTGGGCGTCAGTCATATCGGTTATTATCCCGATAATGTGTTTACGGATCAGCCGCGCTTAACGGATTTACAGCAGCATTTTTCACTACCTGCCTTACATTAACCATGACGTTTGTTTTAAAAAACAGGTGTAGTGTGCGCAATGCGGGCGGCACTAAAAAACCATGAAAATTTCCCTGCAACACCTAAGCGCTTTGCTACAAACTCAATGGCATCAATTGTTGCTGGCATGGCAACCGCTGGATGCGGCTATCGAAGGCTTTATTTATTACTACCCTTTGTTTATGGCTTACATCTGGATGTTTGGTGCGATTATTTTTTATCTTCGCTATGAATGGCATCAGCAAGGTAATGCCGAACACCTGCCTGAATTAAAGCAATACCCGCCGGTTTCCATTTTGATTCCCTGTTATAACGAAGCGGCTAATATTCGTGAAACCGTGGAAGTGTTGCAGCGGCAAAAATACCCCAACTTTGAAATTATCGCCATTAATGACGGCAGTAAAGACGATACACTGGCGATATTGCTGGCCTTAGCCGAACAACACACTCAGCTTCGTGTGGTCAATTTACACACCAACCAGGGCAAAGCGATGGGCTTGCGTACCGCTGCCTTGCTGGCTAACAGTGAAATCCTGATTTGCATTGACGGCGATGCGCTGTTGGCTCCCGAAGCCATTGCCTGGATGGTGCAGCATTTTAATGATAATCCAAATGTTGGTGCCGTTACCGGTAATCCACGAATACGCAATCGCTCGACCTTATTAGGCCGGATTCAGGTGGGCGAATTTTCAGCCATTGTCGGCATGATTAAACGGGCGCAACGATCTTACGGCAAAGTATTTACCGTCTCCGGCGTTATTGCCGCCTTCCGTAAATCTGCATTGCATAACGTGGGTTATTGGAGCAACGACATGGTCACCGAAGACATCGACATCAGCTGGAAATTGCAGTTGGCCGGCTGGACTATCTATTTTGAACCCAACGCCTTGTGCTGGGTGTTGATGCCGGAAACCCTGGATGGCTTGTGGCAACAACGGGTACGCTGGGCGCAGGGTGGCACCGAAGTATTACTGCGGTATTTCCCCGCCCTGTTTCGCTGGTCATCCCGAGGTATGTGGTTGTTATACGGTGAATGCTTAATCAGTATTTTCTGGGCATTTTTGATCCTGTTGCATTTATTCTATATACCGGTAGCGTTGCTTAACGAATCAACCAACCAATCATTGCATGATTTAAGCCCCAGCTGGACCAGTATGTTGTTAAGCCTGACCTGCCTGATACAATTTGGCGTCAGCCTGTTTATCGATTCGCGCTATGAAGCCAGCACCGGCGGCGTTGCACGGTACTATTACTGGATGGTCTGGTATCCCCTCGTGTACTGGCTTATCAATGTCGGTACCACGATTGTCGGTTCTGTCCGGGCCATAAAAAAGAAGCGCGGACTGCGTGCCGTATGGGTTACCGTAGACAGAGGCTTGCGTCATAAATGAAAGGCTACATTATAAATGCACCGCATTTGCAAAGCCTGCAAAAACGCTTGGGCGCTTTATTCGTCTGGGCGATTTGTTGGGTGATGTGGATTTATTTATTGGTGCCTTTGGTCACCTTATGCAGTTGGGTGCTGGGCGATAAAAAAATGATCAATCAAATGCGCTGGTTTGGCGGTTACAAAAGCCTGTTGGAACTTATGGGGATATACGGTGCAGCCTTATTAATTATGGCGACGCTTTGGTTAGGCTGGATATTCTGTCGTGCTTTACGGAAGCGGTCGATACTGCCGTCAGCGCAAAAAAAAGTTAATGATACAGAGCTGTGTGCGTTTTATCAGGTAAAAGCCGATGAATTACAACAGTGCCGAACGGCTTCAATGATTACCGTTTTTTTTGACGAGCGCGGACATATTGTTCACCTTGAGCCCGATATAAACCGGTAGCTTTAATCCGGAAAAAAATTATTTGTCCGTGAAAAATACGAAAAATTTCAAATCGATACCGGAGGTTTTTGACTCATAATATTATGATTTAAAAGTATTTTTTATAATGAGAATTGCTGCTGAAAGACCGGTTTTGTAGGTAGATTATTGTTTTGAGGTAACATGAAAAAAAAGCCGCCATTGATTGATTAATTGGTTGGCTGGCAACAAAAGCGTAAGATACCGACTATTTGAATCGAGCAATAGTTATTTATGAGTAACACTTTACAGTACGATGCCATGTTCTCCAGCGTGATTGGTCAAGAGTATGACATGCTGCAATTGATTTGCCCTGCGGCAACCGAGATGAGTCGGTTGGTGGGTGATGCAGTGCGTGCTTATCCAAACACAACACAGCCCTTGCAAGTTGTTGAGTTAGGCGGTGGTACCGGCATTACTACGCTGGCTTTATTGACTTCCAAAGACAATATTGTGGTGTTTAGCGTTGATAATGAGCCAACCATGCAAGAGCAGGCCAAACAGCGATTACAACAATGGGTAACGGATGGACGGTTAAGCTTTTGTGCCGATGATGCTTTGACGGCTTTGCAACAATTAGCGGATGACAGCGTAGATATCATCGCATCGGCTTATACCTTGCACAATTTTTTTAATAGCTATCGAGAGCAGGTTATTAAGGAAATTTTTCGTGTACTAAAGCCTGATGGACACTTTATTAACGGTGACCGTTATGGTTTAAACGACATAAGGCAGCACACCCGCGCGGTTCAGGAAGAAGTCAGTCATTATTTTAAAGTTCTCACGCCGCTTAACCGCAGCGATTTACTGGAACAATGGATTGTACATTTGTTTAATGATGAATCGGAAGATCATGTCATGCGTGAAGCCGTTGCTGTGCAGCAATTGCATGATTCGGGTTTTCTGGAGGTTAACGTTAGTCGTCGGCATGCAGTGAATGCGCTGGTGACGGCGATAAAACCGGTAAACTGAAAACGGTTATCATGCGCCTGCTACTGATTGAAGATGAGCATGATTTGGCTCGCCTGTTAAAAAGCAATCTGGAAAAAGCCGGTTTTGCAGTGGATGTGGCTCATGACGGTATTGAAGGCGAATATTTGGGTAATGAAGGTATTTATGAGCTGGCCATACTGGATTTAGGTTTGCCACAGCGGTGTGGTATGACTGTTTTAAAAAACTGGCGGGCGAAACAAAATACCCTGCCTGTTTTGATACTTACGGCGCGTGATGCGTGGCATGAAAAAGTGGACGGATTTAAAGCGGGAGCGGATGATTATTTGGGCAAACCGTTTCATATAGAAGAATTGGTGGCGCGAATTAACGCGTTGCTGCATCGCGTCCATCAACATTCTGGCGGAAAGTTACAGGTTGGTGGCTTAACGCTGGATGAAGACCGTCAACAGGTTATTACAGAAGTGGGTGAGGTGCATGAGCTCACCGGCATTGAATTTAAATTATTACGTTGTTTTCTTTTACACCCGGGTCGGGTGTTGAGCAAATCCACCTTAATCGAACATATCTATGATTTTGATTCAAACAAAGACAGTAACGTGATTGAAGTTTACGTTAATCATTTACGTCATAAACTGGGCAAACAACGTATAGAGACACGCAGAGGTCAAGGTTATGTATTTAAGGAGTTGTCTGAATGAGGTCATTGCAACTTCGGTTGGCAGCGGGTTTGTTTGTCAGTCTTTGCAGTGTGTTTATCATTTTATGGTGGCTAACCAGTAGCTCAATTCGTGCTTTGGCTGAAGAATCGGTTGCCGAACATCTGGAGCATGACGCAGTCAGCATTCTGGACGCAATATACCCTGATTCCGCCAATACGATCGCACTTAACAGCAAGCAGATTGAACCTATCTATCTTCAGCCCATTTCAGGTGACTATTTTCAGCTTATCAGCAATGGTCAGGTTATTAGCTCACCTTCACTGTTAAATCAGGATTTTGCACTCCAGGCCTTGTCGCCAGGCGAAACTAATAAGCTTTATATTACCGGCCCCAAACAACAGCCTTTGTTGGTTATGGTGTATGGCTATAATAAACTGGAGCGCAATATCACTATTGCCGTTGCTGAAGATTTGTCTCCCACGTTGGCGAGGATCGTTTCGTTTCAGTATCGGTACACGCTTATTGCACTGGTTTTGTTGCTGCTGTTAATCATCACGCAAGTTATTATTTTACGTAGCGGATTTTATCGTCTGACCCGCATAGCACAGCAGATTAAAGCGTTGGAACATGGCGAAATAACTCAACTTGATACGGATGTGCCGCAAGAAGTGGGTGCCTTGGTGCATGAAGTCAATTGGTTGCTTAAGTTGCTGGATCAACGGTTACAGCGTTCGCGCAATGCGCTGGGGGATTTGGCTCATGCCTTAAAATCCCCCTTAACCGTATTAAAACAACTCCCGCATGACGCGGTATTACAGGCTCATCCGGAGATTTGCCAGGTTCTGCAAACCCAAACGACAAACATGCAGAACATGATGGAGCGGGTTTTGAAGCAGGCGCGTATGGCGGGCTCAGGGCCAACATTTATAAAATTCGATGCCAGACAGGATATACCCGCTTTAATTAAAGTGCTGCAAAGCGTTTACAGGGATAAAAATATTACCATTAACTTTGTTCCAACAGAGACAACGACGCTATTAACCGATAGGGAAGACATGTTGGAGCTGGCTGGAAACTTGCTGGATAACGCCTGTAAATGGGCTAATTCCACAATAAATTTATATTTTTATGTTGATGTTGATGAGGATGTTCACCTGATTGTTGAAGATGATGGGCAGGGTGTTTCTGATACCGACTTGGCTTCTTTGACACAACGCGGTACCCGACTGGATGAAGCGGTTAGCGGTCATGGACTGGGTTTATCTATCGCACAGGCAATAGCCCAGCAATATGGCGGTCAACTTATTTTGCGCCGATCAACCGAGTTGGGCGGATTTTATGTGGAAGCGTTATTACGCAAAGTTGAACCGACGCATGAATGGGCGTGAGATTTGTAACTACTCAGCCATTAAAAAATAGAACACAGATAACACGGATTTGACTGATAGACACGGATAAGGGAAGTTTCTAATAGCTTGAAAATATGACCCATAGATTTTCAGATAAATAATTTCGATGCTAACGGATACCATCCCTTTGAAGGATGTTATCCGTGTGAGTTAAATTGTCGTGTAGCGGACGTTTAATTTCTGAAACCCGTTGTTCCAGTTTTTTTAGCTTGACTGAGGCAATCCCGGATAAATCAAGATGTTTTCGTTAGTCGCGACGTGGGCGTCGCTCCCACTGCGGGAGCGACGCTCACGTCGCGACTATACCTCGTCACTAGGTTGGCTGTCTGGGCTCAGCTATGATTTGATAGACTCACAAGTATTTTTTTTTAAAATCAATGAATAAAAACTTGAAAATCGAGTAAAAGACTATATAAACAGTCAAGGTCTTTTTTGACTAAAAAAAATCCGTTGAAATTCGTATAATCAGTGTCATCCGTGTTCTATGATTGGGGCCAACATCTATCGGGTAGTTACTGAAATTTAAAAGCTAAGGAATGCGTATGAAATAACTTAGGCATCTTGCTCCCTCTCCCTCCGGGAGAGGGTGAGGGGATATATAAATGGTCAAGTTATTTTATGCACGTTCCTGAACAGTCTGTCGGGCAGGCTGGGTAAAATAGACAGGCTTAATCATTAAGCAGAAAAATGCTTGCAATACTTTAAAGGTTTTTATGATAAATGTAATAGGATTATTAGCTATAGTTTTTTTTATGGCTGGTTGTAGCAATATTGGGTTTTTAGAAAACATATCCACGGAAAGAATCACTACCGTTAAAGAAGACAGAGATGGATTGACTTTTTTATCGAATGAAAACAAACCGTATGCGGGAAAATATGACGAGTATTTTGAAAATGGAAAGAAAAGTCTTGAAATCAGTTACCGTGATGGCAAAGAAAATGGCTTAACCACCATGTGGCATGAAAATGGCCAAAAATACGGTGAAATAAACTACAAAGACGGTAAACAAGACGGCTTAACCACCATGTGGCATGAGAACGGCCAAAAATACGGTGAAATAAATTACAAAGACGGTAAGCAAGAAGGCTTGATGCGGGCCTGGCATAAAAACGGGAAGAAAAAAAATGAAATCAATTACCAAGAAGGTGCCAAGAACGGCTTGTCAACGGAGTGGTATGAAAATGGAACTAAAAAATTGGAGGCTCAATTTAAAGATGACAAGTTAAACGGCTTGTCGACCCTGTGGGATGAAAGCGGTAATAAAGTATCTGAAATAAACTATAAAGACGACGAAGAGAATGGGTTGTCGACCTCTTGGTACAGCAATGGGCAAAAGCAAATTGAAACATTTTTTGTGGATGGCAAAGCCAACGGCTTGGTAACGATGTGGTATGAAAACGGCCAGAAAAAGTCTGAAATTAACTACAAAGACGGGGCGATAACCGGATTAGTGACAACATGGAATGAAAAAGGTCAAAAAACAACCTGTCAATCAGCGTCAACCAAATGCCCGTGAAAAGCGTAAAAGTATCACTACCGAAAGCGACAGGCGCATAGGTTCTGAAAAATACCACCGATGGTTTAACACAACGGTAATTATTCGGTTCCCCTCTTTGACAAAGAGGGGTTAGGGGAGATTTTATTAGATAAATTCCCCTCTGCCCCCTCGCTTTGCACTCCCCCCTTTTTCAAAGGGGGAAGTGCATACTTACCCACAACGTTATTTGAAGGAGCTTGGCAAATGCTGATTGAACGAATAGGCTTTATTGTTTTAACGCTGATGATGGCGTTTTTTAATCACAGCGTATTGGCGGCTGACACCATTCCTTTACTGTACCGGCCATTACCGGGGTTGACTGCCGGGCAATTGGCTGTGGTTGTGAATGATAAAGACCCCTTGAGTCGACATATCGCTGATTATTATCAAGGTAAACGGAAGATTCCACAGGCCAACATCATTCATGTTCGGTTTGATTCAACAGCCAACGCCTTGTCACAAAGAGAATTTGCCAAACTAAAAGAACAAGTGGATGCAAAAACACCCAAAGAGGTACAAGCGTTTGTATTAACCTGGTTAAAGCCGTTTCGTGTTGATTGTATGTCAATCACTACCGCTTTTGCGGCGGGTTTTGATCAAGCCTTTTGTGCAAAGGTCTGTGAAGAGAGCCGCAAAAGTCCCTATTTTGCATCCGATAGCGAGAAACCGTTTACTGATTATGGTTGGCGTCCCACCATGACCTTGGCAGGGCGTTCGTTTGAGGACGTTAAGCGTTTGATTGATCGTGGAGTTGCCGCTGATTTCACTCGCCCGCAAGGGTCGGCGTATTTATTAAAAACCAGCGATCAGGCGCGTAGCACACGGGCTGCATTTTTTCCTGAAGTGGTCAAGGCATTTGCCGGGTTTTGGCCCGTTAATTATCTGGAACAGGACAGCCTTGAAAATAAAGCCGATGTTATGTTTTATTTTACCGGCAAGATGAACGTAGCCAACATTGATAAAAATACTTATCTGCCCGGCGCTATCGCCGATCATTTAACCTCGGCAGGTGGCGTGTTGACAGGTAGCGATCAAATGAACATTCTTGACTGGATAACTGCGGGTGCCACGGCAAGCTATGGCGCAGTCGTTGAGCCCTGTAATTATCCGGTTAAATTTTCGCATCCCGGCGTATTGCTACACTATTACTTGCGGGGCAATACGCTGATTGAGGCTTACTGGAAAAGCGTCTGGGAACCGGGGCAGGGGATTTTTGTGGGAGAGCCGCTGGCCCGACCCTTTGCTTCTCCACCGAAAAAGTAAGCATGATACTTAATGGGATGTAGTTGTTCAGGCCTCCTCGCTTTGCACGCTGCCATCCAGATGTTTGAGGAGGAATTGGGCGAACCCGGCGGGCAATCGGAAGATAAGGATAATGCCGATAAAGTAGCGGCAGTGGACGAATAAGTCAACGCGTACTTGTATGCCCCTTGCAGATACAGACAAGAGACACTGGCTTGGCAGCATTGCTGTTTTCGTAGCCTAACCAAATTTTTCCGGGTTATGATACTTACCACCGCTTCGTTGCTGAAGCCGAGTGTCCGCTTATCGCCATATAGCAGGCATCCGATGACAAATGCCACCACTGACCGGTTTGGGTCGGGTGGCGACTGTGATTTCGTTACATATATTACCATTCTGAATGGCTGGTATTAAGATTGGCTTTTTGGAACTGACGAATAACAGGTAACAGTCAGAACTGGACGTTTGTAGTTTCGTTGCTAGGGCTAGGTCGGGATGTTATGCCCGTTATACGCAGATGGATTTACTGGAGTTTCAAAAATTTTCCATCCTTTTGGTCTCTTCCCAACAAATCCTATCTGAGTCGCACAGGAATTTGACCAGACGTTTGAAACTAACCCGATTGGCTTTGTTATCGCAGGCACAAAAATAGGCATCCAAGTCGGCAACCTTAACACTTAGCAACGAACGTGGCGGCATAGCCGATGACAATCTATCGTCAACAAATACTTTTACGTTGGTATGATACTCGTGTTGCATTTTTTCACTCAATCCTTCTTTAGCCAACCATTTGTAAAATGCGATCAGTATTTTTTGATTGCCGTTGATAATAGCTTGGTTTTGGTCTGTGGCATCTAACGAGGTAACGACCCCTCGTAATTCTTGGGCGTGACGCAACTGATTGTTTAGACCCTTGCGGATGCCGCTGCCAAATCTAACCGGATAGGAATTAAGCAGGCTGTCAAAAATGATTTTATTACCAAAAGGCAGCAAAACCGCATCCACCATTATTGGAGGTGCGTAAGGCAGTATTTCGGCGATTGGCGAGACTATGCCGATGACACCGTAAACAATTGGATTATCAGAGTCATTAAGGAAAAGACTATATTTTTGCAAATGGCGCATGATAAAAAATTTAGCGGCAACACGATTTTTCCAGCTTGCTGCCAATTCTAAATCTGCATCTGATAAATTATTAGGGTTGCTGTCAATAAAGTCTTGCAACAGCCGGTCTGATGCCCACAAGGCGTTCCGGATAACTGCTGCGTCTTGCTGTTTAATATTGTTATTTTCAAGCTGGCTTGGAAAGTCATTAAACAACTTAATCTGTTTGTTGACATAGCTTAATAATGACCACCAAATACGGTAAAACTGAACGCATTCATCCGGTTGTAAATTCATGTCCGCTCCGTTTTTAAGTTTTTCTGCATAATGTGCTTCAGGCTGATAGTTTTGTAGCTGTCCTATAAAAAGCCCATAATTTTTCGTGAGCTTTTCCCGCCTTCATTGTTCGCTTGTGATGATATTGAGTTTACACAAACAGATAAAACTCTCATAGGAGTTTTGTTTCAGAGTGAAGTTTTGATCGGCTTTTGAACGATAATCTTGCTTTAAAAATGATTTTGGCTGACGGGCCATCACGGCCACTATGTATAGTGCCCAACTATGAATAGAAGCGATTTATTTCGATATGCACCCCATGTGTTACCAGCTACTACTAATAGAGCGCATATACATAGTTTTATGCTTGAAGGAACTGCATTAATTCATCACCAGCTGAATAATAACCATAAAATTTGAAATGCATGGCGACATTCGGGCAAATGAAAGATGAAATCATCAACGAAGGATGCCAATTGGCAGTCAAACAAGTATTTGTTTATACGATGGTTGGCAGGGTTCATTGAATTTTCTAAAGTGAATGAATTTTCATCCCAGAACCACGGCAAAACCATGTAAAGTTTTTTGGCTGTGGGTTGGTGCAAATTTCAGTGAAAATAAGGCCTTGCCACCGATAACAATTCACAGCTATTCATAGTTGGGCACTATACTTATGGGTCGTGAGCTGGCGGTCAGCTCCAATTAAAAATCAACACACTCTCGGAGGGACTTGGGTTAGGGGAGATTTTTTAAATAAATCCCCCTCAGTCCCCCTTTTTTAAAGGGAGGTGAATATTTACGCACAACTTGCTTTATAAAGATTACCCCCTATAATTGTCGTCTGCTTTCAGGTTCCAGAAGATAGTTAAATCTACTGGTTAAACGGGAAGTCGGTAAGGTTTACACCAAATCCGACGCTGCCCCCGCAACGGTATATAAGTAAAGAATCATCAGTACGCCACTGTGTATAAACATGGGAAGGTGATGATTCAGGTTAACGCCACTTATAAAGCCCGGAGACCGGCCGTGAGCATAATTCGCAATAGCGGAGGGCTGTTTTGCGTAGTGATTACGCGCCTCCGTGTTTTTCATTTCTCTTCTGTTGTCCTCCTCCGCTGTTATTAATCAATCTTTATGCGCGGGCGGCGCAGAGGACAATTATGCAAAAATTTATAGCCAGCTCCTTATTACTTGCGGGTTTTAATGCCCAGTCACAAGCACAACAAAATCCTGCCGATAATTCTTTAGAACTGCCTAATATGGTGGTCACGGCAACCAGAACCGAGACGCCAGAAGATGAAGTCGGTAGCGCCATAACCGTTATTACAGCCGAAGATATTGCGGCCAAGCATGTTAATAACGTAGCCGATGCCTTGCGGACAGTGCCAGGTTTGGATGTGATTAGATCGGGTGGACCAGGTCAACCTACGGCGGTATATCTTCGAGGGGCTAATGCTAATCATACCTTAGTGTTGGTCGATGGCGTAGAGATGAATGATCCTTCCAGTACCGATGGCTCTTTTGATTTTGCAAACCTCCAGACAGATAATATAGAACGGATTGAAGTCGTTCGAGGCGCGGCCAGTGCGGCTTATGGATCCGATGCGATGGGTGGTGTTATTAACGTGATTACTAAAAAAGGTAAAGGTGGCGCTAAATTTACAGGGGATGCCGAAGGTGGCTCGTATGACACTTGGAAAACAACGGGGGCAGTTTCCGGTAGTACTGATCGCGTTAATTATAGTTTGGATGCGTCAAGGTTGGAGACGGCTGGATTCTCTACCGCCGATAAGAATTTAGGTAATCTTAATCCAAACGGTTATGCAAATACTACGGTAAGTGGTCGATCAGGTGTTAACATTACTGATAATCTGGATTTAGGAGTCACCTTGCGTTATAACGAAGGCAGAGCTTCTTATGATGATTGTGGCGGTGTTAATTGTGATAATACCAATAATCATAATACCTTCAATGAATTATTTACTCGAGGCTTTGGGCACCTTAAATTGTTTGATGGTTTATGGGAGCAAACATTAGGCGCAGCTTATAGTAGTACGGATCGAACTAATGTAAATGTTTTTAACCCTGTTGATCCCATTAATAGTTTTAATGCTGTTTCGGCTAATTTGGGAGAGAAGGTGAAATTAGATTACCAAAATATTTTCCATATTCATAAATCCAATACAATAACGCTGGGCGTAGAAGAAGAGGCTGATAGTTTGAGTAGTTCATCGGCATCCCCTGATCCATACGGAAATAACGCATCGATTCCACAAAAGACCATGAATACAGTCAGTGGCTATTTACAGGATCAGATCAAGCTGTTTGACCGGTCTTTTACAACCGTGGGTGTGAGGTATGATGATAATAATCGGTTTGGTGGTCATGAAACTTGGCGAGTTAATGAGTTATATAACCTTAAAGAAACAGGGACTCGCTTAAAAGGAAATTACGGTACTGGATTTAAGGCACCCACACTCAATCAACTTTATGACACTATTTATGGATCAGGTAATCCTGATTTGAAGCCTGAAACCAGCATTAACTGGGATGTGGGAGTAGAACAGGATTTATTTCGTAAAAAAGTCACAACCAGCGTTAGTTATTTCAATAATAACTTTAATAACTTGATTCAGTATTTAAGTGTACCACCTTATACAAACAATAATGTCAGTCGAGCTAAATCAAGTGGACTGGAAACATTTATGGAAGTGCGTCCCTTAACTGATCTAACCTTACGAGGTACTTATACTTATCAGCAAACATTGAATCTGGTTACGGACACTCAATTACTACGTAGACCTAGAGATAAGGCTAGTTTTGACGCAGATTATCAATTTCTTGAAAAGGCGCATATCCATTTTAATGTGTTAATGGTGGGGCAGAAAGCGGATACCGCTTATGTGTCTTATTCATCGGTGCCCGTAGCAATTGCCGGTTATACTTTACTTAATCTTGCTGGCAGTTACGACGTAAATAAGTATTTGCAACTGTCAGGGCGGATAGATAACCTGCTTAATAAACAATACGAGGAGGTCTATGGCTACGGAACCTCTGGTCTTGCCGGTTATGGCGGCATTAAAGTAGCCTACTAAATAGAATGCTATAACGATTAATTTACGTTCTGCCTATCACATCAACAAAAACTGGATGTTAAGTGCTAAATTAAACAATCTGTTGGATAAGCAATATCAACTCGTTTACACTTATAACACAGCGGGTAGAAACTTTTTCCTTTCAATCCATTATAATAACTAACCTATACACTAGGGACGGCATTATTTTTAATCCACCACACTATAAAACTATGAACATAAAACAATGGCTAAAAGTCGAGTATTTACCTATCCCGTTGATTGTCTTGATGGTACTGACACGTTTTCATCACTTTGGTGACGTGCTGCATCTTCCTGATGCCTCATTAGCGGTATTTTTCTTTGCCGGTTTTTACCGTAAAAAAGCCTTGCCTGGCTTTTTATTGGTGTTGGCTGGATTGATTGATTTTGTTGCTATCGAAAATGGCACCAGCGGCTGGTGTGTATCGCCTGCCTATATTTTCCTTATTCCCACGTATGCCGTTATGTGGGTTGCCGGTCGTTACTGCGCACCATTTAAAGCAATGAATAGTGCGGAACTGACAAAGACTGTCGGTTTGCTAACGCTGGCAGCATCAGCTGCCTTTGCTATTTCAAATGGCAGTTTTTATTTGCTGTCAGGCCGTTTTGAAGAGCTGTCATTTATCAGCTATTTTTCACGGGTAGCACAGTATTACCCGTCTTATGTGGGTGCGGCCTTAATTTATGCGGTGACTGGTTTGGCTATCGTTAAGCTAATCAAGTTATTACCTGAATTACAGTCTGACCATAAATCTGTTTGAGACTTAAAAAAGGCGGGATTAAAAGCACGAAGATTCTGTAATAGAACACGGATGACACGGATTTAACTGATAACAACAGGTAAGAGAAGCTTCTTCATAAAAATATCAGCAGTAGGCCGGAATAAGACCACCCAAGCGTAGCGCGTGGTGGCGTTTCCGGCACACTCGTACCGGATGCCGGAAACGCTTATTCTCGCTTGCGCTCGAAAAGCCTTATTCCGGCCTACGCCTAACAATAAAAAATCTGTTGAAATCCGTGTTCCATCATCAAAATCAACAATCTACTTAATAGTTATTGGCTAACAGCAACTACCCGTATTGGACTTATCCTCATGCTGTCCGCCTTTGGTTTCTGCAACCCGACATTCCGCACCCCAGCCAAGATAAGAATGATTTAAACTACACTTAGCGAAT
>JBAXXH010000006.1:0-69561 GCA_037127995.1 Methylococcaceae bacterium | reverse complement strand
ATTCAGCATTTTACGGAAAATATGATATATTCCCTCCGTATCCACACTTAGTAAACGCAATGAAAACCGATACCTTGTTTTACCGCCTGTTTAAGCGCAAGCCACAAGTGGCGCTGGAATTATTGGGCCTGGAATACCAGAGCGAAAGCTATCGGTTTTGCTCGGAAGAAATCAAACAAACCGCGTTTCGCCTGGATGGAATCTTTACACCTCTTGGAGATGATGCCGGGCAACCGCTAATCTTTGTCGAAGTGCAATATCAACCGGACGATGATTTTTACGATCGCTTTTTCAGCGAAATAACGCTATATTTACGCCTGAACAAACCGGCCTGTCCCTGGCTGGCGTTGGTGCTATACCCGTCACGCAGTGTGGAAAAGGAAGCCAGCATCGCCTTTAGCCCGTTTATAGAATTGCCGCAGTTGCGCCGGGTTTATCTGGAAGACTATCAGGATTGCCAAGGGCTTAGCGCGACTCTTGAACTGATCCGCCTGATTGCCAGCCGCGAAGCAGAGACCCTGGCCATAGCACGCCAACTGGCCGGACGCCGCGACGAGCTGGGGCCGGACGGCCTGGATTTTATCGAAACCATTTTGGTGTACAAACTACCCCGACTAAGCCGGGAGGAGATTAAAACCATGTTAGCTTTAACCGAGATAGAACTAAAACAGACCCGTTTTTATCAGGAAGTCGTCGAAGAAGGCCGTCAAGAAGGCGAGCAAAAAGGCGTGCAAATAGGCGAGCAAATCTTGCTGCAACGCATGCTAACACGTCGCTTTGGAGAGGTGCCGGATTGGGCGCTAAAGCGCTTACTACAAGCCAGTCCTGAGCAATTGGAACAGTGGGCAGATAGATTGCTGGATGCAAGCACCTTGGATGCGGTGTTTAACGATTAGTTTAAATGACCATTCAATATAGATGGTGTGCTTCTTTCAATCGAGTCCAACCCAATGTCATTAAGTTAAGCCGTTAGCTAAGCGGCGTCGAAGCGATTATGCTGGCTTCGGCTCCGCCCAGCCAACGGTTTATAGTGCCAAGTGACGCTTAACGTAACGGCATTGGCTATAACTCTTTTGTTTAAGGATAATGTAATTTTGCAAGATCTGTCCCGTTATGTATGCAATTGGCCACTGGTTCGGGCGTCATAAAACTTGAGGAACGGGGTTGCAAACCCCGTCCCGCTTCCAGACAATCAAAAGTTAACTATTTAATGCAAGCTACTCAACCCATAACCCAGCTTCTAAAACGCCTCTGGCAGCACATCAGCTCTCGGCGGCGTAAGCAGTTTGGGCTTTTGCTCATATTAATGATCCTCGCCTCGTTCGCGGAAATTATTAGCATAGGTGCCGTGTTGCCGTTTCTGGGTGTATTGACAGCACCCGCCCGTATTTTTGAACTCCCCGCTGCCCAGCCCGTTATCCAAGCATTAAAGTTAACAGAACCCGCACAACTCTTACTGCCACTCACCATTGCCTTTGGCATAGCAGCACTCATGGCAGGGGCGATGCGCCTGTTACTGCTCTGGGCCAGCACCCGGCTATCTTTTGCCACCGGAGCTGACCTCAGCATCAGCATCTACCGCCGCACGCTTTATCAGCCCTACGCTGTTCATTGCGCCCGTAACAGCAGCGAGGTGATCAACGGCATCTCAACCAAAGCCAGTGGCGTCATCTACGGCATCATTGTGCCAGCTTTGACACTCATTAGCTCCAGTGTCATGTTGACCGCTATTCTTATTGCGCTTTTGTCGGTTGACCCCGTCATAGCATTGGCTGCCTTTGGCGGTTTTGGACTGATCTACGTGTTTATTATCCGCTTGACCCGTAACCGCCTGTTGATCGATAGCCAATGTACGGCACGTGAGTCCACCCAGGTCATTAAATCCCTGCAAGAAGGATTGGGCGGTATACGCGATGTCTTGATCGATGGCAGTCAGGCCGCTTACTGTCAGATATACCGTAACGCCGATCTCCCATTACGTCGTGCTCAAGGCAACAATCTTTTCATTAGCCAGTTTCCGCGTTACGGCATGGAGTCCTTGGGCATGCTGCTAATCGCCGCACTGGCCTATGCTCTCGCCAAGCAACCCGATGGCATCGCCAAAGCCATTCCCATTCTCGGTGCCTTGGCGCTGGGTGCCCAACGTCTTCTGCCAGTATTGCAGCAAGCTTATGGGGCATTGTCTACCATTAAAAGCGGTCAAGCTTCGTTCCAAGACACGCTCGAGTTACTTGATCAGCCACTGCCCGAATACGCTGACCAGCCACACGCCAAGCCCTTGCCTTTTCATAAACACATCAGCTTTAAGCAACTCTCGTTTCGCTACAGCCCACAAACGCCCTGGGTACTTAAAAACCTGAACCTCACCATCCCTAAAGGTAGCCGTATCGGCTTTATTGGCACCACCGGTAGCGGCAAAAGCACTCTGCTCGATATTGTCATGGGCCTGTTGCTACCAACCAAGGGCAGGCTGAAGATTGATGACCAACCCATCACGGCAGCCAACCACCGTGCTTGGCAAGCCCATATCGCGCATGTGCCGCAAGCCATTTTTCTGGCCGACAGCACCATTGAAGAAAATATCGCCTTTGGCGTGCCCAAAGACAAGATTGACCCCAAGCGTGTCCGGCAAGCCGCACAACAGGCGCAGATTGCCGACAGCGTTGAGGCCTGGCCCAAGCAATATCAAACCTTAACGGGGGAGCGCGGCATACGCTTATCCGGTGGTCAACGCCAACGCATCGGCATCGCCCGTGCCCTCTACAAACAGGCCGATGTTATAATATTTGACGAAGCCACAAGCGCACTGGATAATCAAACAGAACAAGACGTGATGCAAGCGATTGAAAGCCTGAGCGAGGATCTCACCCTTCTTATCATCGCCCACCGCCTCACCACGCTCAAAAACTGCACGCGGATAGTAGAACTAGGTGACGGCGGCATCAAACGCATTGGCAGCTATCAAGACATCGTCAATAAAGCGCCATCAGTGCCGCAAAAATACTAACCCCCTTACACATAGCTGAAGGCATACCTATGGCAAACATATTAAACTCCGGCGTCAAACTGGTAAGAAATGTGGGTCGATACAATATCGGTGCATCCTCTTTAGGGGAGATAATTGATTTATTAGCGTGTGTGCGGCGTGAAGCAGATCAAAGGAGCGAATCGGGGCAAGTTATTTTTCTTGTTGATCAATACTTTAAAATTGACACCACCTTACCGCAACGTCTAGGTTTTGAATTGGGCGATGCGCTTGAATTTATTGCGACCCAAAATGAGCCTACAACCGATGATATCGATCAACTGGTTTTGAGTTTGATCCAGCGAGGTTTCACAAAACCTGCTGCAATTGTGGGTATGGGGGGGGGCATTACCATGGACTACGCCAAAGCCATTTCAAACTTGCTTACCAATGGTGGAAAAGCGGCGCAGTACCAAGGTTGGGATCTGGTTAAGTTACCGGGTATTTTTAAGATTGGCATACCGACAATTTCGGGTACTGGTGCAGAGGCAACACGCACTTGCGTGATGACCAATCCGGCAAGCGGTTTGAAGTTGGGCATGAACAGCGACTTCACTGTCTTCGACCATGTGATCATGGATCCAGATCTCACCGCCACGGTACCGCGTGAGCAATATTTCTTCACTGGTATGGATGCCTATATCCATTGCATTGAGGCCTTGGCGGGAACCTATCGCAATGCCATTGGTGATGCGTATTCCAGAGAGACCATAAACCTTTGTCGCCAAGCTTTTCTTGATGGCGACATGCAGACACCGGCGAATCGCGAACGTCTGATGGTCGCCTCATACCTTGGTGGCTGCGCTATCGCTACCAGCTATGTTGGCCTTATTCATCCGCTCTCAGCCGGCTTGAGTGTCGTACTGGGTATTCACCATTGCGTCGGTAACTGCATTGTCATGCGTGCGATGGCTGATTACTATCCAACCGCCTACGCCGAGTTCTGGAAAATGGCCGAGCGACAAAATATCACTATCCCGGCTGGCGTATGCAATGGCTTGGATGACAGGGGCTTTAAAGCACTTTATGATGCATCGACCATGCATCAAAAGCCCCTCACCAATGCGTTGGGCGAAAACTATAAATTAATCCTCACCTTGGCAAAGGTGACAGAACTATTCAAAAAAATGTAACGCAAAGGAAAAACAATGCCCGGTTATGAAGTCATAGGTAGTGAAGAGCTTGCTGAAGTTCAAGATGTTTTTGCGCATGGCGGCGTGTTATTTCGGCACGGCTTTGATGGCCTGCGTAACAATTGCTACAAAGTTCGTCAATTTGAGCAAGAGTTTGCCAAGCACTTGGGGGTCGAGTATGCCCTGGCTGTCACCTCTGGTACAGCAGCCCTTCGTGTTGCGCTAGCGGCCTTAGATATAGGCGTTGGTGACGAAGTGATTACCCAAAGCTTTACCTTTGTTGCCACGGTTGAAGGCATTATCGAATCTCGTGCAACTCCTGTTTGTGCCGAGATCGACACCACGCTCAATCTTGATCCAAATGATCTGCGCAGCAGAATAACGTCCCGTACCAAGGCCGTCATTGTTGTCCACATGCTAGGGACGCCAGCCCGACTGCCAGAAATTGCCGAAATCTGTCGCCAACATAAGCTGGTGTTGATTGAGGACACGGCTTGGGGCTGTGGTGGCAATCTACAAGGCACGCCTTTAGGCACCTGGGGTGATATTGGAACTTACAGCTTCGACTTCGCCAAAACCATGACGACCGGCGAAGGCGGCATGATTGTCTTCCGCGATGAAGCTATCTGGAAAAAGGCCACTGCTTGGCACGACCACGGGCACGAAAACAATCCGGCTGTGCCCCGTTGGGAAGATACCCGTGCCAGCAGCGGCTTCAACTACCGGATGATGGAGCTACAGGGTGCTGTGGGGTTGGCACAACTCAAAAAGTTGTCCGGCATTATCCAAGCCCAGCGTACTAACCACGATCGCCTTTGGCAGACGATTTCTGATCTGCCGGGCATCGAACTCAGAGCCGCTCCTGAGGGTTCCTATCAAACCGCCGATGCTTTGGTGTTACTTGTCGCTGATAACTTGGTTGCGCACCGCTGCCGCCAGCAACTTTTGGAGGTGGGACTTGCCACCAAAATACTGCCCGAAGCCTACACCTGGCATTTCGCGGGCACTTGGAGCCACATGCCGGAACTGGTGGCCGCACATGGCGGCAACCTGCAAGCTGCTTTTCCGCAATCACAGGCAATCTTGTCCCGGGCGGTTTCCATCCCAGTGGGCGTCACTATGGCAGACGATGTGCCGATTCGTGCCCGCCATGCGTTAGAAAAGGCGCTGCAACCGTGAATCAAAAAGTGCCTCTCGTTTCCGTAATCGTGGCCGCCTACAATCAGGAAAAGTTCATTGGCCGTTGCCTGCGCTCATTACTGCATCAAACCCTGCCGCAGGATAGCTACGAAATTATTGTCGTCAACGACGGCAGCACAGATCGAACCCCTTATGCGTTAGAGCTCTTTCATGATGCCATTCATACCATCACTAACGAAAAAAATATGGGGCTTCCCGCTGCCATTAATTGCGGAATCAAGGCGGCTCAGGCACAATATATCGTGCGGGTCGATGCTGATGATTACGTTAATGCCAATTTTCTTAATTTTCTGCATTTTTTTCTCGACCAAAACCCAGACATGGATGCCGTTGCCTGCGACTATTGGTTGTTTAACGATACTGAAGAATGGCTGGAGCGTGTTGATTGCTCGCGGTGCCCCATCGCTTGCGGCATCCTGTTTCGCAAGCAGCAGTTGATCGACATCGGCATGTACGACGAAACTTTCCGCTGCCACGAAGACCAGGATCTAAGAATCCGCTTCGAAAAGAAATACACAGTCAGTCGGCTTGAGCTTCCGCTCTATCGGTATCGCAGGCACGAGAACAACCTCACCAACAACGCCGAGGCGATGGAACATCATCGCCAAGGCTTGATTTGCAAGCACGGCACTGACTGCGCATAGTAGCAACAACAGCAAAAGGCACAACGAATGCACCACTCCATTACCTTAGGCAGCCGTGTTATCACCTCACGAAGCAAGCCGTATGTCATCGCCGAAATAGGCGTCAATCATGAAGGCTCAATGGATCAGGCCAAACGCCTGATCGACCAGGCCAAACAAGGTGGTGCGGACGCCGCCAAGTTTCAGAGTTACAAGGCAGGCAAGTTGGCATCAAAGCATTCCCCCTCTTATTGGGATACCACGAAAGAAGCAACCCTTAGTCAATATGAGTTGTTCAAGAAATACGACAGTTTTGGTGAGGATCAATACATAGCCCTCGCCGAACATTGCCGTCAAACCAACATTGACTTTCTCTCGACACCCTTTGATGATGCGGCGATTGACTTTCTCGATCCAATCGTGCCTTTTTTTAAAATTGCCTCCGCCGACCTGACCAATATTCCCTTTTTACGCAAGGTCGCAGCCAAGGGTAAGCCCGTTGTGCTTTCAACCGGGGCATCGACCTTGGGTGAAATCGATATTGCCGTCGAAGCCCTCACGCAAGCCGGATGCAATGATCTCGCCCTGCTGCACTGCATCCTCAATTACCCCACCGACAACGCCAATGCCCACTTACGCATGATTGAAGGCCTTAAACGTGCCTACCCCGGCAATATCATAGGTTATTCTGACCATACACTGCCCGATGATGCAATGACTTCACTGGTTACTGCTCATCTGCTCGGTGCCGTCATTATCGAAAAGCATTTCACGCACGACAAAACACTGCCAGGTAACGACCACTACCACGCAATGGATCAGCACGATCTTGCCCGCTTTGTTGCACTGGCCGAAACCATCCACACCTTGCTGGGCCCGACCGATTACAAGGCACCGATCGCAGCCGAAACCATCTCGCGCAAAAATGCCCGACGCAGCATTGTGCTGGCTAGGGATGTCATTGCTGGACACCAGCTTACGGCGGAAGATTTAACCTACAAGCGACCTGGTACCGGTGTGAGCCCCTTGCATTGGGATGAGGTATTAAACCGTTGCACGTTTACCTCATTGCAGGCCGATCATGTCCTGCAATGGCAAGATTTGGCGAATAAACAAAGTAACAGTTAACCAGTAAAGTATCCCTAATGAAAACTTTTATTTTAAAACTACTTTCGCGGTGTGGAATTACCCTATCTCGTTTCACACCTACTCGAGTCACTCTTCGCGTAGCCTCTGAAGTGAATGTAAGTTTTTCAGACGAGGTTATTTGTAACATCGCTCAATTCTATGAACACATACCGCCGTTCTACACAGACGATACGCCAAAACCCTTGCAAATCGCGGGTGCTTGGCGCGGTGATCTGTATAAGCGAAGGAAAAGTCAGATTAAAGCCATCGCTAATAGAGATTGGAACTCTTACAAGAGTTTGCTCAACAATTTGTTCCGTTCTGAGTTAATTACCGGAATGTGGAATTATGGGTATTTTTCACCCTTTGACAACACGATGATTCCTCATGCCATGTTCAAAGATGTGGCTCATTTTAAAATTGAAACGGGCAGAGACCTTACTGACCTAACTCGTATGCAAAAGTTTTCGAGTGATTGGGGCTTACATTGCGGGGGGGGAGGGGTAATTAAATATGTCGATCCCTACCATGGATGTCAGGCACATCGAATCTTACTGGCGTGCGACTATTTGAGGGTAACTCAAATTTTAGAAAGCGATGATAAGTCTCCGCAAGTTGTTGTTGATTTGGGTAGCGGGTTTGGCGGCACGGCGAGCTACTTGCTTAACTGGTCAAAAACGCCTATCCACCTGTGCCTCGTAGACATACCACTTAACCTGAGCACTGCTTATGCCTACCTTGCTGCGGAGTTTCCTGATCTTCCGATTCAGTTAATTTCGTCATTGGAGCAACTGAGTGGTTACAATATAAGCTCAGATAAGTCGTCTGTTGTGCTTCTGCCCACGATCTTTGTAGAGGAGGCAATGAAAATTTTGCGCCCCTGTATTTTGCACAATAGTGCATCGTTCAGCGAAATGGATTTGCCGACAGTTCGATTCTATCTTGATGTTTTTGCTGCGGCTGGAGTGAAGGTCATCATCGAAACGAATTCTGGGCTTAAAGGCAGCCAAAACCATGGTGGGCACATCGAAGTTACAGCATTTGATATTGAACACCTGCTTTCGAAAGATTATCAAGTACTTTCGCGGGCTAAGGTGGAGGATGTTCGTTATGTTACCTCTACTTATCTTCGGAAATAGCTGTGTGTGGTAGCAACATTAAAACCGTAGCCATCGTCCAGGGCCGCTGTTGCTGTGCTTGAAAGTTCTGATGGGGCGAGTGCGATAATACATTCGGCAACGTTCCAGCGTTGCGTGACGCGGAGCCGTCACTGGCGGCATTCCCGCGCCAGAGCGTGGGAACGATAGGGGGGTGGTTATTTTTTGCGAGTTGCCTTACTATTGACGTGGGCAGTTACATTTGCAGACAACGCTTATAGTGTGTCACAAATGGGTGAATTTTTTACGAATGTAAGCTAATACAACGGAGTACAAAATGTTCAACAGGCGTACAATCTTTAATACCAAGCGCAAAATTAGCGATGGTGCTTCACTTGGTGAGACGCTTGTAAAAAATGTCCGTTACGGCGGCAATCCGGAACATAAAAGAAACCCCGGTGATTTTGGGCTAACGCCACCGGCTGCCCACCGTCGAGCGGATAAGTCGCTCTGTGATGGCGTGGGTGTAGTGTCGAGGGATGTAGCCATTGGACTGCTAAAGGCAGGTATAGGCAAGGGCTTGATTAGTGAACAATTGCGTGGTGGTTGGCCGCAAAATATTTGGTCTGTAACTGATGACGGGGAGCCTTTGGAAGCTGAGCTTGAAAATAGCGTGACAGGCACGTACCACGGATATCCTATGCCGAAAGCAGACCCTTTGAGAAACGAAGTTTTGAAAAAATGGCACGCATCATGAATCATTTTGAGATTAGCCTAAGGTGGATGGGGAGCGATAATCCAGATCCAATTGAGCGCGTCTGTGCGGCTGACTTGAGAATTCAAGCGGGTCAGCTATGTTTAACTGAAATACAGGATTTACGTGCGCAAACGGTGCGGCCAACAATACGAATCAGCGCCTATCGTTTAGCACTTTGGTTTGCTCAAAATTGGTGGCGTCTGCGTTGGGAGCCGGAACAAAACGACCATGACTGGCTAATGTCGCATAACATAGCCGCTGCGGGGGGTGGGTATGTGTGGCCAGATTTGAGTTTTATAGGGGATGGCGAAAGCGTCTTATTGAGAATGCGGCCCGGCAGCCCCACGCAAACCGAGGATATTCGCTATCTTGTGTATTCCGACACGACAGTGTTGATAGAACATTTTGTCGAAGCAGTTGATACTTTTATTGATACCGTGATCGCCAGGTTACGCGCCAGCGGCTATCCAGACACCAGGCTTGAACAACTCTGGAATGAAATCGGCTTAGAGCGGAACACTCCTCCTAATGCCAAATGGCGAAAGCTAGAGGCACTCGCCAATTTAGACCCGGATGCAAGCGAAAGCGGTTACCTTGAGCAGCTTTACGGTCGGCAAGAACAAGTTGGCACGAGGGCGATTGAGGAGCTGGTTGCCGCAGAGAAGGGCCAAGCCCCCGCAGCCCTTACGCATCTGCTCAATGGTTGCCGAAGTGCGGCAACGAGACTTGAAAAAGACACTATTAATTCTATGCGGCTTGTCGCAACGGATCATGTACGAATGATGCCGTTATTTGCCTTTCCGGGCTGCACAAAACCATTGCCTTGGCAATTAGGGTACGGTATTGCAAACATCGCACGAAAACACTGGTCGCTTGAGTCAGGTAAGATTAGCAATTTTACCTTGGGCGAATTGTTTGGAATACCGGATAAAATACTGGACAACACAATAGAGACCTCTAGCTATTCCTTATCAGCAGGCTATCGGGATAGCGTAAGCGATGGGATGTCTGTGTGGCTGGGTAAACGTCAACGCACTGGGCGTCGCTTTGCATTAACCCGGTTGGTGGGCGACTATTTGTGCAGTGTAGAGCAGGAAATGCTCTTGCCAGCAACGGAATCTAAAACTGCACAGCAAAAATTTCAACGCGCCTTTGCACAACAGTTCCTGTGCCCAGTCGCTGATCTGCTAGAGTTTCTGGCTACGGACAAACCAAACGATGATCAGATTGAAGAGGCGGCAAGCGAGTTTGATGTTTCGCCGCTTCTCGTTAGGTCAACGCTTGTCAATCATCATGTCATTGGAAGAGAAACTTTGCGTGACTAACGGGTTGAAACTTCAATTTATAAATAAGAGGTAAGCCAATGTGTTTTGTGGCTACCTACTTAAGGCGGGACAGTTTAAGGTTAAACCGTTCGCTGAGCGGAGTCGAAGCGGACAACTCGCTTCGACTCCGCTCAGCGAACGGTCTCTTTTAATGCTTTATCATTAAGTTAACCGTATTGACGGTTAAGCCTTTTTGTTTGTCCCGTCTATAGTTGGTAGCCTGTTTTGTCAGTCGATGTATGTCGTGCAGGGCAAGATTGTGATGCAGGATGTGAAGTGTGGAACTGGGCTTACCTGGGATTTGCTGGCATAAGTGATGAATTTAATCAATAAAGCGACAAAGATGATTGCACCTAAAATACTTGACTGCACACTCCGCGATGGCAGTTACGTTATCGATTTTCAATTTACGGCAGCCGATACCGAAAATATTGCCCGCGAGTTGGATGAGGCAGGTTTCCCCTATATTGAGGTTGGACATAGCGTTGAATTAGGCGCATCGGAACAGGGTAAGAATATTGCAGCTGCTTCGGATGTTGAATATATGCAAGCTGCGATGAAGGCGGTTAACCGAGGTAAGCGGGGGGATTCTCTGTTATGTTACATCTACTTATCTTCGGAAATAGCTGTGTGTGGTAGCAACATTAAAACCGTAGCCATCGTCCAGGCCCGCATGGGCTCGACGCGTTTTCCCGGCAAAATGCTCGCCCGGTTGGGTGGCATTCCCTTGCTCGAATGGGTTCTAAGTCGTCTGGCACGCGCTAACACCTTGGATCAAATCGTGCTTGCAACTTCCCATAGCGAAAACGACAACGCCTTGGCTGATCTTGCCGTCAGGCTGGGCGTCCAGGTATACCGGGGAAGCGAGAGCGATGTTTTGGCCCGCTTTGTAGGGGCAGCCACCCTGAGCAATGCTGTCAATGTGGTGCGTATTTGTGCTGACAACCCCTTTATCGACCCGGATGAAGTCGATCGCTTGGTCAATTTTTTTGCTCAACAGCAATGCGACTATGCCTGTAATCATCAAGATCGACTTGGCAGTGGCTACGCAGACGGCTTTGGCGCGGAGATATTTACAGCAGGTACCCTTAAAAAAATTGCCACGATGACCAAAGAACCACGTCACCGCGAACACGCCACGCTATACCTTTGGGATCATCCAAAAGAATTTAATTTGGCTGCAATCCAGGCCCCCGCAGGACTATCATTTCCTGAACTGCGTTTCGATGTAGACACACCAGAGGATCTACAGAAGATGCAACAATGGGTAGATGCTGGCGTAACAATAGATTCGACTGCGCAAGACATTATAGCGCTAGCTAGATCAACCGGGCGATTCGCCAGCGACATTAACAACGGTGTTTTGTATGCATAACACAAGCAAGAACCCCCGATACCAAGATTATGTAATTCGTGATGGAAAGTTGGTCGGCGAATTTGAAGAAATGTATCGTGACTTTGACGATCCTTGGGAGCAAAGCAGTCATGAACCGGCGGCTTTGGATAAAACCATAGGCCTTGCACTCTTGCAAAAATATGGCCATCAGCGAGCTTTGGAGTATGGTTGCGGTTTTGGACATTTCACAGCCCAGTTACAACATGGACTTGGGGCGGCAGCAGGAGTCGACATTTCACAAACCGCGATTGACAAGGCGCGCGTTCGTTTCCCCGATGCCACCTTTTTTGTAGGTGATATTAATGATGCAGCATGGATCAGAGATTTCGCACCCGATGCATTGATCTTTGCAGAAATAAGCTGGTATGTACTTGCAGGCTTAAATGAATTTAAAAAACTAATAATGAAACACTGCGAGGGGGGGGGCTTCTTGCATATCCTTACAGTCTACCCAGAAGGGCAGCAGCAGTATGGTAAAGATTATTTTACCAATCTCGAAGAAATTCGTGCCTATTGGTCGGATGCCGTCGATGTTCTCGAGTGGGGATGGGTGGCAAGGGGCGTTGATGGAACGATGCGGACATTTTTCTACGGAACCATCAGGTCAAGGTAATTGCGCATGATTGCTGACTTGTCGCTAATCAATTGCGTTTATTGTGAGTCTAAATAAATAATAAATGAATGAACAAACTACGCTCATCACTACAGAAATTGAAGAAACTTGGCCTGCTGATGGCAAGGTATTGTTCTTGGGTGAATGGTGTCGTCTTCATGCCCGTAGACAGCAATGGCAAAAACTGGAAGGTGATGTACAGACCTACCACTGGGATGATCGAAAAAAATTAAAGCATGATTTTGACTATCTTCAAGGTTTAAACCAAGCGCTCCTGCTTGAACTTGTGCCTGTCATGAATGCCTTGCATCACGTTAGTCACGATACGCGCTACTGGCGATTAATTCTTGGGTATTGGTTGAATAACTACACGGCAGTGTTATTTGACAGATGGTCATCAATTGAAATGGCAAGTAATGCAGGTCTATCACTTAGGTCATATTTTTTGCCTACCCCAGAGGGTTTGTTGGTGGCCAATGATACATCAGATTTCATCCGTCAAGCGACTGAGGATCCCTATTGGAATCACGCATTATTTAAGCTATTCATTAATCAAAAGGTTGGCATTGTAACGACGACAATAAAATCAGGGCAAACTGGTAAGGGCTTGGCACCGAACAAAAGCCATAATCAAGTACGCGGCGTATTTAAAATGTTGGCTAAAAAAATGCTGAGTCTTCATCTGTTCCTAAAAAAGAACGACCGCATTACTATGATGTCGACTTATTTGCCTCTTAAGGCGGCATGGTGGCTTGATGTCAAATTTGGGCAGATTCCCTCTTATTGGAACGTGCCCGAAGTGCCAGCATTCTCATTCGATGCAACGCAACGCCGGTGGCAACTTAGGGCCTTGTCGCAAGCGGATACGTTTGAAGTTCTCGCCCGTCAGTTCTTGCCGCAATTGTTACCAAAAGCATTTGTTGAGGGATACGGACAACTCACCCATGTTGTTGATAAATTGCCATGGCCAAGCTCGCCACGAATGATCTGGACCAGCAATTATCACTTTAGCTGTGATTTATTTAAATTCTGGGCGGCTAAAAAATGTGCGCATGTTACCCGACTTGTAATTGGGGAGCATGGTGGGTTAGGCACGGGTGCATTTAATGGCGCACATAGTTATGAAGTTTCTATTGCTGATCGTTATTTATCTACTGGCTGGAGCGATGCTAAACAGACAAAAATCATCCCTATTGGTAACTTTCGCCAAGTAAGTCGGCTGCAAACATCGTTAGTTACCGGGCCGGCATTGCTGGTGTGCGGAATTATGCCACGCTATGGTTTTGATGTGCGGGCAATGATGTTGTCTAGCCAGGTTATCGGCTACTTAGACGACCAATTCAGGTTCGTTGATGCTTTGCCGTATAGTATTAAAAAAGATTTGCTTGTTCGTCTAGTCAACGTCGATTACGGCTGGGATCAAAAAGCACGCTGGGAAGAAAGGCATCCGAGTATTGCACTAGACAGCTGCACACGCCCAATCTGGAAAATCGCCAAAGGGTGTCGGCTTTTTATTGCAACCTATAACGCCACGACTTATATCGAATCTTTAAGCTTAAATTTCCCTACAGTGATTTTTTGGGATCCGCAACGTTGGGAAGTAAAAGATGAAGCCTCACCATTCTTTGAAGACCTCAAACAAGCGGGTATTTTTCATGAAACCCCAGAGTCTGCTGCCCGGCACATTGCAAGTATTTGGGATGATGTAACTACCTGGTGGCAGAGCAACAAAGTCCAAACCGCACGAGCCCGCTTTTGTGATGCATACGCATCAAACCCACCGGATATTTTGGATAGAATAGAGGCTGTGCTTCGAGAAGAAGCGAGAATCAGTGAGGCGTCAATAGGTTGAAACATTTAAACTCGACAACACTATCTCAGATTCGGATCGATGGCGCACCGAAATGAGTAATGAAATGACAACTAACCCCCTAACCTTATCCCTCTACGCCACCGACGCCAGTATGTACCAAATGCAGCCGCTGGCGGTGGTGGTGCCGGTTGATCGGGCGGATGTGCTCAAAGCCATCCGATACTGCGCGGAGCAAAAATTACCGTTACTGGCACGCGGTGGCGGCACCAGCCTGACCGGGCAATCTATCGGTGAGGCGGTCATTTTGGATGTCTCCAAACACCTGACCCGCGTGCTGGAGTTGAATCTGCAAGAGGGCTGGGTTCGGGTAGAACCTGGCTTGGTGTGTAGCAATCTCAACGATTTCTTAAAACCGCATGGGGTGCATTTTGCGCCTGACCCAGCGACTGAAAACCGTGCCAATATCGGCGGCATGATCGCCAACAATGCGGCGGGTATGCGGTCGGTGCGTTATGGCATGACCATCGACCATGTGTTGGCGCTTGATTTGGCGCTGGCCAGTGGTGAGGTGCTGCATTTGTCTGCATTGGATACCGTGCAATGGGCTGCCATGGCCGCGCCGCAAAATCGTGAAGGTGCCATTTATCGTGGCGTGCGTGACTTGGTAACACGCAATGCCGAAGAGATTCGGCAGCGTTACCCCAAAGTGATTCGCCGCTCCGGTGGCTATCCATTGGATGCACTGATCGATGCCGATCCTTGTAATCTGGCTAAGCTGATCTGTGGTAGCGAAGGCACGCTCGGCGTTATTTTGGAAGCCAAGTTGCGGCTCACCTCGTTGCCCCTATACAGTGCCGTGTGTTTGGCGCATTTTGATACGCTGGATGCCAGCTTACGGGCGTCTGCACCTATCGTGGCGCAAAGTCCGTCAGCAGTGGAATTGATTGACGGCGTGATTCTGCAACAAGCACGAATGCATCCGCTAACGCGTGATATTTGTACCCTGCTTGAAGGTGAACCGGCCGCCGTGTTGATTATCGAGGTACAGGGAGATAATTTTGATGACACGGCTGCGCACATCCGGCGCATTGCCGATGGCCTGTTGGGCAGTGCTTATGCCACACCGGTAATGACCGAAACCCAGGCCATCCAGGCGGTTTGGCAACTGCGTGCCAGCGCCCTTGGCCTGATGACGACCGTACAGGGTAGCAGAAAGCCGGTGCCTTATATTGAAGATGCGGCTGTGCCACCTGAACATTTGGCGGATTATGTGGCCGATGTGTTGGCGGTTTGCAGTAAGTATGATCAGCCCGTATCGTTGTTTGGCCACGCCAGCGTTGGCCTAATACATATTCGGCCCTTGCACGATTTGCATCAACCGGCAGACATTGCCCGCATGAAGCAGATTCAAGAAGAGGTGTTTCCATTAGTGCAAAAGTATGGTGGTTCGTGGAGTGGCGAGCATGGTGATGGCATTGTGCGCGGCGGCTTTAACCAGCGCTTCTTTGGCGATCAACTCTACAGCGCATTTCGGGAAATCAAGCAACTCTTTGACTCCGAAGGGCGCATGAACCTTGGCAAGGTGATTGAAACGCCCCCTGTCGATAGCCATTTGCGCTTTGGTGCAGACTACCAGATATTGCCCGTAGAAACCCGATTCCATTTCCGTGCGCAAGGCGGCATATTGGCCGCCGCAGAGCAATGCACTGGCGTAGGTGCCTGTCGCAAAACTCTGGCGGGTGTTATGTGCCCATCCTATATGGCAACGCGCGATGAAGTACACAGCACCCGAGGTCGTGCTAATGCCCTGCGCTGGGCGCTGACCGGCCAGCTTGGCACAGAGGGCTTGGCAGGCAAGGAGCTTAAATCAACGATGGATCTTTGCCTGAGCTGCAAGGGCTGCAAGGGCGAATGCCCTAATAGTGTGGACATGGCACATCTCAAGGCAGAGGTGCTGTATCAGCATCAAAAGCGCCATGGGGTTACGCTGCGCTCACGTTTTTTTGCCAATCAAGCCAGTTTGGCACGGTTGGTATCCGGCCCGCAGGCTGCATTGATCAATGCGTTGATGGCGCTGACACCAATCCGCTGGTTGTTACAAACCGCTTTAGGCATAGACCGTACACGACCGTTACCGCACTTTGCCCGGCAACGCCTGAGCCACTGGTTTTCAAAACGCCCTATTACACACAATACGCAGATAGCCAAAAGCCGTGTCGTGCTCTTTAACGACACTTATACCGAGCACTACCTGCCACAAGTCGGTCGTGCGGCGATTGAAGTGTTGGAGGCAGCGGGTTATCAGGTTGAACTGGCAACCTTGGGCGATAGTCAGCGCAGTGCCATCTCCCAAGGTCTGCTTGATCAAGCGAAGCGCAACGGCACTCGACTTTTTCAGCAGCTAGACACCAAATTTGCAGGCAAAGCACCGATTTTAATTTGTGAACCCAGTTGCGCCTCGGCGCTGGCCGACGATTTGCCGGATTTGTTGGATGACGCCGAACTGGCCCAACGGGTCGGCAGTCGAGTGCAGATGCTCGACCATTTTCTGGAGCAGGAGCTGGCTGCAGGTCGTTGTAAGCTGCCTTGGAGAAAAGCAGGTCCTGAATCAGGGGCTGTGCAATATTTTCTAGTGCAGGGTCATTGCCACCAAAAAACCTTGGACGGTGGCCGCTGGACGCACCGCCTGCTGGCCCGTATACCCGGTGCCGTAGTGCAAGATACCGAAGCGGGTTGCTGTGGCATGGCGGGGGCTTTTGGTTATGAGGTTGAACATACCGAACTTTCACGTATAATTGCAGGTCAGCGCTTGTTACCGTGTTTATCCACGGCCGGCATTGATACCCAAGTGGTGTCTAACGGATTTTCCTGCCGTCATCAGATTGCTGATTTGAGCGGGCGTAAGTCACAGCATGTGGCAGAAGTGCTGCGGGGATTTTTGTGAGGCTGCCAGTGCGTAAACATCAACCTGATTGGCAAGGAACTTTAGCTGGTTTCATCTTGCCGGTATCCATAGGTGCAATATCAGCCGGACGGCGATTTTTACGATCGCTTTTTCAGCGAAATAACGCTATATTTACGCCTGAACAAACCGGCCCATCGCTGGCTGGCATTGTTGCTATGCTATAACCCGTCACGCAGCGCGGAAACAGCGGCCAGCATCGCCTTTAGACCGTTTATGGAGTTGCCGCAATTGCGCCGGGTTTATCTTGTCGACTATCGCGATTGCCACGGGCTTAGCGAGACCCTTGGATTGATCCGCCTGATTGCCAGCCGCGAACCAGAGACTATTATGGGAAAAGCAAACGATGTAAAGACGAGAATAGTTAAAAGGAATAGAATCATTATGCGCAGTTGCGCGGTTATAGTTATGGCAATGGCTGCATGTCTTTGGCAGGCGCAGGCAGCAGAAACGACTACTGCGCCGCAGTGGCATGATGCAGAACTGAAGAAAGGTTATGTTGTCTTTGAGTACACCACCCTAGATAATCTCCCCGGAAAGTATGTACCGTCACGGCAATCAGTTACCGGCAAAGTATCCACCGCCATGGCGCAGGGCGAATACAATCCCCTGCAAATTGGCGTCCACGCACTTGCCAACAGCCTGAGCAACATTAAGGTCACGGTGGGGAGCGACATAGATGTTACGGTTTATCACCGCATCGAGCCGACAGTAAAACAACAACTGATACTTGATGAGGAGATGGCAAATTGGTATCCCAACGAGATATATTTACAGCGCGGAGATGCGTTCAGCAGTCTTTCCATTGGCGATAGCATTAACTTCTGGCTGACGTTTCACGCAAAAGCCGATGCTAAGGCTGGAATGCACTGCGGCAAGATACAGATAGATATTGACGGCAGACCCGCTACAACGTTGGACCTGTCGGTAGAAGTCCGTCCCTTCCAACTGGCATCCGCCAGAATACCGTTCGGTATGTATTGGCGCGAGGATTTTAATTTCAAACGGTTCGGGGGTTTTGGATTAAAAGATGAGGTTACACTGGCGATTTACCGGGATATGGCAGTGCATAGCCAGAATTCCGTGTATTTTGTGTATGCAGGGGACTTTTCCAAATTGCCACCGGGGCCGGCATGGGGGGGGATGCCTTTGCTTCAGAAGCGTGTTGCTTTGGCTCAGGAGGCAGGGCTTGCCCAGCAGGACATCCCTGCCATTATAGACGCCAACATAGCCGGGCTTCCCAAAGGACAAAAGCTGGCGGTGGCAGAGTGGCTGCAGGTAAAGCACCGTGAAAATAAATGGCCGGAAATGATGGAATACGGTTGGGATGAGCCACCCTACCCTGCGCCGGGCATGCGTGAAACATACACTTCATTTCGCAACGTGCCGATACGTCTGGGTACGTCGATGTCCTCTCTTGCGGCTTACGCTTACGGTGACATACACGATGCTTGTTTTGTAATAGGCGGAGAAATAACACCGGAGATGACCGCAGAGCATCAACGGCGGGGCACGCCTGCCTGGACATATTCCTACCGGATATGGCGGGAAGAATTCAAGCCGTTGCGCCAGCGTTATTACGCGGGTTTGTACACTTGGGCATATAAACTGGAGGGAAACCTTGTTTGGGCGTATAACCACGGTCACCATGCTCATGCCTGGTTTATGCCGGGCGGTTGGGAACCGATGCCGGTTACCGGCTGGGAAGCCAGACGTGACGGAGTTAACGATTACCGGTATCTGCAGATGCTGGAGGATGCGGTAGCCTCGAAACAGGCAGACCCGCTGGCAATCGAAGCGGCGGCGTGGATAAATACGCTCCGGTCCCGTTTAATCGGAGTTGACCCGCACCTTACAGAAGCGGGCAAGCCCTTGGGTATTGAGGAATATGAGCAGATTAGGGCAACGGCTACTAACTATATTGTAAGATTAGGCGTTGCGCCTACGGCGAAACCCAAGCCGGTTGCCTATCTCCTGAAAGACGAAGCCGCATCTTTTCGCGGCAAATCTGTGGCGCAATGCATTGACGGACTGCGCAAGTCAGATATACCGGCAAGGCGTTCTGCGGCTTGGGCGTTGTTTGAGACCGGCCCGGATGCAGCAGCGGCGATACCGGAACTTATTTGGGCGCTGGATGATGCGGAAGTCCGCATACCCGCCATGCGTGCGCTGGAATCGATCGGTGCCCAGGCAAACTCTGCTGTGCCTAAACTGACTTCGTTCCTGTCGCATCCTGACGCTTACGTGCGTCTGGGAGCTATTCTCACTCTGACCAATATCGTCCGTCCGGCCAGCTGGAATGGCGATGTTAACGGCTATGCATCCGGCAACCAGTCGCCGTTTGCCGACGCGGTCGTACCCGGTTTACGCACGATGTTGCGCACTAAAGAGCAATCTCTGGTGGCTGTGGCCTCGCTCGGGCTGTTTTTCAGCGGAGAGGCATCCCTTCCGGCATTACCGGAGGCGATGAAACTAATCGCGTTGGGGAACGACGGCCTTCCGAGGGATGACGGTTCCCTCAGGGAGTTTGGAATGCAGATACTGGCAGGGCTTGGCTCTGGGGCTACCGGCGCTGTTCCCTTGCTGATTAAGGCATACGATGCCTCCAAAGGCAGTGATGCGTTTATCGCCCTTACGCTGGCCGGGATTGGACCGGCGGCAGCCGATGCAATTGGAGTGCTGGGGAAATACCGTACGCCTGAGAACCATAATTTGGCTGAGGCATGTTATGCCTTGATTTCTATCCGCGGCAACGGAGAGGAAGAACTTAAGATGCTGGCAGGTATACTGGGCGACCCGAATAGAACGAAGCAGGAATGGGCAGCCGCAGCCAGATTCCTGATCGCACTCGGCACAGCAGCGGCTCCCGTAGAATCAGTGGTAAGGGAACGCCTGCCGCTCCTGTTACCTAAAGAACCTTCGATAAAAAAGAAGCTTGAAGATTTATTCTTTCTGCGGATAAAAGAAGGCGGTAAACCTTTATTTAAGCTGAAGCTGCGCTGATAACGGCCTGCTTTTTGTAAGTGCCTGCTTTCAGGAGTAGGCACGCAGCCCGGCGCTATGGTGCAAGATACCGAAGCGGGTTGCTGTGGCATGGTGGGGGCTTTTGGTTATGAAGTTGAACATGCAGGGCTATCGCGTATAATTGCCGGACAACGCTTGTTGCCGAGATTATCCAAGGCCGGTATTGATACCCAAGTGGTGTTTAACGGATTTTCCTGCCGTCATCAGATTGCTGATTTGAGCGGGCGTAAGTCACAGCATATTGCTGAAGTGCTACGGGTGTTTTTATGATGCGGTCAGAACTTAAACATAAACATGCCCCCACCCGGAGCTTAACTAAGCGTAATGTGCTTTGGGGTAATTATACAAGCCCCCTTTATGTGATTATTCTTGATTTACATGGATTACATGGGTTTTTAAATGACTAAAAAAAGAAAACTAATCACCTTTGACTGGGCCATAAAACGCCTGCTGCGTAGCAAAGCCAACTTTGGCATCCTGGAAGGGTTTTTAAGTGAACTGCTTAAAGAAGACATTACCATCCTGGATGTGCTGGACAGTGAGAGTAATAAAGACTACAAACTTGACAAATTTAACCGGGTTGATCTAAAAGTACGCAACCACAAACAAGAAATAATCATCATAGAAATTCAATATGATCGGGAATATGACTACTTGCAGCGCATATTTTATGGTGTCTCAAAAACAGCCATAGAGCATCTGGAAGAAAGTCAATCTTACGCCGGTATAACCAAAGTCATCTCAATAAACATTCTTTATTTTGATCTTGGCAGTGGCACAGACTACATCTACAAAGGCACCACCCGCTTCATAGGTTTACATAACCATGACCTTCTGGAACTCAACGAAAAGCAAAAACAACTCTTTAAAAAAGACAGCGTAGAATCACTCTACCCTGAATATTATCTGATCAAAATAAACCGCTTTAACGACATCGCCAAAGATACTTTGGATGAATGGATTTACTTTTTAAAAAATGAAGAAATCAAAGAAAACTTCACCGCAAAAGGCTTAAAAGAAGCCGAAGAAAAACTCAGCATCATGAAACTGCCCGAAGATGAACAAAAAGCCTACGAACATTACCAAGACGATTTGCATTACCAAGCCAGCATATTTGAATCATCTTATGGTGATGGCTTTTATGAAGGAAAAGCAGAAGGAAAAGCAGAAGGAAAAGCAGAAGGCATAAATGAGGCAACAAAAAATATAGCCCTCAACCTGGTAAAGAAAGGCACAACAATTGAAATAATAGCTGAGGTGACCGGCTTATCGGAATCAGAAATTAAACAAATTTTAAAAAAAGCGGGTGAACAATGATTTTTCAAGGCAGTAATTACACAACTTTTGCAGAATTAAAAAAGTGGGCTACCAACTTTAGACGGGCATTCCGTACCCTTTAGCCACACACAAATTATCCTGATTTCGATTGCAATCATTGTTATCGTATTGATGGGCAGGGGTGAACCCCGCCTCTACAGTACAATTTAACGTAGGGGCAATGCCTTGCGGTTGCCCTGATTTCGATTGCAATCACTGTTATCATATTGCCGACATTCATTACTTGTACCATCTTAAGTGTGTAGCCAAAAAGTGCATCAATGGGTTTGATCTCAATGCCGTTAAGTTAAGTGCCTCTTGGCAAGATAAACCGTTGGCTGAGCGGAGCCCAAGCCGGCAAAATCGCTTCGACTCCGCTCAGCGAACGGCTTAACTGTGGGCAGTGATGCGAGTGCCTGCGAACTATATAACGAACTTAACAGTTAAATGTACTACTGGAGATTTATTTATGCCTAAAGTTTTAATTACCACCGTCCCTTTTGGCGATAAAAACCGACTCCCCATAGAGCAACTAGAAGCAGCAGGTATTGAATATTTAATCAATCCATTGGGGCGCAAACTCAATGAAGATGAGCTTGCTGAAATGGTGACTGACTTTGATGTACTGATCGCCGGTACCGAACTCATCACTGACAAGGTGATGGCTAGGGCCAGTCATCTGAAACTTATCTCGCGTGTCGGTATTGGGCTGGATGGCGTGGATCTTTTGGCTGCCGAGAGGCGAGGCATCAAGGTCAGTTATACACCGGATGCACCCGCGCCGGCAGTCGCTGAACTGACTATCGGGCTTATGCTTGCCTTGCTACGTTCGGTGCATGTAGCCAATGCCCAGATGCACCGTGGCGAATGGCATCGTCACTTTGGGCGCCGTATCCCTGAAGTCACTATCGGCATCATTGGCACGGGGCGCATCGGGGGGCGCGTGCTGCGCCGTCTTGCCGGCTTTGGTACGCCGCGTATACTGGTTAACGATATCCGCCCGGACAAAAATGTAGCCCCCGAGCTTAAGCTTGAATGGGTAGGCAAAGAAGAAATTTACCGCGAGGCCGATCTTATCAGTCTACATGTGCCAATGACAGTGCAAACCAAGAATATGATACGGTGTGAGCAGCTTCTGATGATGAAACCGGACGCGATGATCATCAACCTCTCGCGTGGCGGCATCATCAATGAACAGGATCTTGCCGAAGTCCTTAACGCCGGCCATTTAAGTGGTGCGGCCATTGATGTGTTCAAAGACGAACCTTATGTCGGTGCGCTTGCGAAGATTGATCGCTGCCTGCTGACTTCGCACATGGGTTCAATGTCAATTGATTGTCGCACGCGCATGGAGATTGAGGCGACTGAAGAGGCGGTTCGTTTCCTTACTGGACAAGCTTTACAAAGCCTGGTGCCACCGGCAGAATATGAAGTGCAAAGGCAGGGGCTGTAAAATGAAAAGCAAAGCGCTCAAAATTACGTTATGCCTAATTAAGAATCTTCGGGAAATGTATGAATAAATTTATAAGACAAGTAAGACTTGTCATTAACCCTTTTTTCTGGTTCGGTCAGTTTTATTCTTTTTTATGTCATTTCCGGTTTAAATCTTGTGGCGCTGGTTTTAATGCAGCCTATCCTTTACAAGTAATAGGGGGGGGAGAATATTGTTATAGGTAATAAATTTTCCTCAATGGGTACCGATTATCTTTACGCAAATGATGGGGTGCTTGTTATAGGTGACAATTTTGCAATAAATACCAATGTGCAAATTGGCGCATCTGGTGGAAAGATCATTATTGGGGACAATGTTATGATTGGGCCCAATGTTGTGATTAGAGCTGCCAATCATGGTCTTAAACTAGGAAGCCTGATGCGATTTCAGCCACATACTTATGGAGAAATTCTCATTGAGGATGATGTTTGGATTGGATCAAACGCAGTAATTACCTCTGGTGTTATCTTGGCAAAAGGTACTGTAGTTGGGGCAGGCGCAGTCGTAACAAAATCCACTGAACCTTACAATATCGTTGGTGGGGTTCCCGCAAGGAGAATTGGTGAAAGAGTATAGTGCTATATTCTGGGATTTCGACGGCGTCATTAAAGACTCTGTCGAAGTCAAGACCCAAGCCTACTTCCAATTATTTGAACCTTTTGGGTCAGTGGTGGCTGAAAGGGTACGTGAGCATCATGAGGCGCATGGCGGCATGTCGCGTTTTGATAAGTTGCCGCTTTATCTGCAATGGGTCAATCAGGAACCGAACCAAGCGACAGTGAGTGAGTATTGCGAACAATTCAGTCAACTGGCATTACAGGGTGTGATTGATGCACCTTGGGTGGCGGGGGTTGAGCGTTATCTACGCAGTAATATTCATCAGCAAACCTTTGTGTTGGTTTCGGCGACGCCGCAAGATGAGTTGGAACATATTTTGAATGCGCTAAATTTAACCAAGTGCTTTGCTGAGGTTTATGGTGCGCCAATCCGTAAGCAGGATGCCATTGGTAAAACACTGCTTGCGCGTGGGTTAGATGCGAGCGACTGTCTGATGATTGGTGACGCCCAAGCTGATCTGGATGCGGCGGTGGCCAACCAAGTGCCTTTTCTGCTCAGAAGGCATGACAGTAATACTAAAGTATTTGCCACTTACACAGGCACTTCTGTCGAGGACTTCACTACATTATGAATCGGTTGGAAAAAATTAATGCCATCCGTCAAGCACTGGCTGCCAATCAGCCCTCGGTGGGCAGTTGGATGCAAATCCCCCATGCCTCCGTGGCTGAAATTATGGGTCAAGCCGGTTATGATTGGGTGGCGGTGGATATGGAGCACGGGGCAATCGCTGTACACCAATTACCGGATTTGTTTCGTGCGTTGGAGTTGGGTGGCACTTTACCTATGGTGCGTTTGGCACAGGGCCATCCTAAAGATTGCAAACAAGCTTTGGATGCAGGGGCGGGTGGCGTGATTGTGCCGATGGTAGAAACGGCCGCGCAGTTAATGGCGGTGCGGGACGCCTGTCGCTGGCCTCCAGCCGGTATCCGTGGCGTGGGTTTCTCCCGGGCCAACTTGTTTGGCAAGCATTTTGAAGCCTATCGCGAAGAGGCGCAGGCACCTTTGTTGGTGGCTATGATAGAGCACAGTCGGGCGGTTGGCTGTTTAGAGGAAATCCTCGCGGTCGAGGGCTTGGATGCGGTTTTGATTGGCCCTTATGATCTGTCGGCTTCCATGGGATTGACCGCGCAGTTTGATGAGCCAACTTTTATTGCAGCGATGGAGCGCATTCGCACCCTGTGCCTTCGGGCGAATATTTCTTGCGGCGTCCATGTGGTGATGCCCGATGCTGAGGCATTGAGGCAACGTATTAAAGAGGGGTATCGATTCTTGGCGTATTCAATTGATGCAGTAATGTTGAACAGTGTTGTGAGTTATGGAGCCGATTAATATTATTTGCCCAAATTTCGGCCCATTGGCAGTAGTTGGCGATCGACTACATGACGGATACGACTTTGTTGTACGGTCGAATAGCCGAAGCGATACGCTGGACTATCTCATCTTCTTGGATTCCAGAGGGATCAGCCGTGGATTTGAGGGATCAATCGCAGACAAATTAATTACACAGATAGCTCAAGGTGGGGGTACCTATCTGCTACTCTGCCGACCGCTTGAATTGACGACATGGGCGACGCTGATTAACTTCATCGTCATTAACAAATTAAATCTGTCAAAGATTGTCACCAACATGGGTTTCGTGGACTTCACCCCCAAGAAACTGTCAACTTTGCAAGATGCCGTTCAGCAGGTGGATTTTTTTATTGGCAAGGATGTCGCAAATTCGTGTTTTGTGCAAAGTTTTGAGTCATCTTCGGGTGAAATGATTCCTTTGTATTCGATGTGCTATGGTGATACGTACAGAAAGAGTATTGAAACTATTGCGAAGCGGCTACCTACCTTGATTGTAAACACCCCGCTTGTTGATGATGGCATCCGAATTGACCGGAAGAGACCGCATGCATTTTTTAGTGCCCTGGCTAATTCGAACGAATTTAATCGCTCTATCAATGGTGCTCAAGTAGTTGATCTCCCACATTTTGATGAAACGTTGACTTATGATGCGGTGCATTACACAACTCTAGGCAATGAAGTAATTTTCGACAGCATCAAGGATTATATATGAAAGAAGAAGAAATTCGGCCCGCGAAAATATTCGATGAATATCTGCGGTTGGCGAGGGAAGACACGGATACTTATTTTAGTGCAGCAGAAAGACAAAATGGTGTTTGCCCTGCGTGTGGAACAAATGGGGTGTCTGCCTTTGTGAAGTATGGTTTTGCCTATGAAAGTTGTCCAAACTGTTATTCGCTGTTTGTAAATCCACGCCCTGTAGCTGAAGCCTTTTCAAAGTATTACACAGAGTCACCTTCATCCAAGTATTGGGCCTCTACTTTTTACAAAGAAACCGCCGAAGCACGTCGGGAAAAACTTTGGAAACCCAAGGCGCGATTGATCTGCGACACGCTTGCCCGTTACAGTGCGAGTCAGCATACACTCGTCGATATAGGCGGTGGTTTTGGTCTATTTGCCGAAGAAATGCGAGACCTCACCGGTCAAACCACGATTGTTATTGAACCTGGCCCGGATTTGGCTGCGGTGTGCCGTGAAAAATCACTGCCTGTAATTGATAAGTTCCTTGAGCAAGTTGAATTAGCAGACCTTCCCGTTGGGCCAAAAGCGTTCGTGAGTTTTGAATTATTTGAACACTTACATGATCCGGTAAGCTTTCTTGCGCAATTAAAGTATTTAATGGCATCAGGTGATTTATTTATTTTTACCACGTTATCGGGCTGTGGCGTTGATATCCAGGCACTCTGGGAAGATTCAAAATCCGTCACTCCCCCTCATCACTTAAATTTTCTTAATCCGCGTGCTATAGAAATATTATTGGCACGCTTGAACTTGGAAGCCTTGGAGGTCACTACTCCCGGTAAACTGGATATCGATATTTTGGTCAATAATCAAGCGGCGATAAAAGACCGCTTCTGGCAAACCTTTGTTGCCACGGCAACAGATGCCGAAAAGGCGCAATGGCAGCAAATGATTGCTGAATCGGGCTGGAGTTCGCACATGATGGTCGTGTGTCGCAAGCCTTAACTATTTTGAAGGAGTTTCTATGAATATCCTCGCACTTATCCCTGCCCGTATGGGCAGCAGCCGCTTCCCCGGCAAACCGATGGCACCAATTTTAGGTAAGCCCATGATCGGCCATGTCTATGAGCGCATTGCCAAATCGCCGTTGCTAACGATGACGGCGGTGGCAACCTGTGATCAGGAAATCTTTGATTACATCGAATCAATCGGTGGTGTTGCCGTGATGACCGCTGATACTTATGAGCGGGCATCCGACCGTTGTGCTGAAGCTTTATTGAAGCTTGAAAAAGCGAATAATACACGCTATGACATTGTGGTGATGGTGCAAGGTGATGAACCCATGACCCACCCCGATATGATTGCCGAAGCCGTACAGCCGATGCTGGATGATCCAGAGATTCAAGTTACCAATTTGCTGGGTCAGATCAAAGATATTGCCGAATTTGAGGATCGTAATTGCATCAAGGTGGTGTGTGATCTTAATTCCAATGCGCTGTATTTCTCCCGTGAACCTATCCCCACCCGTTGCAAGGTCAATGTCATACCAATGGGCAAACAGGTCTGCATTATTCCGTTCCGCCGGGACTATTTGCTGGAGTATACCCGCCTTGCACCCACACCCTTGGAAATTGCTGAATCAGTAGACATGATGCGGATACTTGAACACGGCATGAAAGTGCGGATGGTGCCAACCCAACATGACACGCAGGCGGTTGATACATTGGAAGATTTGGAAAAGGTAGCACGCTTGATGCAAGACTTAAATGCCTGAGCACAGTGAGAAAAAGTTAGCCCAAACCGCATTGCTAATCTGGGATGCCGAAGGTGCCTCACCGTCAGGTGACTGGACGGTTGTGCTTTGGCGTGGCTTTGGGGATACAGCTTCGTCTGGTATCATATCAATCCCAATGCGGGTGGAGGCCAATGCCGACGTGCTCAGAAAGCGCTATTTGGCGTGGATTTATGAACTGGGTGAGGCGCGAATCCAAGGCCAACGTTTGGTCGACCACTTGGAGTTACGCCCCGGCTTTAGTTATTGGTGGATGACGCTATTTGCAGAAAAATGTAATTACAGTAAGTCTACACAGATTGACGATGCCATCCGTTTAATAGCTTTTGACGAGTGGGCAACTGGCCGTTCGATTAGCCGTGTGGTGCTGGCGAGTGCCAATCAGCCGCTGGCTGAATGTATGCGTTTGTGGTGTGTGAAGTTAGGCGTGGCGTTCGAGTGGCAGCGGATAGCCAAGCCGCCAGCACCAAGTTACTGGGTGAAACGTCTCTATCATGCGATCCCTCATACTCTAAAGGCATTGGCCTGGTTGCCGCGTTATTTAATTGAGCGTTGGCCCTTGCGCGGCGTGGGCCTAAAAGAATGGCAGCAAACAGAAGGGCATGTTACGTTTTTTTCTTATCTGTTTAATCTGGTGCCCGATGCTGCCAAACAGGGCCGCTACGAGAGCCGTTATTGGGCGCATTTGCCTGATGAAATACAGCGCGAGGGTTGCAAAACCAATTGGCTGCATCTGTATGTCAAAGATGCGCTATTGCCTACAGCAAAGCAGGCTGCAGATACAATTCGTGCGTTCAACCAAACAGGGCGGGGGGTGCAGCACCATGTGACGTTGGATGCGTTTCTTAATCTGAGTGTTGTTATTCGGACGCTGGGGGATTGGCTCCGCTTGGTATGGATTGGCGTATGTTTAAGAAAAGAAGTTGCCCCTGCTCACGCCTCCGCATTTAATCTCTGGCCGCTGTTTGAGGAGGACTGGCGGCAGTCGATATACGGCACGGCCGCCATGAGCAACCTGCTGAATTTAAACCTGTTCGAGTCGGCGCTAACGTGCCAGCCTAAACAGCAGTGTGGTGTGTATTTGCAGGAAAACCAGGGCTGGGAGTTTGCACTTATCCAGACGTGGCAGGCAGGGGGACATGGACGCTTGATCGGCACCCCGCATTCAACGGTACGGTTCTGGGATCTGCGTTACTTCTTCGACCCTCGCAGTTATCGCAGGGCAGGTAGCAATGATCTGCCCTTGCCAGATCAGGTGGCATTTAATGGGCCAGCGGTGCTGGATGCTTATTATAAGGGCGGATATCCGGTTGGTGACATGGTAGGGGTCGAGGCACTACGTTACCTACATCTGTGCGATGCTGGAGTCGAAGCGGGTTCTAAATCGCCCCCCCCGAATAATTCTGTTAGGATACTTGTGTTAGGAGACTACTTGTTAAGCCATACACGGCTGCAAATGGGCTTATTGGAGCAGGCTGCACAGTCTTTGCCAACAGGCACGATCATTACGGTTAAACCCCATCCTAACTGCCCGATTAATCCTGCGGATTATCGTGGGATCAGCATGAGGGTGACAATGGAACCAATCTCGAAATTATTGGCTGAATGTGATGTCGCTTACTCCAGCGCAGTCACCTCTGCGGCGGTCGATGCCTATTGTGCTGGCGTGCCGGTGGTTTCGGTGCTGGATCCGAATATCCTTAACCTAAGTCCGCTGCGTGGCTGTGAGGGGAGTTTATTTGCCACCACACCTGAAGAACTGGCCCATGCACTGATTACCGCTGCAACTGCACCACGCAAAGCCAGTGATCAACAAGCATTTTTTACGCTTGATCCACAATTGCCCCGTTGGCGCAAATTGTTGCTGGATTCTGCTGTATGAAGCTGAATTTTATCGGGTGTAGATAGTTGGTATGGATATGCCCTTATTTTATTGGATTGGTATTTAATGACATTACAAAACGTATTTAACGAAAAAACCGTAGTCATAACCGGTCACACCGGTTTTAAAGGCGCTTGGCTGGCCGCTTGGCTCAAGCAATTGGGTGCGGACGTGGTAGGCATTGCGCTGGATCCACAAACTGAACCATCCCATTTCGCCTCCGCACAATTGGCTGAAGGCATGGCGGATTTACGCATTGATATCCGTGACCGAAAAGCATTGGAAGAAGCTATCGTTTCCGCGCAACCGGACTTTGTGTTTCACCTTGCTGCGCAAGCTTTGGTGCGGCGCTCTTATGAAGACCCGCTGGAAACCTGGCAGACGAATGTGCCTAACCCGCTGCTCCAACGATGCATTGCGTTACTCTCTTATGGAAGTTGCAGACGTAGTATACTCATTGCATGAAAACGCTGTATCTTGATGTTTGCGCCCTTTGTCGCCCATTCGATGACCAAAACCAGCTTCGCATACGGCTTGAAACAGATGCTGTCTTCCTCATTCTTAGGCGCATTGAAATAGGGCTTTACCGTGCGGTTGTGTCGCCAGTCCATCACAGCGAAATTAGCGAAATTAGCGCAATTCGGGAAACCAGCGAACGGCTCGAAATAAAAAGTCTTTTGGAGCGCTTGGACAACGCTTGCGAATGTAATCTTATCAAAGCCCGCCATCGCACAGAGGGTTTGATTGGCATGGGATTTGGCATCGCCGATGCAGCCCATGTAGCTTTTGCCGAACAGTTGGCGGAAGTCTTCATCACTTGTGATGACAAACTGCTTAAACTATGCAGACAAACATCATTACGTATCGTTGCGGCAAACCCGCTCGAATTTATAGCCAAGGAGTAACCATGACCACCGAAACAGTAATGCCTGAAGAGCAACTGATCCGTCAAGCCACTGATGCCTTAATTAACAACTTGGGCATCATGGAGGCCACCCGCTTTCTCACTATGAAGACACAGAGTCGTATAGAATCCGTAGAAAGGCACAGATTATGGCAAAGCGGGCTCGATAAGGAGGAGTTCTTCGACGAAGTTTTCTAATATTAATGGGCTTTGGTTGGGTCGTATCCGCCTCCGCTGCGAGACAGGAGTCGAGTAGTCCCCAGAAGCGATAGTGCATGTGTTTTCACGAAGCGTTTTTTGCGTAGTGAAAATGCAGGCTTTACGAAATCGCGTCGAGTCATTGGAGAGCATGTGAGCCATCCCCTTGTTGGGTGGCGAACGAGTGACCAGGACGGCTGGGGCTTGCGTAGCAATCTAATTTGTCGCGGTATTTTTGAGGATTTACACGCTGGGAGCAAGGGAAATCTTTACTCAAAAATAGCGACTCCCCGCACGCGGTTCGGGGGTTGTTCACACCATTTGCTAAAAGTTTTTCTCGTTTGGCAAGACAAGCGGAATTTGATGGGGATGTATCCGGAAAATGAGTCAATGGATATTGTTTTCATGTCTCAGGCGTTTCATCATGCAGACCAACCACTTAAATTATTGACAGAGATAGATCGAGTGACACGCGGGGGGGGGGGGAGGTAGTGATTTTGTCTGGTGAAAATTATATTAGCAGATATTCACAGATCAAACGAATCATCAAAACGCTTATAAAGCAAGGCAGATTCTGTACAAACTTTTACGAGAACTTCCCTGCAGATGATATCGGTGGTGACCATTATTATCGCTTGGCAGATTACTACCTGTTTTTTCGACTACTGGGTTATAAAGTTAGCCATAAGATAGTTGGTAAAACATCTGTGGTTTTGATGGCTGTGCAATTGTAATGGTGAATATAACGCCACTAATTAATATTAACCGATAAGGTTTATCGATGAAAAGTCTACGAAAACGAATTTTAGTAACAGGGGGGGCCGGTTTTTTGGGCTCCCACTTGTGTGATCGCTTGGTCAAGGATGGTCACGATGTGCTTTGTGTTGATAACTTTTTTACCGGGGCAAAAGATAATATTGCACATTTGCTATCACATACAAATTTTGAGCTTATCCGGCACGATGTGACTTTTCCGTTGTATGTTGAGGTCGATGAAATTTATAATCTGGCGTGTCCAGCATCGCCCATACACTATCAGCGCGATCCTGTTCAGACAACTAAGACTTCGGTTCACGGTGCCATTAATATGCTGGGTTTGGCGAAACGGGTAAAAGCCCGTATTTTCCAGGCATCAACATCAGAAGTTTACGGTGACCCAAAAGTACATCCGCAGACGGAAGATTACTGGGGGCATGTCAACCCTATTGGTTCGCGCTCTTGTTACGATGAAAGCAAACGCTGTGCTGAAACGCTATTTTTTGACTATCGACGCCAGTACGCTATGCCAATCAAAGTGGGGCGTATATTTAATACTTATGGGCCACGTATGCATCCAAACGATGGTCGGGTGGTGTCCAACTTTATCGTTCAGGCACTACAAAATAAAGACATTACAATCTACGGCGATGGTAGCCAAACCCGCTCATTCTGTTATGTGGACGACTTGATTGAAGCTTTTATACGGTTTATGGCAACACCTGATTCAGTCACAGGCCCTTTAAACTTGGGTAACCCTGTCGAATTTACCATACGGGAACTTGCTGAAACGGTGATTAAGCTGACGGGTTCAACGTCGGTACTAAATTTTCTGGCATTGCCGTCGGATGATCCCAAGCAACGCCAACCTGATTTATCTAATACGACAGCGGCAATCGACTGGTTTCCGCAGACAGCGCTCGAAGAGGGCTTATTGAAAACGATACCTTATTTTGCTGAGTCACTTAAACAAGGTATTGAAATAGAGACGTGGAGTCCAGTCTGAATGATGTGTAAAGTGAAGCCGTATTTTTCAATAGTAATTCCAACCTACAATCGCGCTGAAAAGTTAAAGCATACGCTAGAGTCCGTCTTCACACAGTCATTTACTGATTTTGAGGTATTGGTGATGGATGACGGCTCAACTGATAATACAAAAGCCGTCACTGAGTTTTTTCATGACACCAGATTGCGGTATGACTGGGCACCCAATTCAGGCGGGCCAGCAACACCGAGAAATCGGGGTATTAATGCGGCACAGGCAGACTGGATATGCTTCTTGGATGCTGATGACCTTTGGTATCCGGATAAACTGAAAAGAGTCCACGAGGCAATTACAAATAATCCAGGTTTGGATTTGATTTGCCACAATGAGATGATGTCTGTACTGGCTACCGGCAGTAAATCTCTTTTGAACTATGGGCCATTTGAGGCCGATTTCTATCGAGTTATGCTGACTTTAGGCAATCGGGTATCCACATCTGCCGCGACAGTCAGGCGTGATTTCCTAAATATGCATAACCTGCGCTTTAATCAATCACCTGACTATGTGATCGTTGAAGATTACGATCTGTGGTTGCGAATAGCTTTCCATAGTGGTGTATTTCATTTTATAGCGGAACCGCTTGGCGAGTACATTATTGAGGATGATAATATTTCATCTAATTTGGAAAAAACACAGCACAATCATCTGGTTGTATTGAAAGATCATGTTTATAATCTGCAAACCTTTCAACCAGACAAAGATAAGCTTTGGCGCTACATAAATGCAGGCTTGTTGGTTTCTAGTGCAAAAAATATGTTGGCGCATAGGCATTATGTTTCCGGTATTAAATGTTTAATGAGAGCGTTCCGTCGTTCTTTGACAGGCACGCTGGGCTACATTGTGTCTAAATTTACCAAAATTCATAAAAGTTAAAAAGTCCAATAGGGATGCCAATGAATTTAAAATTACAAAACCTACTCCAATCGCAAACTGTCGATTCTGATGGGATTTATAGCGGCCACATAACTACCACACAAGATCAAGCTACCGAAAGGGCACTGCGTGAACGTGTCGCAGCGGTACATTACGACAATTATCTTGATGCAATCAGTCACAGCCATTCTATTGCGGTGATGGACTACGAAGTTGACCGTTTTTTAGCCAAAATACCGCAAGGTGGTCTGATTTTGGATATTGGTGGTTGCTGGGGTTGGCACTGGCGTCGCTTGGTTAACACGCGTCCAGATGTAGGTGTCTTAATTGTTGACTTTGTTCGCTCAAACCTGCCGCATGCCCTGAATGTTTTGGGGAGCTTGGTGGGACATCAGGTTGCGTTGATGCATGCTGATGCGACTGCCCTGCCATTTGCGGTTGATGCTAACTTTCCTGGCTTTGATGGGGTTTGGACAGTACAAACGTTCCAGCACATCCCTGCTTTTGACAAGGCTGTGTCGGAAGCTTACAGGGTATTAAAGAGGGGGGGGGGTGTTCGCCAATTATTCACTCAATATTCAACTGCCGATTCACTGGTTGTATCGTCTGTTCGGTCGGGGTTACGTTTCAGAAGGTTGGATTGAGGGATCGTACTGGCTGGCTAGGGCATCGAAGGTACAGAAGAGCCAGATCGAGAAGCTATTCGGCGGCGAGGTTACAGAACGCTGGGCTGAAATACTCTACAGCCCCGAGTTGCATTTCCCTGCACCCGGCAAAGAAGGAAGTTGGCTTGGCAAACTCGATGCCTTGTTATCGAACAATGTCGGTTTTCTACGCTGGTTTGCCCGCCAACATTCATTCCACTGTCAAAAACCCTGAATGTCATTAAAACATCGAATATTGGCAGCGGCTTATCAGCCGCTTAAGCTAGGCAACGCCCTGTTGCGCCGGGCGGGTGGTCACCAAGGCGGGCGACTACGTGTGTTGCTTTATCATGATATTGCTCCGGCTGATGAGGCACGCTTTGCGGCCCAGTTACGCTGGCTAAGCCGTTCCTGGCGTTTTATAACCCCTAGTGACTTTGCTGCGATGATTTCTGGTGAGTTGCCAGTGCTCGAGGATTGCCTGCTGCTAAGCTTTGATGACGGCTTTGCCTCCAATCGACGGATAGCAGAGACGGTGCTTAACCCGATGGGCATCAATGCGGTGTTTTTTGTTGTGTCAGAATACGCTGACCTGTCTGACACCGCAGATTGGCGTGGTTTCATCGCCAAGTATATTTACCCAAATTTGATGCCGGAAGACGTGCCGGATCACTGGCAAAACATGACCTGGGATGATCTCGCCTATCTGCTTGAAACCGGCCATAGTATGGGTGGACATACTGCCCACCATAAACGTTTGTCGCAAGTGGCAGAGGAAGAATTGGAGACAGAGATCATCCTAAGCGCGGATGCGCTGGAACGAAAGCTTGGTACAAAAGTAGAGCATTTTTCCTATACTTTCGGTGATTTGGCCAGCTTTAGTCCAGCAGCGCTGGCCGTGGCACGCCGCCGTTTTAAATTTATCTACACAGGTATGCGTGGCGATAATGCCCGTAGTGCCTCGCATTGGGCGATCAGACGGGATACTATGGCAGCTGCCTACCCCGTCGCGCTGGTAGGAGTGCTTTTGGAAGGTGGGGCAGATCAGTTCTACGCAAACAGTCTGGCCGAGTATGCCTCGTGGGGGCAGTGCGCTTGAAGTCCCTGATCAGTCCGCTGCTTTGGTTTCTGCTAATCCAGATCGTTGCGTCTGGATTGTTGTTGCGGCGGCGGTATACTGGCTGTGGTCGTGGCTTGCCGTTGGTGACTTTATATTCAACACTATTACTGGGTGTGTTGGCAATGCCTTTGACGGCAAATGTACTGGAGGCTACGTTGCAGATTAATTCGCCAGAAGAGGCGGCGTTTTCGCCGACGCATATTTTTGTGCTGGGGGGTGGTTATCAGCTTGGGAACTATCCAGATGAGGATTTATTGATCCAGGAAAGCCAGTTGCGCGTTTTGCATGGTATTGCTGTCTGGAAACGCTATCCGGTGGCGCGTCTTGTATTTTCAGGAGCTTCCCGCGAAGATGGCCGTGAAGATGCGCGTCACGCCGAACTTGCAAGAGACATGGCCGTGCTTCGCGGGGTGCCGACGGATGCCATCATGATGGAAACACACTCGCTCAACACCCGTGGGCATCCGGTCGAAGCCTTGCGTCTTCCCGGTGTGTCAGCTTCAACACCCATTGGACTGGTGACCTCCGGTTGGCATACACGCCGTGCGCAACGAGAATTCCGCCGCTATTTTCAGCGCGTGGCGCTTTATCCAGTGCCCTTGGTAATTCGTCCGTGGCAATGGCAAGACCTTGTGCCAGCCGCTGATTCGCTGGACGGCAGCACGACGCTGTTACGCGAGTGGGCGGGGTTGCTTTGGTGCGTGATATTTGATTGTTTTGTGCATCAAGTATCAGATAATCACTCAACGTAACACATTTGGAGCAGATCTATGAATTTAACAAAACAGGCAAAAGATGCCTTCAATAAACTAATATCATTTTTTCCATTTAATGATTATATCGATGTAAGTGTTTACTATGAAATACTTGCCATATTGCGTGAATTAAACAAGTTTGTTTCTGATTTTGAGGGAAAGAAGTTACTGGATATTGGTAGTGGGCCAATGGACAAAACAGCCATCTTTCAATTTATGGGCTTCCAATGTTATGCAGTTGATGATTTATCTGATCCATGGCATAATCGCGATAGCAATATTAATCTGATCAAGAGTTTCGCGAAAAGTACAGGCATCAATTTCTTTCATCAGAAAGATGGCGATTATACCATTCCGTTTGATGCCCAATCATTTGATGTCGTATGTTCGCTCGCAGTCATTGAGCATCTTCATGAATCACCACGCAGTCTTCTCAATACGATGGGCAACTATTTAAAGGTAAATGGCTTGCTTGTCGTGGTCATGCCTAATTCTGTAAACCTTAGAAAAAGACTGTCAGTGTTAATAGGTCGAACAAATTATGTGCCAGTCGAGCAGTTTTTTTATTCAGATGGGCTATGGCGCGGTCATGTCAGAGAATACACGCTTGCTGAGGCTGAGTTTATTTGTCGGCAAAGTGGGTTTGAGGTTGTGGCATCTCGGACTTTTGAGTCGCTTGCGCAGGTAAAACTGAAGACGCCTTTCCGACAGCTTTATTTACTTATGGGTTCTGTTTTACCGACTACCAGAAGTTCTCTGCTGGTAGTCTGCAGGAAACCTCCAACTTGGATGCCTGTAGAAAGCGATTTCGCAGCCTTCAGGAAAGCATGTGCGGGGTCAGTGCCCAAAGGTGTTGCCTAAAATGACACCACCAACTTCAGGGGGAGCCTAAGCGAATGCGCTCCCTAACCCTGGCACCTTTGCCCCAGTGGGGCGATCTTTTTGCTGCTTTGCTTAATCCCGCAGCGCCGGATGAGGTGCTTGCTGCGCCATGGTGTCGCTCTGGCGACAAGGGCTTTTGGTTTTCCCGTTCGGCCTGGTCACTGGCGGTGGTTGCATGTTGGCGGCAGCAGCTACTGGGTAAACCAGTCGTGACCGTATGGATACCGGACTTTTTCTGCAATGCTTCCCTGGCCCCGCTGAGGGACATGGGGGCGAGCCTGGTGTTTTACCCGAATACCGAGCAGTTGATCCCTGATTTGCCTGCCTGCCATAATCTTGTCGACCAGCAACCGATGGATCTGTTTGTGCTGGTGCATTACTTCGGTCAGCCAACCTCCGCCGAACTACTTGCTCCCTTTTGTGAACAACATGGGGCTTGGCTAATCGAAGATGCCACCCATGTGTTGCAGCCTGTCGCGGGTGTAGGCGAAACGGGTGATTGTGTGCTGTACAGCCCGCACAAGCATCTGCCTATCCCGGATGGTGCCGTGCTGGTTGTGCGCCCCTATGGCCCCGCCCGGTTTGCTGAAAACAAACTCGCCATGACGGTGCTCAATACGGTCAGGGCTGCTGTGTTTGCTACGCCAAGCAACTCTAAGCGAGCTACCGCGCTCTGGCTGCTAAAACGACTGGCTCAGCGCATCGGCCTGCGGGCACGTCCATTCTTAACCACTTTTAAAGCGGTTGATGAGTCGGGTGTTGCTGTGCTGGCGCACCCACGGATGAGCCTCTTGGCAAAGCGTTTACTCACACCCTTGCTCACACAACTGCAAACAGTGGCCGCGCTGCGCGAACAGCATGCGCAGACGTGGTGCAATATGTTGCCTTGGGCAAGTCCAGAGGCGGCAGTGGTCGCCCATCCGGTGTCGGCAACCCCTTATCTGGCTTGTTTTTCCGCTAGCCATGCGGTGAGCACTGAAGCCTTGTTTGATCTTTTGCAGCAAGCCGGCCTGCCGGTAACCACTTGGCCAGACCTGCCACCCGAGGTGCTTGCTAATGCAAAAGCGCATCCCGCCGCCATGGCGTTACGACATAATCGGTTTTACTTGCCGGTACACCAGACTTTATTACAGCATCAGCTACTGGCGTGTGGCAAATGCCTGCTGAACATAGCAACACGGCATTGGCAGGTAAAGGCTTTGTCCCGCGAGGCTTGGGAAGCTTATTGGCCAAGTTGCCAGCAGACAAATCTGCTGCAATCTTGGCAATATGGCGAAGCCAAAGAACAGGCAGAAGGCTGGCAGGCGCAGCGATTTTTAATCGTAAATGAAAACGAACAACCCATTGCCTTGGCACAGGTGCTGACGCGCGTTTTACCGTTTTTGGGCGGTATTGCCCGGTTAAATCGTGGGCCATTGTTGTTGGCTGGCATCAATAGGAATAATGAAGTGCTCTACAAATTGGCTGCGCTGCGAGTGCTGCTAAAAGAGGCGCGTCGTCAGCGTTGGTGGTTGCTGCAGGCCGCGCCGGAATTGCCGCCTGCTGACGATGCTTTGTCGGGTTTGCAGGCCTTAGGGTTTAAAAAATTACCGGCGTCCGCTTGGGCATCCGGTCGAATTTCGCTGAAAGCCGATGGGCAGGCGTTGCTGATGGGTCTGAACGGTAAGTGGCGAAACGGCATGCGCAAGGGTGTAAAGTTGGGCGTTACCGTGACGCATCACGAATGCAAAGGTGAGGCACTGGCATTGTTAATCCAACGTTATATTGATCTTCAAAGTAATCGGGGATTTGATGGCTTATCTGAAAAATTAATTCGCGCACTTGCCGGGCAGCAAGGCTCATTGTGGCAGTTTAATCTGTTTGTCGCAGGTGATGAGACTATGGCTGAACATGATGATCCCCTCGGGGTGCTGGTTACTATATGCTCAGGTGATACAGCGCTTTATTTGATTGGTTCAAGCAATGACAAAGGACGTCAGATGCAAGCTAATTCGGTGCTACTCTGGCAAGCCATTCTCCATGCTAAACAAAGTGGTTGTACTGGGTTCGATATCGGTGGTTTGAGCGATGCCACACCCAAGGGGATTGCGGAATTTAAACAAGGGCTTAATGCGGTGCCTTATCAATTGGTTGGAGAGTGGCGGACATGGTAATTCGCGCGACAGCAGTCAAAAGTTTGCTATGGTTTTGCGCCACGGTATTTTCCGCGCTTAGCTTTCCAATACAGGTCTATACCAAGAGTCCATATCCATCATTAATCCCGTATATTTTAATTGCCTTGATTATTGTACTGACCTTGTCAAAGCCAAGGAGAAATAAAGTTAGCATTACTAAATATCATCGCAGAAGAAATATCGGTCTGATGGTAAATGTCTACCTGTTTCTTCTTGTGTTTAATACTTGGTGGCAAATCCTTTTCGGGGAAATTACGATTACACAAGGCGTATCGGCATTTATTGTTTACTTGCTACCGGTTGTTTTTTACTTCTATTTCCGAAAAACTGCATCAGAACAGGAAATACGCTCTGTTTTTTTGGGGATAGTTGTTGCAGGCCTGATTAGTGGCATTTTTTTTGCTTACGACTCATTTCTAAAGCTGGCTTTAGACCAAGTAAGTGATTATGCCAACGAGGCATTTCAATATTCCCTTGACAGAGCCGACCAGGTGGAGGCCGAAGCTAACGATGCTCGAGCAAGGTCAGGTTGGCGTAGCTTTGGATTGCTTGAATCACACTCGGTATCAGGTGGGTATTTGGTTTTAGCCACCTTTGCGGCCTTGGCGCTCTTGCCAATGAAAAAAGGGCGGATCCGGTTAGCCGTTGTTGCAGTATCCGGGACACTGCTTCTAATGGGGCTTAACTTTACTTCGATAATTGCCTTCTCGGTCACTATTTTCTTATTCGAGTTTCAGGGACAGCAAGTTTTTCGTGGACGGCTTTCAGGGAAATCTTTGAACACCCTTATCACGTTTCCATTCATGGTAGTTCTGATAGCTGTCATGCTATCTTGGCTGGGTAATGAGGACATGCTTGAGTACATGCTATATAGTTTATCAAGTCAAAAGGATTTAGCCTTGGGTTCACAAGATTCGAGCATGGTTGGTTTATTTATTGAATATCTTGAAAAATTCTTTCAGAATATTGCGGATAATCCGATTGTTCTTCTCACTGGTGATGGCTTCAGTAAATTTGGCATGATAAAAGGCGGGGACATTGGTTTGGTCGAATCCATGGCGAAATTTGGTGTGCCATTCTTTCTGGCAATTATGGTTGGATATTTTTTATTGATTAAATCAGGATTACGGCAGATTGATGTTGTAGGTAGCAAGCAAGGTCAAAAGCTTGCCGGGCTAAGTTATCAAAGTATGATTCAATTTGCAATCTGCGTAACACTGCTTGTTTTCATTACTGAAGGCCATTATAGTATCTGGGCAGCGAAGTCGATTTTACCAATCGTTTTTCTCTCTCTTGCGCTCTTCGAGCGTTATCTACCTACCCACGATGTTTCCATGCAAAGGTAATGCGTGGTGTGTGATGAATAAAACCACTTGGATGCAGCAAAAATGCACCTGACAAAAGGTAACCGCTCAGGCCTAACGCCAGTCGAGGTTTGCAACCCCAACCGAAATGTTTGAAGGCATCAATAGCTTTCAAAACGTGAGTGACGGGGTTGCAAACTCCACCACGCTTTGGAACGCATTATTTGAATTATGGCAGCGGGAATATGGAGTTACACATTAACACACAAGCGGGAGAGGCTATGGAAATCGAACAACGTTATCTGGACAGTTCCTACCTTGATCATAATCCAAACTGGCATCGTGAAGATGCGCCTTGGAAGGCTAAGCAAGTATTGTCTATTTTAGAAGATCATCAAATTAAACCTGCTTCAGTTTGTGAGGTGGGTTGCGGTGCCGGGGATATTCTTCTTTGTCTGCGCAAAAGTTATCCCCAAGCGGCTCTGTTTGGCTATGATATCTCACCACAAGCCGCTAAGTTTTGGACGGAATATTCAGATTTATGCGGGGGGGGGGGGTAGTTTATACGTTGGGCAATTTTCACGAACAGAATACAACGCAGTATGATGTTTTGTTGATGCTTGACGTTTTTGAACATGTTCGCGACCCTTTTACGTTTTTAAGGGAGTCTCATCGACATGCTAAAAAGTTTGTATTTCATATTCCACTGGATTTGAGTGCAATGGGTATTGCTAGAAAAGCACCTTTATTAAATGCACGTCGTGGCATAGGTCACCTGCATTACTACACCAAAGATCTTGCGCTTGAGACATTAACTGATTGTGGTTACCAGATTATTGACTGGCGCTATACGGGCGCATCCCAGTGTTCGCCTAATCGCTCGTTAAAAACCCGTTTTGCAAGTATTCCCCGGCAGCTTGCAAGCTGGGTTAACAAAGACTGGGGGGTACGTTTATTTGGCGGTGAAACGCTGATCGTTTTAGCAGAATAACTCAATTGCGTAGTTCTCACCGCGAAGCATGTGAACGATGGAGTGCGATTATTTTTTTGACAATATTCTGACTTGTTTGATGGCAATGGAATCTTTTTATCGTTCCCACGCTCCAGAGTGGGAATGCCGCTCTGGACGCTCCAGCGTCGTAACCTTTAAATAATCCGGCTAAGCGGGGTTATTAGCCTGGCTGGGCATTGGCGCTATTCAAGTGCTGGTTTTTAGTCTGGGCAGGCGGGATTGATGGCTATGGTGATCTGGTGTTGTTGACGACGCCGGAGCGTGGGAACGATGCGTAACCCCGTCCCGCTTTTGAGTGGGCGAGAAGATAATATCGGGGGTAAGGTTGCGAGATTTAAGTTCGATAATAAAAAAAGCAGTAAGCTTAAAGCCGATCCGCGTCGCCTGATTGATTTTATTGAAATTCAAGAAATTTGGTCTCATCCGCACTATATTGATTATCGCTCTGATGATCCGGTACAATTTCGTGCCATTGGCTGGGTAAAAGGTATGCTCTATTCAGTAATATATGAAGTGAGAGATGACCGTGATGGTGAATATTACCATCTCGTGACTCTTTGGAAATCAACAAAGCAAGAGGAAAGACTTTATGATGAGTACAGATAGACAGGAAAGGCTTTCTGCTGATGAAATCGCTGAAAAAGCCATGACTGGTGCAGATATTTCCCATTATTTTACAAATAAAGGTGAAATGAAGTCGTCTGTTCATAAAATTCAGGTTGATATTAGCTCAGATATGCTGCAAGAACTTGATGCCTTCGCAACGGAATTAAATGTTTCCCGGCAAGCAGTCATAAAAATATATTTGCGCCAGTCTTTGGACAACCACTACTTGGCTCGAAATAGACAAGGGCAGCAGAAATAGATGAAAGTTTATCGTTCCCGCGCTGAAGCGCGGGAACGATGCATAAGATTGTACTCCCATGCGGGACGGGGTTTATAACCCCGTCCCAAATGTTTGTTGTTGCCGTTATTTTTATGAAAGAAAACGTTGCGGGAAGAAACATACCCGCTACTGTTTTTTAAACAATTGGCATCGGGTACGGGAACCGTAAAACGTGAGGGACGGGGTTGTCAAACCCCGTCCCGCTTCGGCAACGTTCCGCCGGAGACGCAACACTCGATACTGTTGGCTGGTTAGGCCTTATGAATTCATTCCTTTGAATTCCAGGCAAGGACTTTCACCTTGCAAGAAAATGACAAGCTTCGCTTGTCGCACGGGTTACAAACCCTGACCAGCATCGTAGTAATTCGTGCGGATAACTCACTATCTGCCCCCATTTTTATAAGGACAGGGCTTGCATTGCGCGATAAATATCGGCATCTTTTATTTTTGCATGAAAATAGTGGACATTTTCTTTACGTCAATACAATTAGGTCACTCACAAAACTCATCTTTGGGTATAATCAGCCAAAATCAATGAGGATGATATGACTAAACAGGATATTGAGCAGACAGCCGGCACGAAAGTTTTAAAAGATAATTACGACAGTCCCTGGAAAGAGGCGGTTGAGCATTATTTTCCGGAGTTTATAGCGTTTTATTTTCCTGACGCTTATGCCGAGATTGATTGGTCCAAGGAGTATTTATTCCTGGATCAAGAGCTGCGGGCAGTCGTGCAGGATGCCGAACTGGGAAAACGCTTTGTTGATAAACTGGTCAGAGTGACCTTGCAAAATGGCGATGAAAACTGGATATACATCCATATTGAAGTGCAGGGAACAAGGCAGACTGAATTTGCCGAACGCATGTTTGTTTACAACTATCGTCTTTACGATCGTTATCGTCGGCCTGTTGCCAGTATGGCCGTACTGGCAGATGAGCATAAACACTGGAAACCGACCGCTTATGGCTTTACAGTGCTGGGTTGCAAACATACCCTGGAGTTTCCCGTTGCCAAGCTGACCGGCTATCACGACAAAGTCGATGAATTGCTGGCATTGGATAACGCTTTTGCCTTAATTACAGCTGCGCATATCCTGACCCGGCAAACCAGAAAGAAAAACCAGGCACGCTATGAAGCTAAATTACGCCTGGTAAAAATACTGTATCAACGGCAGTGGGATAAACAACGCGTAATAGACTTGTTTATTGTAATAGATTGGTTAATGAAGCTGCCGGAATGGTTAGACCAGCAGGTCTGGCATGTCATCGAAACAATTGAGGAGAGTGAAAAAATGCAATACATTACCAGCGTCGAAAGAATAGGCATTGCCAAAGGACGGGTAGAAGGACGGGTAGAGGGACGGGTAGAGGGACGGGTAGAAGGTGAATCCAGGCTGCTTAGAAAGCTGCTTGAGCACCGTTTTGGTGCCTTACCTGCCTGGGCAATAGACAAGTTAAATAGTGCTCCAGAACAAGATTTAGAAACTTGGGGTAAGGCTGTTTTGACCGCACCGACCCTGGATGCTGTTTTCGATAATAGCGCTACCCATTAATTAAAGATATTTCTGCTGGTGCTGTAGATGACGCTGGAGCGTCTAGACCTGCATTCCCACGCTGGAGCGTGGGAACGATGCATAAGATTGTACCTCCTGCGCGGGATGAGGTTGTGTGCGACATGCTGACAGCAAAGAGTCAAACTGATAAGCTATTATAATTTGAACTGTTAGAGGAAGCACACATGGGATATTCCGATCTTATTGCACAGGAAGTTAAAACGCTGCCACCAGAAAAGCAGGTTGAAATATTGGATTTTATTGCCTTCCTCAAAGCCAGGTATTCACCCGCCGCGATTACGCCAGTGCCCAAAACTGCCGGGGAAATCGAAACTTTCTTCCGAAGCTTCAATGTAGACATCAGTGGCTATAAATTTGATCGAAACGATGCCAATGCCCGGTAAGATATTTATTGACACCAATATTGTCATTTACGCGCTCGGGCAAGGCTCCACTAGCAAGTAGCCTCGATGAAGTAAAACGGAATCGAGGAATCAGGTTTCGATCATCCTCGATTCCACTACGTTACATCGAGGCTACTTGCTTTGTGCATTTCACGCTCATTTCAGGCAATCAATTTTTATGTGTGGCATAGTCGGAATAGCATCTAAAACCACCCAATCCCAACGCGCCTGGCTGGCCATTGGCCGCGATGCCATGACCCATCGCGGGCCGGATGATGCCGGTGAGTGGTGGTCGAAGGATGGTCGGGTGGGGCTGGCGCAGCGACGGCTATCCATTATCGACCTTTCGCCCGCAGGGCATCAGCCGATGCACGATGGCACCGGGGCGCTTAGTATCGTTTTTAATGGTGAAATTTATAACTTCGCCGAGTTGCGTGGGCAACTGGTCGCCAAGGGGCATGGCTTTAAATCGCATTCTGACACCGAAGTGATCCTTGCCGCTTATCGCGAATGGGGCACAGATTGTTTGTCGCGTTTGAACGGCATGTTTGCTTTTGCGCTTTACGATGCACGGCAACAAACGGTTTTGCTGGCGCGTGACCGTGCCGGGGAAAAGCCGCTCTTTTATCACCAGGCTAACGGTGTGCTGCGTTTTGCCTCGGAGCTAAAGGCACTGCTTGCAGACCCTGCCTTGCCTAGACGCATTGACCCGGAAGCGCTCGATTGTTATCTGGCCATGGGTTATGTGCCAGGTGAGCGCTGCATTCTGCAAGGCTTTAATAAGCTGCCACCGGCGCATGCCCTGCACTTTGATCTGCGCGTCGGTACGGCTAAGGTCTGGCGCTATTGGCAACTGCCGGAACTGAATGCCGCCATGCCACAAGGCCCGTTGGATGAAATTGCCCTGCTGGATGAGCTGGAATTCCTGTTGGCAGATGCCGTCCGTCGTCAATTGGTGGCCGATGTGCCGGTGGGGGTGCTGCTTAGCGGCGGCGTGGATTCAAGCCTGATTACGGCCATGGCGGTGCGGGCGTCAAATCAGGTGCAGACTTTTACGATTGGCTTTCCCGGCCACGGCAAGCTGGATGAGACGGCTCATGCCCGTCTGATCGCCCGGCACTTTGGCACCCGCCATACCGAGCTGATGGCAGGCGACGCTACGGCGGATTTGCTGCCCCGCTTGGCCCGTCAGTTCGACGAGCCGATGGTGGATTCGTCGATGATTCCGACTTTTCTGGTTAGCCAGTTGGTGCGCCCGTATTGCACAGTGGCATTGGGCGGCGATGGTGGTGATGAGCTGTTTGGCGGTTATGGGCATTATAGCCGCTTGTTATGGATGCAGGGACGACTGGGGCTGATTCCCCGGCCCGTGCGCAAGGGCATCGCCGTTGCCGCCGAAAAGCTGTTGCCGATGGGCTTTAAAGGCCGTAACTGGTTGCAAGGTCTGGGCGTGGATTTGGACAACGGCCTGCCGCTGATAGCCTCTTATTTTGATGCCGCCACGCGCCGGCGCTTGTTGACAGCGCAGACCAACTGGCACGCACAGGCCGAGGCTGTGCTGACAGGCCGGATACCAGTGCAGCCTGACCTGCTGCAACGCGCCACCCGCATGGATTTTGTCAACTATCTGGCGGAAGATATTCTGGTGAAGGTGGATCGTGCCAGCATGCTCAATTCTCTGGAGGTGCGGGCGCCGTTACTGGATTATCGCCTGATTGAGTTTGCCTTTGGCAAAGTGCCCTCGCATTTAAAAGCGACCCGGACGGACAAGAAGGTACTGCTAAAACGCCTGACCGACCGCGTGTTGCCGCCGGAGTTTGACCGCCAGCGCAAGCAGGGTTTTTCAATACCGCTCGCGGAATGGCTGAAAGGCGGGGCATTTCGGGAGCTGTTTAATGAGGTGTTGCGCGACCCGCAATGCAGCTTTGATGCACAGACAGTAGAAGGGCTATTGCGTGGCCAGGTTCGAGGGCGCAGTAATGGTGAACAGCTTTTTGCTTTGGTGCTGTTTGAGTTATGGCGGCGGGAATATGGGGTAACTTTTTGAGAATAGTTGTTTCTGCACTTTATAGGGCATTAAAATGGTTAATCCCCAAGAATAGATTTGGCGATTGGTTGTTGGGTTATCTATTATTTGTCCATAGTCATAAAAGACTGCCATCCAGGCAGATGCTTTTTAATGATGTGTTTTTTAAAATTAAAACATCGGCTGAATTGTTGGATCCCTTGCGGGTATTCGTTACTGATAAAGAGTATCTAAAACTCTATGTTAAAGCCGTTGTCGGCGCTCAGTATAATGTGCCAACTATAGCTGTTATCAGGGATAAGGTAGCGGTTAAGCACTACCCTTTTCCACCTGATTGCGTGATTAAACCAACGAATTTAAGCGGTGCAATTATCATCAGAAAAAACAATGCGCCAGTTGATGTTGATAAAATTGCAAGCTGGTTCGATACTAACTACTATGAAATTACCCGCGAAATTAATTACAAATTTCTCAGGCCTAAAGTCATCATTGAGCCATTAATATTTGGTGATGATAATGTCGATCTTTATAGTTTCTTTTGTTTAAAGGGTGTCCCCAAGTTAATTCAGTTAAGCGTTAATTGCTTGACTGCGCGTAAAAATACTTTTTTTGATATGGCATGGCATAAACTGGACTTTACTATGCTGGCGCCAATAATCATGGACCCCATCAACAAACCTGACAATCATTTGGAAATGCTAATGATCGCCAACAAGTTAAGTGCCGGGTTTAGCTTTGTGCGTATCGATATGTATAGCGATGGTAAAAGTTGTTTGATTGGCGAAATAACCCACTGCGATGGCAGCGCCAATGCGACTTTTAACCCAAAATCAGGCGAAAATGTTGCATCACGCATTATATTTGATTAATGCCGACAGGAAATATAAGGTATAGACGCCGCCAACTTGCAAGATGGCGGCGTAATACATTTAGTGGAATTGCTGCGTGCGACACAACACGCAGAACACGGTATTATACAAGAATTATTTCTATAATCCGGATCATATAATGGACATAATTATGAGCCACCCAAAAAAATTTACTAAAGATTTGTTGTTTGACAAACTTAAAAAAAAAGGACTATTCTGGAGCTATGACCCTGCTATTCATTACGATGAAAGTAAGGATGATCTATTAATTGAAACAACTCTTAAATATGCTGACATGGATGATATTAAAACGCTTTTCGCCCTTTATGGTAAAGCACGGGTACGACAATTATGGGAAAAACAAATTATCAATGATAGTCGTTTTAAAAAACTTAATTACTTTCTGGCGCGGGTGTTTTTTGGAATGGATGTAGAAGCACAAGATTTTGCGGGAGTAAAAAATGATCGAGCCGAAAAATTTCGATTGCTTGCCGGCTGCGACTAAGTCTGTTTTACTTGAATTGATCGATACCGCACCGTTCTTGCATAAATATGTTTTTGTTGGCGGTTCAGCGCTAACGCTGTATCTTTGTCATCGGCAAAGTGAAGATATTGATTTTTTCACCTATGCCGATAATTTTGATCGGCTAGAAATTTTAAAGTATATCAAACGCTTTGAGCACAAAGAAATCCTTAATGATAACGGCAATCAGCTTGATTTGTTGCTCTGTGGAGTTAAAGTAACTTTTTTTAATGCCAATTGGGCATTTTTAAAACCTGACAAGCCTGACAAGTTTAATATCGCAACTCTCAAATCAATTGCTATATTGAAAGTCAATGTTCTCTTTTTACGCGCAAAATATCGAGATTATTATGATCTGTATTTTTTAGTAAAAGAAGTAATAAGTATTAGAGTATTATTTGAGTCTTCAAAACAAATTATTGCAGGGATTACTTATAAGCTTTTTTGTATTGCTTTACTTTATATCGATGATATTGAAGATGATAATATTGCACACTTACAACCAAAAGAGCTAATCAGCAAAGCAGCAATTCGTGATTTTTTTCAAAACAAGCTTTAAAGTATTGACCTGTATGATTACCATGAAAGTCATCAACACATTTCGCGGGAGCGACGCAGGCGTCGCTCCCGCGACTGACTTTCATTTTCCGGCGTGATGTAAGCATCTTCATGATCGTTAGGTTAGCAAGCTTGGGAACGCGCCTAATATTGCCCGCAATCCGCCACATCAGTACAGGCCATTTAATACCGGGTATGTAGCAATGCCGTTAAGTTACGCGCCTCTTGGCAAGATAAACCGTTGGCTGAGCGGAGCCGAAGCCGGCAAAATCGCTTCGAGTCTGCTCAGCCAACGGCTTAACTAAATGACATTAGGGTATGTAGGGTTGCTGTTTAATAATACTGGGGACTGTTTGTGAAAACTGAATTACTGAAATGCTGCGCTGCCCAAGTATCCCGATTATGAATATGTCGTGCTACGCTGAAAACAGCTTTTAACAGGGGAAAATCACCATGCGCCACAATCTTGCTGAAGTTGATTTCGTCACCGAAGACGAATATGTTGCCAGAGAAGCGGCAGCCGACGAAAAACACGAATATCTCAATGGCTTTGTCTACCGCCTGCATGCCGACCCGATTACCAACCTGGCAGGCGCAAGCGACGAGCATGTCAAAGTGGCGGGCAATTGTCATTATGCCCTTAAGACCCATCTGCGCGGCTCACAATGCAGTCTGTATATGTCCGATATGCGTGTTAAGATTGACAGTAAAGACAAGGCATGGTTTTACCCTGATATTATGGTCACTTGCGACCCTGATGATCGTCAACGCAAGATGATGAAGCACTCGCCAATACTGGTCATCGAAGTGCTGTCACCCGGCACGCAAGACTATGATCGGGGCGGAAAATTTGCTGTTTACCGGTTGCTGGACAGCTTGCGCGAGTACGTGCTGGTCGACCCAACCCAATATCTTGTTGAAGTGTTCCGTCTCAATGAAAATCGACGCTGGGAACTGTTTGGTTTTGAAGGCGCAGGCAACATCGTTGAATTCACCAGCATTGGGTTTCATTGTGCTCTGAGGGATATCTACGAAGATGTTTTGAGGTGATTTAAAAAAATAAGGTATCCAGATATTGTGCCGACAGAAAAAATGGTCAGACGCCAATTTCATTAGTTAATGACATTGGGGTATGTAGGGTTGCTTTTTAATAATACTGTGGGCTGTTTGTGAAAACTGAATTACTGAAACTGCTGCGCTGCCCACAGTCTGGCCAGTGTTTGATATTAGAAACGGATGGCAATCACTCGCAGGGGATTGAGACCGGTTGGCTGGTCTCGGAAGATGGTCAGCATCGCTACCCCATTAGTAACAATATCCCCCGCTTTGTGCCGCAATCCAACTATGCCGATAACTTTGGGTTGCAATGGAACCATTTCCGCCAGACGCAGTTGGACAGTTATTCAGGACAGCCCATTTCAGCCAATCGGTTTTGGAAAGCAACGGGGTGGTCGCCGGAAGCGCTGAAAGATCAATGGGTGCTGGATGTGGGTTGTGGTGCCGGTCGCTTTGCCGAAGTGGCCTTGAAGGCGGGTGCCAAGGTGGTGGCACTCGATTACTCCAGCGCGGTGGATGCCTGCTATGCCAATCTCAAACATCACCCGAACCTGCATGTGGTGCAAGGCGATATTTATGCGCTGCCTTTTGGGCCGGGCGAGTTTCAGTTTGTTTATTCTCTGGGCGTGCTTCAGCATACCCCAAATGTCGCCGCAGCTTTTGCGGCGCTGCCGCCGATGGTGAAGGTCGGGGGTCGATTATGTGTGGATTATTACGAAAAATCATGGAAATCCATCTTCCATCTCAAATACTGGTTGCGGCCGCTAACCAAACACATGACTAAGGCAACGCTTTTTTCACTGTTGCAAAAGGCCGTGCCGGTTCTGTTGCCGCTCAGCCGTTTGTTGGGCGGCGTTCCATTCATCGGTAGCGCACTCAAGCGCCTGATACCGGTCGTCAACTATTATGGAAGCTTGCCGCTCACGGCTGATCAGCACCAGGAATGGTCGCTGCTGGATACCTTTGACTGGCTGTCCCCACACTATGATCAGCCACAAACTGCCGCCACTGCCCGGCAGTGGATAGCCGCAGCAGGCATGAACGAAATTGAAGTGCTCAAAGCTGGACATCTGGTTGCCCGTGGAAAAAAATAACAGAGCATTTTCTGGATTGATCATCGGGATTGATGGCACTAATTTACGGCAGGGCGGAGGGATTACCCATCTCGTCGAATTATTACGCGTGGCAAAGCCTGAAAAGCATGGAATTGCCCAGGTTATTGTCTGGGCCAATGGCAGCACGCTCGCCACACTTGAAGACCGTCCATGGTTAGTAAAAATCAATCCACCTGCACTTGATCAAGGCTTGATTAAACGTATTCTTTGGCAAAAGTTCAAGCTTTCCCAAGCGGCACGGACGGCGGGTTGCCATCTGCTGTTTGTACCCGGTGGCAGTTATGCAGGCAACTTTAAGCCCATAGTGACGATGAGCCAGAATATGCTGCCGTTTGAGAGGCGGGAATTTAGCCGTTATGGCTGGTCACTAAAGACGTTGCGGCTACTATTATTGCGCCTGTCACAGTCCCGCTCTTTTCAGAAAGCCAACGGAGTAATCTTCCTGACCCGCTATGCCTACGAGAGTGTTTTAAAGATCATCGGAGCTGTCCAAGGACAAACATCCATCATCCCGCATGGACTCAGTAGTCGTTTTCAAATAACGCCAAAGCCCCAACGCGCGATTACAGAGTACACCATCGAAAATCCTTACCGCTTAATCTATGTTTCCATCATTGACGAGTACAAGCATCAGTGGCATGTGGTGGAGGCGGTTGCGGCATTGCGGCTTGCGGGTTTGCCTGTGGTGCTTGATTTGGTCGGGCCGGCTTACCCGCCCGCTTTAGAACGTCTGGAGGCCGGTATTAACCGATTTGATCCGCAGCGAAATTGGGTTAACTATTGCGGCGCGATACCATACGAGGATCTGCATCTGAAGTATGCGCAGGCAGATCTGGGAATTTTTGCGTCCAGTTGCGAGAACATGCCTAATATTCTGTTGGAGACCATGGCGGCTGGATTGCCGGTGGCCTGTTCCAATCGTGGCCCAATGCCGGAGGTGCTGGGCGCTGCCGGGGTTTATTTTAACCCCGAGAAACCGTTGGAGATTGTCCGGGCGCTGCGTGAGTTAATTGCATCGCCGCAGTTGCGGGCGGAATTGGCACGCACAAGTTCTGAGAGATCGCGCCAATTTACCTGGCAACACTGTACAGATGATACTTTTGCGTTTCTGGCTAAGATAGCTCTTCAACACAAGGCCCCCAGATGTGCGGCATCATAGGCATTTCCGGCGGTTGCCTTGACCATCTGGCTGCGGCCAGCGATCTTTTGGCGCATCGTGGCCCGGATGATTCCGGTATTTTTGTAGATCAGAATGCTGGCGTCGGTCTTGGTCACCGTCGGCTCTCCATTGTTGATCTCTCGCCACTCGGGCATCAGCCGATGCTGGGTGCGGATGGCACCGTGGTATTGGTGTTCAATGGCGAGATTTACAACTTCCGTGAGCTTCGCGTTGATTTGGAGGCGAAGGGATTTAGCTTCCGGGGGCATTCTGATACCGAGGTGTTGCTGAATCTTTACCTTGCCGAGGGCGAGGCGATGCTTTCGCGGCTCAACGGTATTTTTGCTTTTGCGGTGTGGGACAGCCGTAAACAGGCGCTATTGATTGCCCGCGACGCGCTGGGGGTTAAGCCGCTTTATTATGCAGCACTGGACGGGCGCTTTGTGTTTGCCAGCGAGATCAAGGCGCTGCTGTGTTTGGTGCCGGAAGCCCGCGAATTGGATGTGGCATCGCTGCACCGTTACCTGAGTTTTCTCTGGTGTCCAGGCGAGGGTACGCCGCTCAAGGCAGTGCGGAAGTTATTGCCGGGTGAGGCAATATGGGTGCGTGCGGGGCAAATCGAACGGCGCTGGACGTGGTATCAGTTGCCTGCTTTTCGCGGTGTTGCGACGGATCTGGATAAAAGTGTGGCGCTGGCAGGGACCCAGTCTCATCTGCGTCTGGCAGTGCAGCGGCAGATGGTGGCCGATGTACCGGTGGGGGCGTTTTTGTCTGGTGGCCTCGATTCTAGCGCGATAGTGGCTTTTGCCCGCGAGCTAAATCCGGATATACATTGTTTTACCATTGAGGCGTTGGGTGGGCAGGACGCGGGCGCAATTGATGATTTGCCTTATGCACGGCAGGTGGCGCAACACCTGGGCGTACCGCTGGAGGTGGTGCGTATTGATGCCGGTCGTATGGCAAGCGATTTGGAACGCATGGTGGCGCAACTGGACGAGCCTTTGGCCGACCCGGCCCCGCTTAATGTGCTTTACATCAGTCAATTGGCGCGTGAGCAAGGTATCAAGGTATTGCTGTCCGGTACGGGGGGTGATGACCTGTTTACCGGGTATCGCCGTCATCTGGCGGTGCAGATGGAATACTATTGGGACTGGATGCCTCAAGCTGTGCGTAGCGGGTTGGCACAGATAAGCGCTAAGTTGGATCAGCACCGGGTATGGCCGCGTCGTTTAAGCAAGCTGCTCAATGGCGCGGCGCTGAACGGTGATGATAGTTTGGTGAATTATTTCCGCTGGGCGCGGGAGGCGGATTTGTTGGCGCTTTACACACCGGAAGCCAGAAAGCTATTGGGTGATGAGTTGGCAGTTACGCCCATGCTGAATTTTTTGCAGCCCCTGCCGGATAGCATGGCACCTTTAGAGCGGATGCTGGCACTGGAGCAACGCTTCTTCTTGGCGGATCACAACCTGATTTATACCGATAAAATGTCAATGGCGGTGGGCGTGGAGGTGCGGGTGCCGTTTCTTGATCTTGATTTGGTGGAGTTTGCCGCCCGCATACCCGTGGGACTTAAACAGCGCGGCAGCGTGGGTAAATGGATTTTAAAAAAGGCGATGGAGCCGTATTTGCCGCACGAGGTGATCTATCGCCCCAAGTCCGGTTTTGGCGCACCGCTGCGCCGCTGGATGCGCCACGACCTGCGCGAGTTGCTGGGCGATGTGTTGTCTGTGGACAGCCTGCAACGGCGCGGGGTGTTTGACCCTGCTGCGGTACAGCGGCTGATAGCGGCCAATGACGCAGGTAAGGTAGACGCAAGTTATACCCTGTTGTCGCTGTTGTGTATTGAGATTTGGTGCCGGGCTTATCTGGATTGAAATTATTGATCCCACGCTCCGGCAAAGGAATGTAGCCCTGGGCTTAGTGGGAGCGACGCCTACGTCGCGACTAACGCTTCAAATCGCGACGTAGGCGTCGCTCCCACGAAGTCGCTGCACGACTAATGCTTCGGAAGCGGGGTTGATGGCATTGGACTAGCCCAACAGGATTTAAGACACTTTTCAACGAGTCAGAGCTAACGGGGCAGTGAAGGCTTTAAAAATAACATCGGGTTATGAATATCTTTCGTATGATGACGATAGGGTAAAGCGTTATCATATCGTAAATACACCCTACACAATCAATACAAGGTATAACTATGTACGCAATTGAATTTGAAGCCAACATTCATAATGGAATTGTTCAAATACCTAAGACATTTCACAAGTTTTACACTGGCAAAAATGCAAAAGTTATCATCATGGTTGAGGATGATGCAGATGTTATGGACTTAAAACAGCCCGATTTCATTGAAACACTTTCTACTAACCCTAGACATATCGACCCATCAACTGGCTTTCTTTCCCGAGAGCAGTAGTGTAGGCCGGAATAAGACTTTTCGAGCGCAAGCGAGAACAAGCGTTTCCGGCATCGCTGCTTTAGCTTTAAATGAGTAGCCTTGTTGTGGGAGCGACGCCTACGTCGCGACTAACGCTTCAAATCGCGACGTAGGCGTCGCTCCCACGAAGTTTAAACAGGCGTGAAGGGGGTTCAAACCCCGTCCTGCTTGGGCTTGTCTGGATTGAAATGAACTATTGGAGTCAGCATGAATAACGAAAAACAAGAGGTACACGATTTTTGGAACCAGGCTTCCTGCGGCGAGACGTTGTACCTTTCGGGTAACGGCAAGGCGGGCTATCAGGCACAGGCCAAGGCGCGTTATGACCTTGAAGGTCAGCTGATTTTTGGTCTTGCGCATTTTGAGCAAGCCAAGGGCTTAAAGGTACTGGAGATTGGCGTCGGGCTGGGAGCAGACCATCAGCAATTTGGGGAGGCAGGCGCTGATCTTTACGGCATTGACCTGACAGAACGCGCCGTTGAGCATACCCGGCAACGCTTGGCAGCCTTTGGATTGAAGTCCAATTTGACAGTGGGTGATGCTGAAAACCTCGATTTTCCTGATGAATCGTTTGACCGGGTTTATTCCTGGGGCGTTCTGCATCATAGCCCGGATACGCCCAAAGCCATTGCCGAAGTCTGGCGGGTGCTGAAACGCGGGGGGGGGGCAAGTATCATGATTTACCATAAATATAGCATGGTCGGCCTGATGCTCTGGGTGCGCTATGCGCTGTTGGGTTTGCGGCCGTGGCTGACGCTGTCGGAGATTTATGCCAGTTATCTGGAAAGCCCCAGCACTAAGGCTTATTCTGTCGCCGAGGCGCGGCAATTGTTTTCCGCTTTCAACGAAGTGCGGATAAAAACGGTGTTGAGCCACGGCGATCTGTTGGAGTCAAACGCCGGGCAAAGGCATCGGGGCGGATTGCTGACATTGGCCCGGAAAATATGGCCCCGTTGGTTGATCCGGCGGCTTTTACCCAATGCCGGTATTTTTATGTTGATTGAAGCCAGGAAATCATGATTTACCTATCATTCCCAAGCTACAGTTTGTAGTTTGTAGTTTGTAGTTTGTAGGCCGGAATAAGACTTTTCGAGCGCAAGCGAGAACAAGCGTTTCCGGCATCGCTGCTGGCTACCAACTTAAGCCTGGACAGATAACTTCCCTTGAAGGGATGGTCTCTGTAAAATCGTCACGCTTTAAATGGGTAGCCCCGTTGTGGGAGCGACGCCTGCGTCGCGACTAACGTTTCAAATCGCGACGCAGGCGTCGCTCCCACGAAGTCGCTGCATTCTCATGCCGGAGCGTGGGTACGATAGATAATCTTTTAAACACTTAATGCGATGTTTTTTGAAAAAATTTTGAGCTTGTTCATCTACCCGCTCGGCTTCACGCTGTGTTTGGGTGGCTTGGGCCTTTTGCTGTGGGGCCTGAATCGACGGCGTTGGGCGGCAGGTCTGCTGTCAGGCGCGTTAGGGTGGTTGTTGCTGTGGTCTTTGCCGCCGGTTTCCACCGCTTTGCGTGACTCACTGGAAAGTCACTATGTCAATCAGGTTGTGGAAAATCTACCGGCGGCGGATGTCATCGTGGTCTTTGGTGGTGTTATGGATTCGAGTGGCCCCGGTCACCCTTACCCGGATATGGGTGCGGCTGCGGATCGTGTCTGGCATGCGGCGAGGTTGTATCATGCCGGTAAGTCCAGTCGGGTAATACTTTCGGGTGGGCGTTTTGACTGGATGACCGAGGGGGCCACTGAAGCTGAATCGATGCAAAATCTTCTGCTCGATCTAGGTGTGCCAAATTCGGCTATAGTGCTGGAGAACCGCAGTCTCTCCACCCGCGAGAATGCCCTCAACTGCGCGAAACTGATGCGTGATCTGGGGCTGGAGCGTGCGCTTTTGGTGACCTCATCCCTGCACATGCGGCGTGCAGAAGCGGCGTTGCGCATGGCTGGAGCGACTACGATAGCTGCACCGACAGATTTCGGGGTGAGCGCTATACAGAACCCGCTAATGAACTGGCTTCCGAATGTATCGGCGCTGAGTGGCAGCACTTCCGCACTGCATGAAATAATCGGCTGGTGGGTTTACCGTTGGCGTGGTTGGGTTGCGTAGTCTGGTTTGGCCAGGTGCCGAACAGGTGCGCATGGTGATAGGAATCTCTTATATGCCCCCAGTGACGCTTCTGCGTCACGCAGCGCATGAGTGCGTTGCAGGTTGAATTCACACGTTGGAACTATGGAACATGGTAATGTATATCATTTTTTGGTTTTTAAAAATCACCGTTAAAAGGGGGGCATAAAATGGGACATATATTTGCGGAAATTAAACTCAGTAACCCGCGAAATCCGAATTTGAAGCCTATCATCGCACAAGCTTTGGCGGATACCGGTGCCTTAATGCTTTGCATACCTGAACATATTGCCATTCAGCTTGATCTTGAAACGGAGTCAAAGCGGGAAGTTACCGTGGCAGATGGCCGGTCAATGAACGTGCCTTACGTGGGGCCGATCAAAGTGGGGTTTCAGGATCGCTTTTGTTATGTGGGCGCATTGGTTTTGGGTGATGAAGTGTTATTGGGCGCTGTGCCCATGGAAGATATGGATCTGGTGCTATCGCCCGGTCGGCGCGAGATCACGGTAGACCCCTGTAGCCCCAACATTCCCCATGCCAGAGTGAAGCAAGCTGCTGGCTACCAACTTAAGCCGGGACAGATCATCCCTTGAAGGGAAGGTATCTGTAAAATCGTTGCGCTTTAAATGGGTAGCCTTGTTGTGGGAGCGACGCCTACGTCGCGACTAACGCTTCAAATCGCGACGTAGGCGTCGCTCCCACGAAGTCGCTGCATTCCCACGCCGGAGCGTGGGAATGATGCGTAAACAATAACTACATTACTTATGAAACTACCCTGGGCTGAGGCATGAAACAAATTCTTCAAAACCTGAAAACCGGTGCCACTGAAGTGGCCGAAGTGCCTTGTCCGCAGGCAACTGGTGGCCAACTGTTGATCCGCACGACCTGTTCGCTGGTTTCCGCTGGGACGGAACGGATGCTGGTGGATTTTGGCAAGGCCAATCCCCTTGAAAAGGCCCGGCAGCAGCCAGACAAAGTGCGCATGGTGCTGGACAAGGTGAAAACCGATGGTTTGCTGCCGACGGTGGATGCGGTGCGCAACAAATTAGAGCAGCCGTTGCCGCTGGGTTATTGCAACGTGGGCGAGGTGTTGGCGGTGGGCAAAGGGGTTGAAGGTTTTGCCATTGGCGATCGGGTGGCGTCCAATGGCAAGCATGCGGAGGTGGTGAGCGTGCCGTTGAACTTGTGCGCACGGATTCCGCCTGCCGTAAGCGATGAGGCGGCGGCGTTTATGGTGGTGGGGGCGATTGCCTTGCAGGGCATTCGCTTGGTGCAGCCGACCTTGGGCGAGGCGGTGGTGGTGACCGGTTTGGGCTTGATCGGTCAGTTAGCGGTGCAGTTGTTGCGTGCCAATGGCTGCCGGGTGTTGGGTATTGATTTGGATCCGGCCAAGTTGGCACTAGCCCGGTCCTTTGGAGCGGAGGTGGTGAATCTGGGTGCGGGTGAAGATCCGGTGCTGGCGGCGGAACGGTTTTCGCGTGGGCGCGGGATGGATGCGGTGCTGGTGACGGCGGCTACCAAAAGCAGCGAGCCGATGCACCAGGCGGCGCTGATGTGCCGCAAGCGCGGGCGCATTGTGCTGGTGGGAGTGACCGGCCTGGACTTATCCCGCGATGATTTCTTCAAGAAGGAGCTGACTTTTCAGGTGTCTGCGTCTTATGGCCCCGGTCGTTATGATCCAAATTATGAAGAACAGGGGCAGGATTATCCAGTGGGCTTTGTGCGTTGGACTGAACAACGCAATTTTGAAGCGATACTGGATATGATGGCCGATGGCCGACTGGATGTGCAGCCGCTGATTTCGCATCGTTTTATGCTTGAGCAAACTGAGGCGGCTTATGCGGTGGTGGGCGGCAGCGAACCTTCCATGGGTATCTTGCTGGAATACCCTGAGCGGGAGGAAAAATCCGATGCGGTCATGCGGGTGTCGACGGTGTTTCTGTACCCTCACCTCCGGCCCCTCGCCCGTGAGAAGAAGGGAGAGAAAGCGCCGGCAGTGGCGTTTGTCGGTTCCGGCAACTACGCCAGCGGCGTATTGATTCCTGCGTTTAAGGAAGCGGGGGCGCATTTGGCGACGGTTGCCTCCAGTGCCGGGGTAAGCGGCGTGCATGCCGGCAAGAAGTATGGCTTTGATGAAACCACGACGGATACAGACAAGCTGTTCACTGACCCGAAAGTGGATGCCCTGGTGATTAGCACCCGGCATAACAGCCATGCGCAGTTCGTATTGCAGGCGTTGGCAGCAGGCAAGCCGGTATTTGTGGAAAAGCCTTTATGCCTGACCTTGGCGGAACTGGATGACATTGAAGCGGCTTATGCACAGTTAGCAGAACAGGGCAAAGCGCCGCTGGTGATGGTGGGTTTTAACCGTCGTTTTGCGCCGCAAGTGCAAAAAATCAAGTCGTTACTGGCAGGGGTGAGCGGGCCGAAGTCGTTTGTGATGACGGTGAATGCGGGCGCGATACCCGCCGGGCATTGGACACAGGACAGGGAGATTGGCGGTGGTCGTATTATCGGTGAGGCTTGCCACTTTATTGATTTGCTGCGTTTTTTGGCGGGCAGTCCGATCGTTGCGCATGCCCGGATGGCCATGGCTTCAGCTAACGGAGACACGGTGAGCCTGCAACTCGGGTTTGCCGATGGCTCCATTGGCACCGTGCATTACTTCGCTAATGGTTGCAAGGCTTTCCCTAAAGAGCGGCTGGAAGTGTTTGCCGCCGGGCGGGTGTTACAGCTTGATAACTTCCGGAAATTAAGGGGTTATGCCTGGCCGGGCTTTAAGAACATGAACCTGTGGCGTCAGGACAAAGGGCAAAAGCCCTGTGCGGCGGCGTTTGTTGGTGCAATTCGGGATGGCAGTGTTACCCCGATTCCGTTTGCGGAGATTCTGGAGGTTAGCCGCCTGTCTATAGAGTTAGCAAATGCTTAACGATGTAAGGAAAATTCTCAAGCGTGACGGGGGATTGCAGGCCCGTCACACATGTTTTAAAAGCGATTGATGGTGTAGGCCGGAATAAGGCTTTTCGAGCGCAAGCGAGAATAAGCGTTTCCGGCATTTTGTACGAGTGTGCCGGAAACGCCACCACGCGCTACGCTTGGGTGGTCTTATTCCGACCTACAGATTTTATACGGCGTTTATAAAGCTGGAGTCCAAAAACATGTTTTTGGACTCCAGCATTGTAATCCGCACTATAGCTGACTACGCCTATTGCTTGTTGTAGCTGTACCAAAAGCGTGATGGGGTTTGCAGTTCCGTTACCCACGTTTTAAAAGCGATTGATGATGTTAAACGTTTCGGTCGGGGTTGCAAATTCCACCGGCCTCTGTAGTTTTATATGACAATTAAATTGATTAGGTATGTTAATACCCTGCGCTATCTGCGGCCTGTGCAGATTTACGGGCGCTTATGGCAGCGGTTGAATCCGGCCAAGCCTAAGTTTGATCCTGCCCCAAAACTTCGGTTGCCTTCAGGGCATTGGGTCAAATCTGTTGAGCGGACGGCATCCATGTTGAGTGATCAATCTTTCCGCTTTCTGAATGTTGTGGGCCACGCAAGTTGTGCCGCCGACTGGAATGATCCCGCCCAGGAAAAGCTATGGCTGTATAATCTGCATTATTTTGACGATCTGAATGCGGCGGGAGCTAATAATAGGCTTGGTTGGCATAGAGCATTGATGTCTCGCTGGATAACTGAAAATCCGCCGGGGTTGGGTAATGGTTGGGAGCCCTACCCCACCTCGTTGCGTCTGGTAAATTGGATCAAGTGGGCATTGGCAGGGAATAAGCTGGAGCCTGGATGGGTTGATAGTCTGGCTGTGCAGGCACGGTGGTTGCAGCGGCATATTGAGTGGCATTTGCTGGGTAACCACCTGTTTGCTAACGCCAAGGCACTGGTTTTTGCGGGGTTGTTTTTCGAGGGTCATGAAGCGGCGGCGTGGTTGGCGCAAGGTTTAAAAATTCTGGATCGTGAGGTTCCGGAACAGGTGCTGCCGGATGGTGGCCATTTTGAGCTGAGCCCGATGTATCACGCGATTATTCTTGAGGATTTGCTGGATCTGTTAAATGTCGCCAATGCCAGGCCCAGGCTGGTGTCAGAGACGACGGTGTTGCAATGGCATGAGATTGCGGGGCGGATGCTGCGTTGGCTTAAAGGGCTGACTCATCCGGACGGACAGGTCGCTTTCTTTAACGATGCGGCATTGGGCATTGCGCCGGACTATGAGACGCTTGCGGCGTATGCGCTGCGGTTGGGTATTGACGCCGCTCCTGTTGGGCCCAGATCGCGTTGCATGTACTTTGCCGATTCGGGTTATGTGCGGCTGGAACAGGATAACGCTGTGGCGCTGCTGGATGTGGCGCGGATTGGGCCGGATTACCTGCCGGGCCATGCACATGCGGATACGTTGTCGTTTGAATTATCTTTGTCTGAACAGCGCGTGGTGGTAAATTCCGGCATTTCTCAGTATGGGCTGGGCGCTGAACGCTTGCGCCAACGTGGAACGTCCGCCCATAGCACGGTTGAGGTGGATGGTGTTGATTCGAGCGAGGTATGGGGCGGCTTTCGGGTTGCACGGCGGGCGCGGCCTTTCGGGTTGGCGATAAAGGAAAATGAGCACTCGCTGGCGGTGGCGTGTTCCCATGATGGTTACAGGCGTTTGCCTAGTAAGCCTGTTCATCGACGGCACTGGCGCTTGGATGAACATGCGTTACAGGTAAGTGATTTTATCAAGGGCGATTTCCGAACGGCGGTGGCCCGTTATTACCTGCATCCGTCGGTGAGGGTAATCGGGGCAGGCAAAGAGGGGCAGTTGCAGTTGTCTGACGGGCGGGCTGTGCGCTGGTCTGTATCGGGTGGGTCTGCCCGTGTTGTTGCTGCTTCGTGGCATCCTGAATTTGGCTTGTCCATACCGTGCAAGCTTATTGAAATTATATTTGACGGGCATGAAACCCGTTTTGAGTTTACTTGGGATTGATATGCATATTCTGTTTCTATCCGACAATTTTCCGCCTGAAGTGAACGCGCCGGCATCGCGTACTTTTGAACACTGCCGTGAGTGGGTGAAAGCTGGTCATAAGGTAACGGTAATTACCTGTGCGCCAAACTTCCCTAAAGGCCGCGTATTCGACGGCTATCACAACCGGTTGTGGCAACGCGAGGAGATGGCGGGCATTCGGGTGCTTCGGGTGTGGTCTTACATTACTGCGAATGAGGGCTTCGTGAAGCGCATTCTGGATTATCAGAGCTTTATGGTGACTGCGGCATTGGCGGCTCTTTTCGTGCCTGAGGTGGATGTGGTGGTGGGGACTTCGCCGCAATTCTTTACGGTATGCGCGGCTTATGTGGTGAGCCGCTTGAAGCGGATTCCGTTTATATTCGAATTGCGTGATCTGTGGCCAGAGTCGATCAAGGCGGTAGGGGCGATGAAAGAATCGGCTGCCATCCGGATGTTGGAGCGTGTGGAGTTGTTTCTTTATCGCAAGGCGGCCCTGATTGTTTGCGTGACTCATTCATTTAGGAAAACTTTGATAGGGCGAGGGGTGGACGGTGATAAAATCGCGGTGGTGACTAATGGCGTGGATATGACCCGCTTCAAACCCCTGTCTAAAGATGCGGAGCTGGTGCAAAAACTGGGGCTGGAAGGCAGGTTCGTGGCGGGCTATGTGGGCACCCACGGTTTGGCCCATCATTTGGAAACGCTTTTAGATGCAGCCGAAATGATCCGGGCCCAACCCGATGGCACCAAGTTTCACTTCATCCTGCTGGGTGATGGCGCACGCAAGCAGGCGCTCAAAGAGGCGGCGTCCGGGCGAGGCCTGGACAACATCACCTTTATCGATTCGGTGCCCAAGGAACAGGTAACCCGCTATTGGTCGTTGTTGGATGTCTCGATTATCCATCTTAGAAAGACTGATCTGTTTACATCGGTGATTCCTTCCAAGCTGTTCGAATGCATGGGCATGGGCTTGCCGGTTCTGCACGGGGTGGCGGGGGAGTCAGCCGACATTGTGCGCGAGGAAGGGGTGGGTATTGTCTTTGAACCGGAAAACGCCGCGCAACTGGTGGAGCAGTTGCAGTTCTTGCAACGCGATACCCAAGTCTATGGAAACTATCGGGCACACTGCCTGGAAGCTGCGAAGAAATATGACAGAACGGCCTTGGCTATGAAGATGCTGGCGGTGGTCAGCAAGTTGTAGTTGATTTTTTAGGCTTCCAATTTAAATCGTTCCGATTTTACCGATAACACCGCTTTAACGGATTAAGGGTTATTATCAGTACTAGCTTAAGTTAATAGCTTGGCTCATCAAACTGCGTAAATTGTTTACTATAATAATCACCAATGCCTATAATGTTTATTATAATGATCAATTTGCGAGGTCTTTTCGTGGCAAAAGCGAGGGTGTATTCAAGGTATGGCAGGGCTGCTGCCGAGCTTTTGGGAAAGTCAATTCAGCTTGGCCGTAAAGAGCGCAAATGGTCGGTGCAAGCGCTTGCCGAGCGGGCGGGCATTTCAAGGGGGACGCTGGTCAAAATTGAGAAGGGGGATTTGCGCTGTGAGATCGGTTTGGTTTTTGAGTTGGCGGCGATTGTCGGTGTGCGGTTGTTCGATGCCGATGAAGCTGGCATCGTCAAAACAATCGGCCATGTGAATGACAAGATCGCATTGTTGCCAAAAAGTGTCCGCTCTGTGATGCCGGTAGTTAAAGATGATTTCTAATGCACTCAACGATAAAGAGGCTTTTGTCTGGATTTGGTTACCCGGTGCAACGCAGCCAATAGTGGCAGGCAGGTTGGCGGCTGAGGGCGGGCAATTACTGTTTAACTACGGCCAAAGCTATTTAAAGTCAGATCGGGCCATTTCGCTCTTTGACATTGAGTTGCCGCTAAAATCAGGGGTGCTGCCGTTACTTTCCGGCCTTAATATGCCCGGTTGTTTGCGTGATGCGGCACCGGATGCTTGGGGCCGACGCGTCATCATCAATACAAAATTGGGCTTAAAAGGCATTGATACCTCTAGGGTCGAACTGGATGAATTGACGTATTTGTTGGAGTCAGGCTCGGATCGTATCGGTGCGCTGGATTTTCAACGCTCAGCCAAAGTCTATCAGCCAAGGTTGGCTGTCAATGTCGAACTTGCTGAGTTGCTGGCATCCGCAGAGCGTGTCGAACAAGGCATTCCGCTTTCGCCAGTGCTGGATCAGGCCTTGTATCGCGGCAGCAGCATAGGCGGCGCACGCCCCAAGGCCTTGGTTGATGAAGGGGGACAAAAATTTGTCGCTAAATTTTCTTCGTCATCGGATCTCTATAGCGTGGTCAAGGCTGAATTTGTTGCAATGCGGCTTGCAAAAATCGTTGGCTTGAATGTGGCATCGGTGTCGTTGGTTAAGTCTTCGCATAAGGATGTGTTGTTGATCGGGCGGTTTGACCGTGTGCATTCAGAGCAAGGGTGGCAAAGAAGAGGGATGCTGTCTGCACTGACGCTGTTGGGCTTGGATGAGATGATGGCACGCTATGCAAGTTACGAAGATTTGACGCATATTGTGCGCCACCGCTTTAAAGCGCCAGCGGCTACGTTGAAAGAGCTGTTCGGCCGCATCGTCTTCAATATCCTTTCAGGCAATACTGATGATCATGCGCGTAACCACGCGGCGTTCTGGGATGGTGCGGGCTTGGAACTGACACCCGCCTATGATATTTGCCCGCAGGGACGGACTGGAAATGAAGCTACGCAAGCTATGCTCATTTCGGGTGGGGATCGGGCAAGCCAGTTGGCTTCTTGCATTAAGGCGGCCCCCCTGTTTTTTTTATCAAAAGCACAGGCAATTGAGCTGATTCAGTCACAGGTCAAAATGATCGGTGAGCAATGGTTGGCAGTTTGTGATTCGGCTGGCTTGAGTGCTGTGGATCGTCGACTACTGTGGGGGCGTCAGTTTTTTAATCCGTATGCCTTTTATGGTTTAAGTGAGGACGCGAAGTTTTTGGCGACAATGGCAGAACATTTTAGGACGGGATGATAGTGCTTTAATCTGAAGCGCTCCAGGCAGGATGGCCTGATATAACCTGTTAGATGACTTTGGCAACTCGCAAATAATACCCCTGCCCTATCTTTCTATGCCATCAAGTTAAGAAAGGCATTGTCATCTCGGTTTTTAATGCAAGTTACCCAAGTTGAATTATTATTGAGACTATTAAAGATTTTAATTGCCTTCGGTAAATATATGTTAAATTGCGATGTTTGAGGCGTGGCTGGAAGCGCAATGATTGGGGGCTGTTGTCGACGCTGGAGCGTCTGGGGCTGGAGCGTTGCCGGATAAATTCCCACGCTGGAGCGTGGGAACTAGGCGTATTCTGGGGGGGGGGTATTTTCTGCGTGCTGCCTAAGTTGATCAAAGCGTTTTGCTATTTCGACTTGCATTTGTTCAAAGCGTTTATCCATTTCTTCGCGAAGCACCTTCATCTCACTGCGCAAATCAACATCCAAATAGGCAAAATGATTGGTTTGGGCTTTGAGCATCAAATCATCAATTGTTCATATGAAATACTTTGTCCGTTGGCAACTTGTTCCATCACTTTTTGCGCTTGACTGTCCAGCCAATCTTCAAAAAACTTGTCATCAAACATCATTAGCCCCCTTTATCTTAAATTTTAGCAAGTATATGATAATCTTATTTAATCAAGATTCTACTTGCTACCGCGCCATTATCTCAACAAATGAGATTATTTTTATGTAGGTGTTACAATTTATAAACTTTTATCATTATAGGGTGCTGTATGGCAACTTCATTGCTTTATGATCTGGATTTTTATGCCTGGACTCAGCAACAGGTTGGTCTTCTCAAATCAGGTAATTTGGCTGATGTAGACTTTAGACATTTAATTCAGGAGATAGAGAGTATGGGTGCAAGCGAGCGTCGGGAATTGATCAATCGGCTTGCAGTATTATTAGCGCATCTCTTAAAGTGGCATTATCAACCTTCTTTTCGGGGTCGGAGTTGGCAACTGACTATTAAAGAACAACGGCGTCAGTTACAACGGCTGCTAAAAGATAATCCCAGTTTACATGCAAGGCTGGAAGAATTTATTGCGGATGCCTATATAGATTCTGTTTTACTGGCTGCCAAAGAAACCGGCTTGGAAGAATCGGCTTTTCCTGCCCAATATCCTTATGCTCAAGAAGATCTTCTTAATTCGGAATTTTATCCGGGTTTACAAAATTAAGGCAGCACGCAGAAATATCCCAAGATCCACCTAGTTCCCACGCCGGAGCGTGGGAACGAGAGGTGGTTGGGGGCATCGTTCCTACGCTCCAGCGTGGGAATGCAGTCGTGTTTATCGTTCCCACGCTCCGGCGTGGAAATGCAGTCAGCGACGCTCCAGCGTCGCATTACATAGATAATTATGGGTAGAAGTCGTTACAGCATCACCGAAGCGGATAAGCCACACTTTATGATGTGTACGGTAGTGGAGAGTGGCTACCGGTTTTTACGCGCCCGGAGACGGTGCAAATTCTGCTGGATTGTTGGCGTTATCAAAAGGAGCAGGCGGGTTTGCGGCTTTATGGTTATGTGATTTTGGAAAATCATTTGCATTTTATTGCCCATGCGCAGGATTTAAATAAATGCGTGAGCAGTTTTAAATCCTTTACTGCGCGGCAGATTATCGACTATTTGCAGGCATGCCAAGCTAATCGGTTATTAGACCGGTTGCGTTATACCAAGCGGGCGCACAAAGCAGATCGCGAGTATCAGTTCTGGCAAGAAGGCATTCATCCTGAGTTGGTATTTAGCGAGGCGATGATGCGCCAGAAATTGGACTATATTCATAATAATACGGTAAAGCGGGGTTATGTAAGTTTGCCTGAGCATTGGCGTTATTCGAGTGCGGGGTTTTATGTGGGCTTGCCGGGGTTGCTTGATATTGATGCTTGGTGGTGATGCCTGTCTGTCTGTCTGTCGACGCTGGAGCGTCTGGGGCTTGAGTATTCCGGTTATGTGTGTTTGGCTGGGTATTGGCGCTGTTCTGGTTTTTAGGTTAGGCAGTCGGGGCTAGGGATGCCGGGGGCTGATGTCGACGCTGGAACGTCTGGGTCTGCATTCCCACGCCGGAGCGTGGAACGATAGACGCTGGAGCGTGGGAACCAGGCTGAAATATACTCCAGCTTCGCAAGGCTTGAGCTTTTATGCCTACATACCCAAACTGGAGTTTGGGAATGCGCCTAATGGATATAGTGCTATAAAATAATTTTAATTGCCTTCGGTAAATATATGTTAAATTGTGGGTGTGAGTTAATACGTTAGTGCCTGTCAAGGAATCTGCTCGACATAAGTTGAGCTATTTAACTTTTTAAAATCCTCTCTACCTCCCTTTTTTAGTAAAGGCAGGGACAAGATATCAATTGGCAATCTTATTGAGTATGCACGTCTACCTGAAATGATTGCGATTTTAACAGGGGAAAAATCATGGGTATATTTAGATCATTATTTTTAACCGTATTTTTAATCTTTTCCGTTACCGCTTTTGCAGACTTTGATTCGACCTTGCGATTGGCTGAGCAAGGTGATGTACTGGCGCAATATGACTTGGGTACGTTGTATGCTCAAGGGCAAGAAGGGGTTACCCAAGATTATCAAGAAGCTGCCAAGTGGTATCTAAAAGCGGCTGAACAGGGCGATGCGCTGGCGCAATCCAACTTGGGCACTCTGTATGCTCAGGGGCAAGGAGTTACCCGAGACTATAAAGAAGCCTTTAACTGGTATCAAAAGGCAGCCTTGCAAGGTGATGCCTTGGCTCAATATAACCTCGGCACGCTCTATCGCAAAGGCGAAGGGGTTAGTCAAGATTACCAAGAAGCGTTTAATTGGTATTTAAAAGCGGCTGAACAGGGCGACGCGCTGGCGCAATCAAGCCTGGGTACTTTATTTGCTCTGGGGCAAGGGGTAACCCAAGACTATACAGAAGCCTTTAAATGGCGACAAAAAGCGGCTGAACAGGGCGATGCGCAGGCGCAATATAATCTCGGCACTTTATATGTTCAAGGGCAAGGGACTTCACAAGATTTTAAACAAGCCGTCAAGTGGTTCCAAAAAGCCGCCGAGCAAGGCGATGCAATGGCGCAAGCTGACTTGGGCACGTTATATCGCAAAGGCGAGGGGGTAACCCAAGACTACGTAGAAGCCGTTAAATGGTATCGGCTGTCTGCGGAACAGGGGAATGCCTTCGGACAAAATAATCTGGGATTAATGTATGAGTCTGGAAAAGGTGTCATACAAGACTACGCAGAAGCGGTTAAATGGTATCGGCTGTCCGCCGGGCAAGGCAATGCCCTTGGGCAAAATAACTTAGGATTAATGTATGAGTCAGGAAAAGGCGTCACCCAAGACTACTCAGAAGCGGGTAAATGGTATCGGCTGGCCGCTGAGCAAGGACTGCCAAAGGCACAAAATAACCTGGGGCTTATATATCAATTGGGACAGGGAGCAGATGACAACAGCGGCTATCTGCAGCCAACCGAGCAAGGGTTAACCGAGGCAAAATTCAACTCCGGCTATCGGTATGATCAAGGCTTAGGCGTTACACAAGACTATGCTCTTGCGTATATGTGGATAAATCTTGCGGCTATACAAGGGGATGCCAAGGCGGGAGAAGCGCTGGATACCTTGGCCAGACACATGACACCTCTGCAACTGGAAAAAGCACAGCAGATGACGCAAGCTTGCCAAGCCAAACATTATAAAGGCTGTGAATGATAAGGTTCCTACTTGGAAACAATACGGTGGGGTTATTTTTGCCTGGTTTCCATGCATCGGCCTGGGGGCATCCGGCAACGCTATCGCGTTGTGTGACGCTGGAGCGTCACCATAAGACAGCTACCAAGTGCGGGAGCGATAGGATGCCTGAATAGTGACACATCTAATATCTACCAAGCTGATGACATAATAATTAGAATGAATAATCTGTTTAAATATATTGCTGTTTTCGGGCTGTCCTACTCTATTGTCCTGTTGCTGACGCCGTTATTTATTAAGCTGGCACCGCGTCTTGGCTTAATGGATGAACCCGATGAGCGCTGTGTTCATAAAAAAATAACGCCACTGGGTGGCGGCATAGTGGTATTTATTGCGTTTCATTTAACGTGTTACCTGCTTTATCATTATTTTTGGCCTTCTGTTACGGGTCAATTGAATACCGACTGGTGGTCGGCTTTTTTTATATCATCGGCTATTTTAGTAGGGGTGGGTCTTGTTGATGACCGTTATGGCCTGTCGCCTTTAATCAAGTTGGCAGGGCAAGCAACGGCAGTCTTATGTCTTTATTTTTTATCCGGTTACCAGGTTAGTTTACTCAGTCTTGATTTTGGTTATTGGGGGGCCATGGTTTTTGTGTTGGTTTGGACACTGAGTATTATTAATGCGTTTAATTTGATCGACGGCTTGGATGGCTTGTGTTCAGGCCTGGCAATGATTTCTGCTACCGGTCTGGCTGCGGTGTTTATTTTTCGGGCTTCGTCAGGTGACGCGCTGGTTTGTTTGGCGTTGGTGGGGGCTTGTGCCGGTTTTCTTTACTATAATTTTTTTCCTGCCAAAGTGTTTTTGGGCGATACCGGCAGTCTGTTTTTAGGCTTTGCTTTGGCAAGTATCAGTTTAAACGGGGGCGGCAAAGGGTCGTTTTTGGTGATTATCGCGATGGCTTTTTTTGTTGCGGGCATTCCCATTATTGATACCTTGCTTGCTATTTGGCGACGCTCAATCCGTAAAGAGTTGGCTAAACGCGATGGTTCGGCTAACGTTAAAATAATGCAGGCCGATAAAGACCATTTGCACCATCGCTTACTTAACACAGGTCTTAAACAGCGCCATGTCACCTTGGTGCTTTATGCTGCCAATAGTGTGACGGTACTGCTGGGCTTGGCTTTTATGATTGCCAATGAGTTTGCCATCGGGCTGTTTTTGGTTATTTTTATTATTACTCTCTATCTGCTAATCAAATATGTGCTACAGATTGAATTATGGGAGACCAATAAGTTACTCGCCAGATCCAATGAAAAGTCTGCGCTAACGCGATTAAATTTAATTATTTATCCTTTATTTGATTTGTTGTGGATGTCGGGATCCGTTTGGTTGGCGACTATTATTTCTTTAACGGGATTTTCACCTTTTCGTAGTATGGGGCAATTTTCTTCTCAGTTACCTTTATGGATCATGCCGGTTTTTATTTTGCTATTTGCTTCCAAGGCTTATATCAAGAACTGGCGAAATAGTTTTTTTCGGGATTATTTATTATTGAGCGGGGTTGTTTTTATAGGTTGCATGGCCAGTTTTGCGTTATTTCTTTTGCTTAAGAGAGATAGCGGTTTTTTGTTGCTTAATCAACTGTCATTATTTTGTTTTTTTTCGTCAGTAGGGATTGTGGGTGTACGCACACCGACTTGTGTTATTAAGGCATTTTCTATGGATAATCCGGATCCTGGCGCTATTCGCTGTAATGTTTTGATTTATGGCGCAGGGTATCATGGGGGGTTATATTTGCAGGAACGTTATTTAAAATACGGCAATGAAGCGGCGACCACCTGCATTATTGGTTTTATAGATGATAATGTTTTATTAAGAAAGCAATATGTTTATGGCAAAGTCGTCTTGGGTGATTTAACTGATTTAAAGGCATTAATTGCAAAATACCAGATTGAGCAAATCATACTGACTGTCGATATCACTGATAACAACACCGCCTTGTTAAAGCAAATTGCCGGGGACTATGGCGTTAAATTAATGCGCTGGCAGGCTCAGACCATCGCTATTTAGCCGACTTCGTGGGAGCGACGCCTACGTCGCGATTTGAAACAAACGTTAGTCGCGACGTAGGCGTCGCTCCTACAAAAGATCAACCCGTTTAAAGCGCGACGTGACTGGATTCCGGCATCCATGCTGGAATGACGAACTTTTTGGCACTAGCCAATCT
>JBAXXH010000005.1:0-70603 GCA_037127995.1 Methylococcaceae bacterium | reverse complement strand
ATTTTACCGCATTACAACCACTACTTGCTCAAGTTATTTCGTGCTCGTTCCTAAGGTTGGGGTAAAGCAACGAACCCCAACATTTTATGCTTCGTATTGTTGGGATTGCTTGCGTTATCTCAACCTACAGAACTGCAACTAATAGCTTATTTTCATCAGCCCGGTTCGTTACTTCACCCCTGGGTATTCTGATTGGGTCATATTGTGATACTATTTAAAAAACCAAGATAAATGGAGATAGAGGGGCTCATTATTTTTGATACTTAAAGCCCAAACTAATCATTTTGTCCATTTGGATATTGATTAACGCAGTGAGATGAAGGCACTTCGCGAAGATATGGATAAACGCTTTGAGCAAATGCAAGTTGAAACAGCGAAACGTTTTGATCAACCTGGAAAAATCATTTGATCCACGAAAAACACGAAAAGCACGAAAATATTCAAAGGGATACAAAATTGTATCTCGTCACCTAAAGGGTGAACGGCTGTGCAATACAACATGCTGATTACTTTCGTGTCTTTCGTGCTTTTCGTGGATTAACTGCGGTTTGTAGGATCAACTGACTATACGCAGGGATCATTTTATGATTTGGTCGTTTGCAACCCCCGTTACTCACGTTTTGAAAGCTATTGAAATTTGAAATCTTTAAACGTTTCGGTCGGGATTGCAAACCCCGACCGGCATGGTTTTTCTTCGTGTCTTCGTGGTGATATGTCTTTTGATACGAAGGGTAAATACTCAACACTACCCCAAATCGTAATCTCTTTTACCGTTACTGATTCGGCCACCCTCAAGCACATCCAAAATATACACTTTGCCGTCGCCATGCTGTCCACTATGGGCAACCTTCATGATAGTTTCAAAAATAATTTCCACCAAACTGTCTGGGGCGAAAATTTCAATACGTTTTTTAGACAGGAAAGGCTTGTAATCCTGAACGTGCTGAGTTCGTTCGCGTCCAAAACCATCACAATCAATAATTGTCATGCCGGGGAACCCCGGAATTTCCAATAATGCCATCGTTACATGACCGAGCTTATGTGGTTGAATGAAGGCGCGTATTTCTTTCATGTTTTTCCTTTAAAGTTCGTCAGGTTCGGCAAAATAGCGGTACAGCGCGGGTAATAATGTTAACGTCAACAAGGTTGCGGTCAGCAAGCCGCCAATAATCACCACGGCGAAAGGCTTTGCCGTTTCCGAACCAACACTGGTCGAAAGTGCCGCAGGAAACAGCCCCAGCATTGCCATCATGGCCGTCATCACAACCGGTCTGAGACGACTGACCGAGCCATTAACAATGGCATCGTGCAGCGATTGGCCTTCCCTGCGCAATTTATTTAATTGCGATACCAAGATCACTCCGTTTTGTACGGCAATGCCAAATAGTGCGATAAAACCAACAGCGGCCGACACACTGAGATTAATCCCTGTAGCCAACAAAATCAGGATACCACCGATCATCGCGAAAGGCACGTTCATGAGAATAAGCAGCGCATTTTTTATCGACATAAAAGCCCAGAACAATAATACAAAGATTAAGCCCAGGCTGATTGGCACGATGACCGCCAGACGCTTCATCGCCCGTTGCTGATTTTCAAATTGTCCGCTCCAGACAATACGGTAACCCGGCGGCAAATCCACTTGAGCTTTAACTTTTTGCTGGGCTTCGGCGACAAAGCTGCCTTGATCGCGGTCGATCAAATTACATTTAATGGCAATCCTGCGCATATTGTCTTCCCGACTAATCCGGGAAGCACCCTGATTAATTTTAATCGTGGCCAGTTCCGACAATGGAATGCGCGGGCCGTCCGGCGTTTGCACGGTCAGGTTTTCCAGACCCGCTACCGAATTACGGGCATTTTCTTCATAGCGCAGGGTAATGTCAAAACGCCGTTCGCCTTCCAGAAACTGCGAGGCCGCCTTGCCGCCCATGCCAATTTCCATGACACGCTCGACATCGGCCACATTGATGCCGTAACGGGACACTTTGGCGCGATCGATATCCACCATCACCTGTGCCAAACCGGCTTGCTGCTCGGCGGCCACATCGGTCGCACCCCGAATGGAGGCCAGAATATGAGTGACCTGATCGGCTCTGTCTTGCAGGGTTTTTAGATCGCTGCCAAATATTTTGATGGCAATTTCACCTTTCACGCCGGAAATAGCTTCTTCAACGTTATCTTGAATCACCTGCGAAAAGTTAGTCAGAATGCCCGGAAAGATCGACAGCTCCTTATCCATCGCCTGCACCAGCTCGTCTTTTTTCTTGTAACGCCAGGTATCTTTAGGATTAAGATCAATCAGCACTTCAAGGTTATTGAAACCTTTGGGATCGGTACCATCTTCCGGACGACCCAACTGGGTCAATACCATTTTGGCTTCAGAAAATGTTTCCAGTTTTTCACGTACCTTGCGCTCAAACTCTTTGGCAGTGGTCAGCGATACCGGGGTGGGCAAAGTAATGGTCAACCAGATATTGCCTTCATCCAACTTGGGCATAAACTCGGTGCCTATGAAACGTACCGATATAAAACTCAATATCAGAGTGACCACTGCCGCCATAAATACAGTGCGTGCATGTTTAAGCACCCATTCCAAAAGTCGCCGGTAATGATGCTCAATGGCATGAACCAAGGGATTATGGTTTTCCGCCATTTTTGGCCCCAATAAATAAGTCAGCATCGCCGGCACAAAAGTCAGACTGAACAGCATTGAGGCCACCAGTGCAAAACTGAGGGTATAAGCCATCGGCGCGAAAATTTTGGCCTCCACCCGCTGGAAGGTAAAAATAGGCAAAAAAGCGATGATGATAATGGCTTTTGAAAATAAAATCGGTCGCCCCATTTCCGTCGCCGTAATCAGCAAGGTTTGCCGCAGATGGCGAATATCCATATTGCGATGCAAATCCAGGGTCACCTGCACCATAACCGCCTCAACCAAGACCACGGCGCTGTCGACGATAATACCAAAATCGATGGCACCCAGCGAAATCAGGTTGGCGGAAATGCCACCCAGGTCGACCAGAATAAAAGCAAACAATAGCGATAACGGAATAATTAGCGTGACCAGAAACGCAGCCATAAAGCGGCGCAGAAAGACCAGCAAGATAATCATGATCAGCGCGGCACCTTCCAGCATGTTGTGCTCAACCGTATGCACGGTATGGCCGACCAGTTCGGTGCGATCGTAAATCGGGGTAATTTTAACGCCGGGCGGCAAGCCAAATTCGTTAAGTTCCTGTATTTTCTCTTTAACGCCACCCAACACATTAACGGCATCGCGGCCTTTAATCAGCAAGACAATGCCTTCGACTATGTCATCGCGCTGATTCATGCCGACGATGCCGGTACGCGGTTGCGGACCGACACTAATCTCGGCGACATCCTTGATTCGCACCGGCACGCCATCAAAGGTCGAGATGACGATCTCACCGATTTCCCCGGCGGATTTCAACAAGCCGACACTTCTCACCACCAACGCTTCATCGCCATATTCAATATAGCCGCCACCGGTATTATTGTTGTTGGCGGCAATGGCGTCGAACAGTTGCTGAAGATCAATGTTGTAATTTTTCAGGCGATCCGGTTTGGCAGTCACTTTATATTCTTTAACACCGCCACCGTAAGAGACGACATCGGCAACGCCTTGAACCGAACGAATCTTTGGCTCAATGACCCAGTCTTGCAAAGCACGCTGCTCAATTAAGGGCAGATTTTTGGCATCGACCACATAGCGTAAAATCTCGCCAACGCCGGTCGATAACGGCCCCAACTGCGGCTTGCTGTCGCGGGGAATATCGGCATTTTGCAAGCGTTCCAGCACCTGTTGCCTGGAGAAATAATCTTCGGCGCTGTCATCAAAAGTCAGGGTCACTACCGATAAGCCAAAGATAGAAACCGACCGCATACTCAGCAGATGCGGTAAACCGTTCATTACCCGCTCAATGGGCAACGAGATCAGTTTTTCAACTTCCTCAGGCGCTTGCCCCGGATATTGGGTTACAACCTGAACAAAGACGTTTTGCACATCGGGAAATGCCTGTACCGGCAAGTTTTCAAAGGCAACAATACCGGAAATGGCAATAGCCAGAGTCGCGCCGATAACCATCAGCCGCTGTTGCAGGCAGAATGCAATTAGATGTTCGATCATGTCAATATTCCCTGTGCCACTCTAAGGCTTGTCGCTACTGGTTTCGACTTCTTCTTCGGCGCGCAGCGTTAGCGCACCATCAGTCACCACCTGTTCATTAGGCTGCAAGCCTTGAGTTATAACGGCCTTGTCTTTAAGTCGCAGACCAATTTCAACCGCGCGTTGCTGATAGTGATTTTCGTCGATAGCAATAAATACATAATCAGCATCACCCTCGGTAAAAACAGCCGTCAGCGGAATTACGATAGCCTTATCGTCAGGATTACTTTCCACGGTGATGGTCGCATACATGCCGGGTAATAAACGGCCATCAGTATTGGTCAGATCGCAACGCACTTGAACGGTACGCGTCTTCTCATCCAGCACTTGACCGATGTACTGCACGGTAGCAGGAAAAATCTCGTTGCCATAAGCCGGGACTGAAATCGACAATTTTTGCCCCAATTTTATTTTACTAAGATTAACTTCAAAAACCGCCATCAACAGCGTTAGTTTTTTAGTATCGGACACTACAAATAAGGGCCCGTCACGGTCGGGTCGCACTTCAATGCCCGGATTGACGTTGCGCTCAACCACCGCGCCCGATATCGGCGAGCGCAAGGCGAATTGACCATTGCTTTGCCCCACGCTGATGCGCAGATTTTTCAAGCGTTGTTGGGCGCGTTGCACTTCGCTGCGGGCGTCATTAAAATCGTTTTGCGCCAGTTGCAGATCCTTTTGAGCAACGGCTTTACCGGCATAAAGCTCTTGCTGGCGAGACAAGGCATGGCTTGCCAGCGTTAAACCCGCTTGTGCCTTGGCATAATCCGCTTCGGCAGCGGCAACATCGGGACTGTCCAGTTGCAGTAATACCGATCCGGCTTGAACCTGAGCACCAAATGCAACTGGCGTACCAATAACCCGACCGGCGACCGGCGAACTGATGCGTGAGGTTACACTTTCGTTATAGGTTATTTTTCCGGTCAACGGCTCCAGCAGTGGGTGCTGGGTCAAACTCAATCTAGCGGTCTTGACATAAGCTTTTTTCGGTGAATCGGCAGCCAAATGCACTTCGCCCTTCACTTTGGGTAATTGCGGAACCGGTTGGCTTTTATCAGCTGAATCGGAACAGGCTGTTAACATTGCAGTTAGCAACAAGCCGCATAAAAACTGTTTTTTTCTTTGATGAACCATTTGTTTATTCACATCCATTATCTGCACAGCCTAATTCTTGAATTTGGGCGTGCTACGCCCGATAATCGGCTACTTTTGTAAGCTTGCCTGGTTCTGCTTGTGGTGGGCGACCGGCGCTTTATCGACATCCAATTCCACACCCAGCGATTTTTCCAAATCGTAATAAGCGTTGGCGCGGTTAATCTCTGCCGCGTAATAATCACGCATTACATTTTTATAACTGCGCTGGGCTTCAATAAAGTCCAACACACTGGTGGCACCTTTGCTGTAGGCCAGTTCCGAGCTATCCCTTACCGTCAGGGCATCGTCGAGCAAGCCGTCATTGAAACGTTGCACTATTTTATTGGCGCTGTTCCATACCGCCAAAGCGCTGACCACATCACTACGGATGCCGAGTTCTGTTTGCTCCGCAGCCAACCGGCTCTGACTTAAATTGACGGCCGCTTTATCGGCTTCGCCTTGATATTGATAAAACAACGGTAACGGTACACTGACGCCAACGAAGCCCGTATCAAGGGCATTATTGCTGGGATCATGCGCATAGCCGCCAGTGACGGTAACATCGGGGTATTTGAGTCGCCTCGCCAATTCCAACTCTCTGTCCGCCTGATCTGCACGCAATTTGTCACCCTGTAAATCCGGGCGTTGCTGCAAGGCTTTGCTAATCAACGCTTCTTTTGGAAGGCCCTGACCGATGCTCTTAACTTCAGGCCATTGCTCTTTGGCTTCAAATTGCAGGCTTTTGTCCGGCCAACGCAAAATGACCGCCAAATCGGCTTGCGCCATTTCTACTGCCGTGTGTGCATTATCAAGATCCGATTGCGCACGCATGGCTTCCATTTTAACCCGCAAGAAATCGGACTCGGAAATATCGCCACTTTTCATTCGCAGTTTGTTGGCTTTGGTAATAACATCATAATGATCGACAATTTCCTGAGCCAACCAGCGGTTTTTTTGCATCTGCAGCAACTGATAGTAGGCATCCCTGACCATGTTGGAAAAAATACGCACCGCATCCCGAAAATCGCTTTCTGCCGCTTGAGTTGCAAAACCGCTGCTTTGTATGCGCAAGCCGCGTTTACCGGCCACTTCAATCAACTGACTAAACGAATAATACTCGGCAGCGCCGCAGGACACATTTGGATCATGGTTACAGCCCGTTGCGCCGGAACCCTTATTGAGATCTCTACTGCTAAGCTCGCCAACCTGAAAGCCAACTGTTGGGTTGGGGATTGCTGCGGCAATGACGGCTTGTGCGAAAGATTGATCAATATTGTATTGTGCGGCAATCAAATCAAGATTGCGCTGATAAAAAATCGACAGGATTTCATCCAGCGAGAGCACCTGATTTTGTCCGTATACATTAAACGCCATAAGAAAGCTTAACAATAGCGCGGAGGCTATTGATTTTAAAAATTTTTTATTCATGAATTTTATCTAAATGGAAAACATTTAAGATTAAAGCGTCCGGTGAAATAAGTAACCATTCAGCAAAGCTGATGTAATATCAGATTAACTATAAAACCCGTTAACTAGCGTGCTAAAGGTATCTATTAGCGATTATCATGCCAACCCTCTATTATTTTATAATAGGCTGATTTTGCCGGTTAATAAGCTTATCTTTTCAATACAACAGAAAAATAAAAAATGTCGATAGGTGTAAAACAACCTGTTTGTGGTTTATTTGCACAGGGATTAAAATTCAAAATGCACCCTGGCATTATAGATATTAACGGGGCCACGATCCGTGTTGAAAGCGGGATTAGCTAAATATTGATAGTCAAAAGTCAACCAGGTCGATTTAACGGCATGCCATTGGTAGTAAATATCGACAACATGCTCCGGTTTGTAATTGATCTTACCGTCGCCGATAAATCCGTCAACCCCGCCCATATTCAGATAGGCGACGTGTTGACTTGAAATCCAACTCTGTCCGTAGCCCAGTCCTACCGAATCTTTTTCCCGCCCCCAACGCATCCCCTTTATGGCGGTGCCAAAAGATAATGATCGATCTGCGGGCAGATAAGAATAAACTTCAGTTCTACCGTCTGAAACCATGCCTCTGAAAAATAGACCTATGTCTTCAGTAATGGCCTGCTCCATATTGATGCCGATGCCCATTTTTATATTCGATTTTCTGGCCCAGCAAAGATCAGGTGCACCAGTATTGGCAGAGTCATAATTATAGCCCGTGCAAGTCGTCGCATTCTTTGCCGGATCAGCCTGGAATGCCGCAATGGCATCAGTATAACTCCCGGACTTTTCCTGATTTCTATAACCCAGAATTTTTATCGCCCCCGGTTTGCCTTTGATAACATGTTTATGTTCCAGTTCTACCTGGTCGCCGTAGTTACTTAACATCTGAAAATTCAGGAATAAATCGTTAGGATTTTTTGGGCCGGCAATTCGCGCAAATCTAAATGCCCAATTATCAAAATAAAATTCGCCCACCAATCCTGTAGTATAGCCCCGTGCATCGGCAGCAAAGTCGTAGGCAGCATTGGTCAAAAAAGCCATATTTACAAATTGACGGCGAAGATCCCCCGCATAGGTATTTTTGTCAAACATATCGAGAATGCTAAAAGTACCTGCGGTAAAAACAAAGCGGCGGCTGTTGACAGTCCCTGCTAATTGCATAGGGCCGGATTTAACGTTACTCTGTGTGCCACCGAGTGAAACAGTTTGTCTGTAAATTGCTCTCGACGGATACCAGGTAGAATTTGCCGAACCGTTTTTTTGCAGTTCAAAGTTTTGAACAGCTCCGCCTATCCCCTTCAGACCTGAAAGCGGCCGTTCAGAAATCATTTCCGGTGCCAAATAAAATTCCGCGCCAGTCCACCCTTTAAGTCCACCGTAAAAGGTAACTGTTCCGGTAAAGCCGCGCTCTGCATCGGGTAATAATGAATTGGGCGAGTCGTTAAAATTAGTATAAGCTGCCGGGAATGCCTGTTTAAAGCTCGAAATATAAGTCCCTTGTGAGTAAAGATTCCATCGTTCATCTTTCAGGTTGTGCCAGCCATGATCAGACAATGTTTTCATGAGTGAAAATTCGCTGTCATCATTTAAATCCGGATAGTTCTCGGCTTGCGCTGACGTGGCTGAGAATATTGCGCACAACAGCAGTATTTTTAGAGCTTTCCTCCCGTTTAAATAATCTGATCGTTTTGGGTTTAATTGACATTCGCTATAGCAGAGCAACGTGACGGGAGTGGGGTATTTCATAAATAATGAGGAGTAATCCTGGTTTCTGACGGTAATTTTTGCATCTGGCTTTTTGCGCCGACCGCGCAGGGTGGTTTTTTACATAACGGAGGACAACATAAAACGGAAGAAGTAACGCTGCATGGCTATTTTCGGAGCGATACCCTTCATGCTTACTGGTGCAATTAACCTGAATCGTAACAACCCGAATTGTAAACAGTAACACCTAAATATGACAACAAGATGAAACGTTACTGATACGAGGTTGTGTGAAGCCGCGTCTAATATGTCCAGAATCTTAGCGGCTTCTTGTATAACCATTAAGCCTAAAAACCCTCTGGGGTCTGAAAGCATGAGGGATTATAAACGCGTATTGATAAAAACGCACCTATCAAAGGTGATCCGACAATGACATTAAGAGCCTACGTCATGATGGTTGTTTCTCGGCCTCAAAAATACCCTTGTAGGAGACATACATCGTGGTTGAAGTCAGCATGTATAAAACAGGGGTTAACAAAGGTGTGACGGTCGTGCAAAGCAACGCCTCGGCAATGATAAACCCCAGCATTTTATATATTGCATTCCGGTTTCTGGAAACGGCATGATTGCCGCGTTCTATCGCCTCACTCCAGCTATGATTTTTAAACAGCATTAAAGGGTAACTAAACCAGCTGGCAAAGGTAGTTAGCATAAGTAAGGTAAAAATCAACGTGACATTAGCATACGAATAAATCCAGTTAGCTATCTCGCGTGTTGATCTATGGTCGAGATTCTCGGGGGTTAACTCCCAATAAAAGAAAAACTGGCTAATTTTATGCACTTCACCCGTTAAAAGATTGGCCACCACCATAAACCCAAACCAAAAAAGCATAATAGTACCTGCCGCCAATACCGCTAATGGCAAACTTTTATTGATTGCCCAGTACAAGCCGACCGGATTATCTGTCGAATGTTTAAGGTCAATGTATTTGGTAACGCCTACACCAACAAATAAAGACGTTACCGACAGTAAAATACCCAGTGCCAGGGACAACTTCCCAATCGTCATAATAACACCGACAAACAACGTATAGCCTGCCCAAATCCAGGGATCATGGCTAACAAATAGCAGTGATTGTTTAAGCCAATCGCTAAACTTTGCCTTTTTCACACTGAAATCCGCGAGATACCAACCGCTTTACGTAATTCTTTAATAAAGGGCACGCTAACTGCCCGTGCTTTTATTGCGCCTTCCTGTAATTGTTCTTCGATATGTTCCGGCGCTTGCATTAACGCCTCGTAGCGCTCTCTTGCCGGCGTTATATGCTCATTAATATGCTCAAACAACACCCGCTTCATTTCACCCCAAGCAATACCTTCTGCATAACATTGGCGTATTTCAAGCACTTCCGCCGTCGTTGCAAACGCCCTGTAGATGCTAAATAAAGTACAACCCTCAGGGTCTTTGGGCTCACCGGGCTCCAGAGAATTGGTTTTGATTTTGTTAATCAGTTTTTTTAACTTTTTCTCAGGCTCAAATAACGGAATCGTATTATTGTAGCTTTTGCTCATTTTTCGACCATCAAGCCCGGACAATATCGCGCCATGTTCATCAATAACAGCTTCTGGCAAAACAAAGTGTTCACCATATATATGGTTAAAGCGTCCGCCAATATCCCGGGCCATTTCAATGTGCTGTATCTGATCCTTACCGACCGGCACTTTATTGGCATTAAACAGTAAAATATCGGCCGCCATTAATATCGGATAACTGAACAAGCCCATGTTAATGCCTTTATCGGCATCGTTTTCGCCACTTTGTTCATTTTCAGCAACCGCCGCTTTATAGGCATGCGCCCTGTTCATTAAACCTTTGGACGCCACGCAGGTTAACATCCACGTCAATTCCATAATTTCCGGCACATCGGACTGCCGGTAAAAAACCGCATTTGACGTGTCCAGCCCCAAAGCCAGCCAAGTTGCTGCAATTTCAAGACTGGACTGCCTGACGATTTCCGGCTCCTGACATTTAATCAAGGCATGATAGTCAGCCAAAAAATAAAACGGTGCCACATTGTCATCTTTACTGGCAGCAATAGCAGGCCTGATAGCGCCAACATAATTACCCAAATGCGGTGTACCCGTGGTTGTAATACCGGTTAAAACAATTGCTTTAGTCATCTGTTCCATCTATTTTTAGCTTATTGTGGGTTAAATATTACCTAAATTTAGCCTGATCTCCAACATGATCTAATTATTTCAATCCTGTTGCAATCGTTACCCCATTGTACTTTGGTATACTGTACTTTAGCGATAAAGCAATTCCCAACGAACTTTACTTGCGCTTCGATGCCGTACTTTTTTGAAAAATTATGCCAATCATCTACTATTTGGTAACCTGTTAATATCAATATTTTGGAGAAGCAACATGCAAGTCCTCGTTCACTTACCCGATGATCTCGCCAATCGATTTAAAGCAACCGTCCCCAAACGCTTGCGAAGTGCCTTTATTGCCAATTTACTTGGCAAGGCGATTCCTGAACAAGAAGATGCGTTTTTTAAATTAGCGCTGGAAGTTGAAAATGATCCAAGTGTATCAGAGCTTGAATCTGACTGGAAAGTAACAATAGGAGACGGGCTTGAAGCGAGGTGAAGTTTGGTGGATTGATCTTGAGCCAACGCGAGGTAGTGAAATCAAAAAAACACGCACAGGTGTTATATTGACCGTAGACGCTTTTAAATAAAGCCAGGTGCACAGTGGTGATTGTTCCCCTATCCAGCTCAGCTCAAGCCAGGCCTCCGATAGTTGTCTCAACGCCTTCTGCCGGTGGTGATTCTGTTGCCGTATGCGATCAAGTTCGTGCAGTTGATAAAGAGCGGTTCGTTGATAAAATAGGCGATTTGTCAAAAGCAGATTTGATGGCGGTTTCAGCAGGAATCAAACAAATTTTAGGGCTGGGTTAGGCTTCATTATGATCGAGAAAAATAAACCCGTTAAAACTCAACCGATCGCCATATTCGGTGAAGTGCTTATCGACCAGTTTCCTGATGGCCTGCAAGTATTGGGTGGAGCGCCTTTTAATGTAGCGTGGCATCTTCAGGCTTTTGGTCTGGCTCCTTGTTTTATCAGTCGGGTCGGTCATGATGGGGCGGGCGACAGCATCAGGCAGGCGATGACCGCTTGGGGCATGGATCTTGAAAGCCTGCAAATTGATCCCGATTATCCTACAGGAACAGTCGACGTAACCTTTAATGATGGCGAGCCCCGCTATGAAATTCTGCCTAATCAGGCTTATGATTTTATCGCCGCTCAACCATTGAATTTAGCGCACGACTACCGAGTTCTTTATCACGGGACGCTGGCACTGCGTAATGCTGTTTCAGAACACGCACTTAATGTTTTAAAAGAACATCATACCGGCAAGGTTTTTATTGATGTTAATTTAAGAGCACCCTGGTGGCACAAACAGTCGGTTGAGCAGTGGCTAAGCAAAGCCAATTGGGTCAAGCTTAATCATGAAGAGTTAAGGCAATTGGCACCGCGACAAAATACGTTGCAAGAAACAATGCGTTTGTTTTTGGCTCAATATAGCCTTGATGTTTTGATTGTCACTTGTGGCAGTTTAGGCGCTATGGCATTGAATAATACCGGTGAGTTTGTTGAAGTTACGCCGACTGGAAATTTGACTATAGTTGATACGGTGGGCGCTGGCGATGCTTTTTCTGCGGTGTTGTTACTGGGAATGCAGCGGGACTGGTCATTATCTGTGACGATGAAAAGAGCGCAAGCCTTTGCATCTGCTCTGGTCACTCAACGGGGAGCGACGGTTAAGGACGCAGGATTCTATCAGGCATTTATACGTGAATGGAATCTCGATTAACTTGACAACTTAATTTTAAAGGCACGTCAGGTTACGCTGTCGCTAACCTTAGCTACACAGATCGTTAAATTAATGCCTGGATTTTCCGCGCTTTTATCCGTATTCTTGGTCGGATAATGCTTTAAGATAAAGGCGCGTTTTGAGTTTTTTAAAGAGAATGGCTGCACGCGCTTAAATGACAATTAATATTTTAACTATGAACACTGTAAAACAATTTCTTAATCCTGAAATCAAACTGCGTTTTTTCGCCTCCTTGGTGTTTTTTCTGCTGTTATTACTGTTGGCTCCTCAAGGCGCTTTTGCAGCGGACATTAAGGTTTCTGTGGATCGTAATCCGGTCAGTCTTGATGAATCTTTTCAGATTATTTTTACCGCTACTGAATCACCTGACGATGATCCTGATTTTAGCCCGCTGGAACAGGATTTTTCCATACTCAACCAAAGTAACAGCAGCAGTTCATCGTGGATTAACGGAAAATCCAGCAAGACTGTGCAATGGACGCTTAATGTGATGGCTAAACAAGCGGGCAGCCTGGTTATTCCTTCGGTTAACTTTGGCAAGGATGTCAGTCGGCCTTTGACTCTTTTGGTCACCGGCGATGCCGCCAAAAAAACGGTTACTAATGATGAGGATTTGTTTATAGAAGTTGAGGCGACCCCTGAAAAACCCTACATACAATCCCAGGTTTTCTATACGTTGCGCTTATATACCAAAGTCGATATTTCTCAAGCCAGGCTGACTGAACCTGAACTGACGGATGCGGTAATTGAAAGATTAGGTGAAGACAGCAATTACAATACCCAGGTCAACGGCGTTAATTACACGGTGACAGAACGAAAATATGCTTTTTTTCCACAAAAAAGCGGTAAATTAACGATTAAACCGTTGGTATTAACCGCTGAAGTGCTGACCGGTAACCGCCCCGGTTTTAACGGCTTTTTTAATTCTCAGATGAGTAAAACCAAACGCGTTGAATCCAAAGCAATAACACTGGATGTAAAACCGGTGCCCGCCACTTTTACAGGCAAGCATTGGTTATCAGCGGAACAACTGGTTTTAAAACAGGACTGGTCAGGTGATATTCATCAAATGAAAGTGGGAGAGCCGTTGACCAGAACCTTAACATTACTGGCAAAAGGTACGACGGTAGGTCAACTTCCTGAGCTGAACACCACCGATACCAATGATCAGTTAAAAGCATATCCAGACCAACCGGTATTGCAGGAACAGAAAAAAGTCGATGGATTGCTGGCTTTTAGAGAAGAAAAAATTGCCCTGATTCCCTCAAAAGCAGGCAGCTACACATTACCGGCCATAGAAATCCCTTGGTTTAATACCCAAAGCCAAAAAATGGAAGTGGCGAAAATCCCTGAAACAACATTGACCACGGTTGCAGCAGCCAATCAGCCTGTCACTATTGAACCAGCGGTTACATCAGCAATACCACAGAACATTGAAATCAGCCAGGTTATTAAAACCGAGCCGGAAACCAATCGTTGGTTATGGATTTCTGTAGCCTTGGCAACCGGTTGGTTAATAACGGTGCTTCTATTTTTAATTAAACGCCGGGTTAAAAAACCCGTTATTGAAGATAATGATGCAGAAAAAAGTTTAAAAGCGAGCATTAAGCACTTAAAAAATGCGTGTATTAATAACGATGCAGTAGCGGCTAAAGATGCCTTGCTTGAATGGGGACGGCAAAAATTTAATGCCTCAAATCTGGGTGCCATTGCCGGATTTTGTGATGCACGCTTAAGAGACGAAATACTGCATTTAAATCACACCTTATACGGTAAAGAAACAGGTCAGTGGCAGGGCAAAAAACTGTTTCAAACCTTTACGGAAAATAAAGCCAGAGAAAAAATCACCACTCCCGTGGATAAAAGTTTGGAGCCGCTTTATCGATTATAGATTTTTTTGTAAACTCGCATTAAATCTTAAACAGCATCACCACGAAGACACGGGGGACACGAAGAAAGAAAAAAACTTCGTGTCCTTCGTGTCTTTGTGGTTAATAAAAAAGTTAAGTCAGCCGTACCGCACTATGTCAATCTTCCGCTTTCAGCAGTTTTCAGTAATCCAGAAGCAATCAGCCATGAAAGTCTGCACGGACGCAGTTTTATTTGGCGCTATGGCACCCGTTATTGAAAGTGATCGGGTTTTGGATATTGGTGCGGGGACTGGCGTACTGTCTTTAATGGCGGCTCAATTGGGAGCCGAGCAGGTAACAGCGGTAGAGTTAACGCAACCAGGCTATGAAGAAGCCCAATTAAATTTCGGCAATAGTCCTTGGGCCGATCGTCTTGAGGCAGTGCATCAAGATATTCAAGGTTTTGCCGGTTCAGTTGCCCATCAATATGATCTTGTTATTTGTAATCCGCCCTTTTTTGAGAATCACAGCAAGACGACAGAGTCACTTAGAAAAGTCGCCAGACATAACGATGAATTGCCTTTTGCTGATTTAATTAAAAGTGCCGATCAATTACTGACCAGTCAGGGCTTGTTTTACCTGTTGCTGCCTGTCCATGCGGTAGAAAAATTTGCTGAAGCGGCTTTAGTGGCGGGTTTTTATTTAAGCAAGCAAACTGATTTTCGTGGCTACGTTCATAATAACGCCAAAGTGTCTGCGCTGACTTTTAGCCGTGAGGCTTGTGCTTTTACTGGTAGCTTGTTGACGATTTATGAATCCAACAGAATTTATGGACAAGAAAGCGAGCATTATTTGTCGCCTTTTCTTTTGAGGTTTGTTGTCGCCAACCAAGTATGAATAGCAACGATAGGATGACCAAATTACTTACTGGTTTAGGCAACACATCTGCTTAGAGCAGTTTAACCAGAGCAGCAATCACGGCAACCTGCGCAAGCATTAAGGCACCCACCCATTTGACCAGATCTACTTTGAGCTCAAGTAAATCTGTTTTAGAGGCAAGTGGTACAATATCTTTCCTGGTAGCCAGTTCACCTTGTGATTTTTTCAGCACAGCTACTACCGTTTCTGATTGTTTGCGCGTAAATCCACTCGTTTCAAGTTCGTTAACTAATTCTTGTGTGTCGAAAGAAATGGTGGTCATGTGCTTAAGTGCCAGATAAATTATTTTATAAATATCAATGTAGTCTTAAGGGCTACTGCTTGTCAACAAGAGAGATAATAACACAATGAAGTCAGCCTGTATTCAAGCGGTATCACAGGCTGGTAGACCGGCAGATTATCCACGCCGAAGCCGCCAAGATTGAGGGCAGAATCGGCAAGGCTTAGCGCTACTTGTGGCAAGTCGATCGACAGACTCCTGGCTGAAGCGTGACGGGGCTTGCAAACCCGTTACTCCTATTTTGAAAGTTATTGAAGCCTTCAAACGTTTCAGTCGGGATTTACAAACCCCGATCGGCATTGGATAGTAGCAACTCCAATTCGGTGTATGGCGCTTCGCTTATACACCCTACGTGCTGAAGCGGCTTTAGTGGCGGGTTTTTATTTAAGCAATCGAACCGATTTTCGTGGCTATGCTCATAATAACGCCAAAGTGTCTGCGCTGACTTTTAGCCGCACAGACGTTGTTTTTTCGAGGGCACTAATGACCATTTACGAATCCCATCGGGTGTATTCGCAAGACAGCGAACGTTACCTGTCGTCTTTTCTGTTACGATTTTCTTCCCGGCCAACAGTTTAAAACTGAAGCGTGAGGGAGTGTACAACCCCGTTACTCACGTTTTTAAAGCTATTGAAATCTTCAAACGTTTCGGTCGGGGGTTACAAACCCCGACCGGCATCGTAGTAATCACGCCCAAAGTTTGATTGTTTTAGCAATACATCCCTGTATTGCTGCCGTGAATCAAATTATCTGAGAACTTTGTGTCCGCGACCGCTCATGCAATTATTATAAGAACTTTTGTATTTGTCTTCTGCACCCATACCTTTATAGGTACCGCCGCCAAAACCGCCAGCTGCCGCGCCAATGGCCGCACCGGTGCCGGGACTTCCAGCGAAGGCACCTATAATGGCACCGCCAGCGGCTCCCAGTAAAGCACCGGTTCCTGCGCCTACCGCCGTCTCAGTGGCGGTGCCACCGGATGCCTGACTTGCAAGTTGTTTGCATTCCGCCATGTCTTGGTTAATGCGATACGCATTAGGGTCGTTATAAGAATCGACGGTCGGTGTCCATCCGCCTTGACTGGCACATGCCGTGAGCAAAATACTGCCGATAAAAACACTACTGCTTGCTAATTTTTTCATATCGATTACCTTTAAAAAAGTTAATGTTAGAGTTTATTAAGTAAAAATGAACAAAGTCTGAATATTATGACAATCAAAGCTCCCTTAAAACACGAAGTGGGGATTTGTTAAGCACCTGTCTTACGCCCCAACATCCGGCCATGCCAACGAATAGAGCCCCAGTGAGTGGTATTGTAGTCCACAGATAAAAGCTGGGATGGTACTCCATATTCATCACTTGCGTATATAAAGCATACATAATGGCCTCAGAAATAACAACAGACAATAAGCCCGAAATCAACCCAAGTGTACCAAATTCGATAATGTGGGTTTTTCTTAATAAAGAGCGATTCGCGCCTAAGGTTCGCATTAACGCGCCTTCATAAATCCTGTTATCCAAAGTAGCATAAACGGCGGCAAACAGCACGGTAAATCCCGCCATTAAGGCAAAGTAAAGCAAGTAGTTAATGGCTTGTGTCAATTGCGTCAGGATGGTTTTAAATTGCTGTAAAATTAAATCAACCTCCAAAATAGTGGTGCCGGGATATTTTTTTACCAGTGTATTCAACACATTTTTTTGTGTTTCAGGCAAATAAAAGCTGGTAATAAACGTGCTGGGGTAGGCATCCAGTGTACCCGGTGAAAAAATCATATAAAAATTAGGCTTCATGGTATCCCACCTAAGCGCACGAATGCTGGTGACCGTCGCCTTAATTTGTTGGCTGCCAACGGTAAACAGCAAATGATCGCCCAGCTTTATTTTCAGGCTATCGGCCAATTTCTGCTCAACAGATACCAAACCGGCCTGTTGAGTTGCCCACCAATTTCCGGCCACTATTTTATTCTCTTCAGGCAGTTCTTGTGTCCAGGTAAGGCTTAATTCTCTATGTGTCGCATTTTCACCTTGCGTGTCTTTGCTGACAATTTGTTGCACAGGCGTGTTGTTAATTTCTACCAGACGACCTTTAACCACAGGAAAAAACTGGCTGCCGTTAATATGTTGCTGTTGCAGTTCTCGTTTAAAGTCCGCTTGTTGGCTTGGAAAAATATTAAGCGCAAAATGATTAGGCGCGTTATCGGGCAGTTGCTTTTGCCAGTTATCGATTAAATCAGTGCGCACGGTAAAACTCAGCACCATGGCGACCAAGGTAATACTAAAAGCCAAAATTTGACTGACACTGGCGCGGCTGTTTTTTAACAAACCTTGCAAGCCAAAACGCCAGGTCAGACTCATCGAGGGTAATGCACGGCCGGCTAAATTCAACAGACCATAAACCAGTAAGCCTAAGGCCAACAAAGTAATCAGGCCAATGCCTAAAATACTTGCCGTCATTTTAATATCATCCGTATATTTCCATATTAACAGACCCATAATACCGAAGGATAAACCATAGATCAGCCATGCGCTACCGGGCATCGGTTCCAGTTCCCGGCGCAATACGCGTAGCGGCGATACTTGCTTAAGTCGTAACAGTGGCGGCAAGGCAAAGCCCAACAACACGGCCATGCCGATAATAAAGCCAAAAAAAACGGCCAATAAACCGGGACTGGCGACATGTTGCGGCAATAATTCTTTTAGTAAATAAAATAAAGCTTCTTGTGCAAACCAGCCCAACAGACAACCTGCGGCACTCGCAAATAGTCCCAAGACCACAAACTGACTACTATAAAGCCAGAGTATTTCATTTTGTTTACAGCCCAGACAGCGTAACAGGGCAGTGACATTAAAATGTCGCTCGGTATAACGGCGGGTCGCCATGGCAATGGCGACACCGGAAATTAAAATAACCAAAGTGCTGGAAAGTCCCAGATAACGTTCCGCCCGATTTAATGCCGAACCCAGTTCAGGACGGTCTTCATGAATATCCATGATGCGCTGCGAGGGATTTAACTGCGGTTTAAGCCATTGATTAAATTCAGTTAACGCTTTGGTATCTCCACTAAATTGGAAAAAATAATGGACATGACTACCTGGCTGCACAATTCCTGTCGCGTTTAAATCGGCCTCATTAATCATTACGCGCGGAGAAAAGCTGTAAAAATCACCTTTTTTGTCGGGCTCGTAGGTAATAATATGCGTAATGGTCAGTTGTTTTTCACCCACGGTTAACGGGTCGCCTAATTTAAGTTTAAGCGCTGAAAATATACGTTTTTCAAGCCAGGCCGTGCCCTGTGCAGGGCCATTGTGGGTGATGGTTTCGGTCGAATAATTTTCAGTTGTCGTTTTTAAAAAACCCCGCAAAGGGTAAGCCGCACTGACGGCTTTAATGCCCGCCAGTAACAGTTCCTCATGTTCAATTAATACACTGGAAAATTCTGCCGTTCGTGCTTGCGCCAAATTGAGTTGTGTGGCCTTGGTTAACCACTCGGAAGGCACCGGGGTCGGGCTGGATATTACCAAATCGGCTGCCAAAAATTCAGCGGTTTGGTTAGTCATGGTACGCTGCAAACGGTCTGAAAATAGAGCAATGGTCGTTGAACTGGTTACGGCAATAATTAAAGCCACTATTAATATCGTCAGTTCGCCGCTACGGCTGTCACGCCACAACAATCGCAGCGCCAGATTAAAACGACTCATATCATGCACCCGGCATCCAATTGAATGGTTCGTTGGCAACGAGCCGCCAGGGCGTGATCATGCGTTACCAGAATCAAGGTGGTAAGATTTTCAAGATTAAGCTCAAAAAGTAAATCAATAATAGTTGCACCGGTTTTACTGTCCAGGTTGCCGGTAGGTTCATCGGCAAAAAGAATCGCGGGTTTGGTAACAAATGCTCTGGCCAGGGCAACACGTTGCTGTTCGCCGCCGGAAAGTTGTTTGGGTGTATGGGATAAACGGTGCGATAAACCGACCCGGTGCAATAAAGCGGTCGCTGCGGCTTTAGCTTGTTTATCGCCGCTTAATTCCAGCGGAAGCATGACATTTTCCAGCGCAGTGAGACCGTGCATTAATTGAAATGACTGAAACACGAAGCCAATCAGTTCATTACGCATGGCCGCCCTGCCATCCTCATTCATGGCCGTTAATACTTTTCCGTTAAGACTGATTGAGCCGGTACTGGGTGTATCCAGTCCTGCCAACAGGCTTATTAAGGTGGATTTTCCCGATCCGGACTCGCCCACAATGGCAATACTTTCACCAGATTTGATTATCAAATCTATCGATGACAATATATGCAGTATTCCTTCGGAAGTTAGCACCGATTTACCCAAACCTTCTGTTACTATAATGGGGTCTGCTGTTTGATTATTTTGAGTTTGCATAATGCCTAAATTTTTATTTGCCGTGATAATTTTAATGATGTCCATGTCTGCCATGGCCAAGCCTGTAATAGTGGTTTTAGGCGATAGTATCAGTGCCGGTTACGGAATTGAAGTTGAACAAGGCTGGGTTGCTTTGCTCCAGCAAAAACTGCATGAAACCAACCGCGATTACAGCATCAGCAATGCCAGTATTAGTGGCGATACCAGCGCGGGTGGTTTGGCGCGTATTGACCCGATTTTACTAGCACAAAAACCCGATATCTTATTGCTGCAACTGGGCGCTAATGACGGCTTGCGTGGCTTGTCACCCGTTCAGATGAAAAGCAATCTTGCAGAGATTGTCCACCGCGCTCAAAAAGCCGGAGCAACGGTCATTTTGCTGGGGATGAAAATCCCGCCCAATTACGGCAAACACTACATTGAGCTGTTTTATAACGTTTATCCGCAATTAGCCAAAGAGCTGGATATTACGCTGGTTCCCTTTCTTCTCGAAGATGTCGCGCTGGATAAGGATTTGATGCAAGCAGACGGGCTACACCCTAATGCCAAAGCACAACCCGTTCTTGCCAACAAAATTGAGCCTTATCTTTTTCCCTTACTTAAATAAACGAGAGTTACTGATGACAGTTTTAACATTGAAACAAGCAAATCTTATTATAAACACCGCTACTCATATAGCGAGAGAATTAAATTTGGCTCCCTTAACGGTGGTGGTACTGGATACTGCCGGTCATGTAAAAGCCCTGCAAAGAGAAGACGGTGCCAGTATGATCAGGCAACAAATTGCTACAGCAAAAGCCTGGGGCGCCGTTAATATGGGCGTATCATCTCGCAGTTTGGCAGGTGTCGCGGCACAACGACCGGATTTTATGAATGCTTTGATCGACGTAGCGGGTGGCAAAATAATGCCGGTTCCTGGTGGCGTTCTTATTCGTGATGCCGACAATAATCTCTTGGGTGCCGTTGGCATCAGTGGCGATGTCTCTGATCAAGATGAGCGCTGTGCGATTGCCGGGATAGAAGCGGTGGGGTTTTTTGCGGTTGTTTAAAATCAAAAAGCAGACCGGCAATTAAAATTTTGTAAGAACTGCCGGTGTCGAATTAATGTAGTTGCTCTTCCCAAAACCATAAGTTGCGGTAACGGATAAAATTTCGTCACCGCGACTCATGCCGATACTTTACTCTTCTTGCTGTCCGATCTTGTTTAACCTAGATTGTTGTTCGATATCTTCAGGATAGTCATCATCACTGCTTTCTTTATGCACAAATAATCGTGAACATAACAAGCCAGCTTCAAACAACATCCACATCGGCACAGCCAGCAATGTTTGCGAAATGGCATCGGGTGGTGTCAGAAACGCACCGATAACAAACGCGGCAACGATGACATAAGGCCGTTTTTCAGCAAGATCAGTCGGAGTTACCAAGCCTGTCCAGACCATGACAATGGTAAATATAGGTACTTCAAAACAGATGCCAAATGCAAAAAACAACGTTAAAACAAAATCCAGATACTTGGCAATGTCCGTCATGACCGCAACACCCTCTGGTGCAGCTGCCGTCAGGAAGCCAAATACCAACGGAAAAACCACAAAATAAGCAAAGGCCATACCCAGATAAAACAGAAACGTGCTGGCAACGAGTAACGGCAAAATCATCCGCCGTTCCCGCTTATACAGACCGGGCGCTACAAACGCCCAAAACTGATAAAGAATAACAGGGATTGAAATAAAAACTGCGACAAACAGTGCTAACTTAAACGGGGTAAAAAAGGGGGATGCCACGTCAATAGCAATCATGGTGCTGTTTTTTGGCATGTGTTTCATTAACGGCCCGGCCAGAAAGCTGTAGATCTGGTTAGCGTAAACAGACAAGCCCACAAACACCACCAGGACAAATACAACGACTTTTAACAGGCGATTACGCAATTCAATCAGGTGACTGATAAAAGGCTGCGCAGCCTCTTCAAAACTATTCTGGCTCATGAGGTGGTTTAACTTTTTCTAAATAGTCTTCAGGCAATGCCGTAAGTGAGTCTTTAATAGAATTTGCGGCATCACTAGTCTCATTGATTGCCGCATGAAATTCCTGCAACGCCAACTGCTCTTTAAATATCTGACGGATCTCTTCTTCGTGCAATTCCTGTTTGATTTCTGCCTTGACGTTAGCCATCATAGCGCGTGACTTACCTAACCAGAAGCCTGCAATTCGCGCTACTTTAGGCAATCGTTCAGGGCCGATGACCAATAAACTGACCAAACCGATCATGATAAGCTCGGAAAATCCTACATCAAACATATCAGACTTTTTCGTTTTTCTTGGAAGTGACTTCGCCTTCTATGCTTTCATCTTCATTTTCGGCTTGTTTTTTGTCTTCTTCACCTTCTTTCACGGAAGCGCGAAAACTTTTAATGGCTCCCCCCAGATCCGCGCCAATATTGCGCAGTTTTTTAGTACCAAAAAGTATAATAACGATAACTAATATGACTAATAATTCTTTAATGCCAATGCCCATTTCTTACTCCAGTGATCTATAAAAATATTAGCTGATGTTACTTAAAGCAACTACTCAATTCGGGTTAACATATCTGCTTATGTCATTAAGGTACTTCGTCAATGTTAGCCAAGTATCTTAGGTTAATTGCCGGATATAATAAAACGATATTATTAGATTTGTATATCTTTAAAATGATTTTTGGTATCTGTTATCGAGTCATTGATTTACTGCGAAACATTAACTATCATTGTTTACGCTGCGCTTTTTCATCCAGACCGGACAAACCAAAACGGCGTTGCAGTTCTTGCAATACATCATCAGGTGCCAAGCCTTGGTCGGCCAGTAAGACCATACAATGAAACCACAAATCAGCCATTTCATAAATAATCTGTTGTTTATCGCCGTCTTTGGCAGCAATAACAGTTTCTGTTGCCTCTTCGCCTATTTTTTTCAAAATAGTATTCAGGCCTTTTGCATAAAGGCTGGCTACATAAGATTTATCAGCTGATTCCAACTTACGCTGCTCCAGAATGTGGGCTAATTGTTGTAATAGTTCACTCATTTTTTTACATACATTGTCTTGGGATCTTTCAATACCGGTTCAACCACTTGCCATTGCCCATCAATCAGGCGACGATAAAAACAGCTTTCACGGCCTGTGTGGCAAGCAATACCGCCTTCCTGTTCAATTTTAAGCAGGATAACATCCTCATCACAATCAAGAAACAATCCAAGCACTTTCTGTCTGTGACCTGATTCTTCGCCTTTTCGCCATAATTTTCCGCGTGATCTTGACCAATAAACAGCATAACCTTCAGCGACTGTTAACGCCAACGATTCCCTATTCATCCAGGCAAACATGAGTATTTTTCCTGTGTTTGTCTGTTGTGCGATAACAGGGCAAAGCCCGTCTTCAGTCCAGCGAATATCATCCAGCCACGAAACACTCATAAACGCATCTCAATGCCGCGTGCAGCCATGTGTTCTTTGGCTTGTTGTATGGTGTATTCGGCAAAGTGAAAAATACTGGCCGCCAGTACCGCATCGGCTTTGCCATTAATAACACCCTCAGCCAGATGCTCCAGATTACCTACACCGCCTGAGGCAATAACCGGCACGGTAACCGCTTCACTAATAGTGCGGGTTAAGGGCAAATCAAAACCTTCTCGCGTACCGTCCCTGTCCATGCTGGTTAACAGGATTTCACCGGCACCGTACTCGACCATTTTTTTTGCCCAGCCAATCGCTTCTATTCCGGTCGCCTTACGTCCGCCATGGGTAAAAATTTCCCAACGATCCGCTTCGTGGGGTTGGCTGACTTTCTTGGCATCGATTGCAACAACAATACATTGTGAGCCAAAACGTTGTGCCGCCTCGCGAACAAATTCAGGATTAAACACGGCGGCACTGTTAATGCCCACTTTATCCGCTCCCGCATTGAGCATGCGGCGAATATCATCCAAGGTTCTGATACCGCCACCCACGGTCAACGGAATAAAAACTTCGCTGGCGACCTGCTCAACGACATGAACTAGAGTGTCACGGTTATCATGCGTCGCAGTAATGTCCAAAAAAGTGATTTCGTCTGCGCCTTCACGGTCATAACGCCTCGCGACTTCTACCGGGTCACCGGCATCACGAATATCTACAAACTTGACGCCTTTAACCACGCGGCCATCCGCGACATCCAGGCAAGGAATAATACGTTTAGCCAGGCTCATGATTTATTAAAAGATTCTGCGAGTTTTTCGGCTTCGGCAAAATCCAGGGTGCCTTCATAAATGGCACGCCCGGTAATTGCCCCCATAATGCCTTGATGAGCCACAGCACCCAAGGCTTTAATATCGTCGATATTAGTAATGCCGCCGGAAGCAATGACCGGGATTTTAATGGCTCGTGCCAGACGTGCCGTCGCTTCCACATTGACACCTTGCATCATGCCGTCTCTGGAAATATCGGTGTAAATAATGGCTTCTACACCATCGGCTTCAAAGTGTTGCGCCAAATCAATCACGTCATGTTTCGACAGTTTCGACCAGCCGTCAATTGCCACTTTACCGTCTTTTGCATCCAGACCCACGATGATGCGGCGCGGATATTCCATGGCCATATCTCTGACAAAATGGGGTTCATTAACGGCCTTGGTGCCAATAATGACGTATTCCACGCCAGCATTTAGATAAGCTTGAATCGTCTCTTCATCACGAATGCCACCGCCAATTTGCACGGGAACATGGGGGTAAGCGGCGACTATGGCATGAATAATATCGGCGTTGACAGGTTTGCCGGCAAAAGCCCCATCCAAATCAACCAAGTGAATTCTTTTGGCACCGGCGGCCACCCACTTTCCGGCAACAGCGACAGGATCATCAGAAAAAATCGTATTATCGTCCATACGTCCCTGGCGTAAACGGACACATTTTCCTTCTTTCAAATCGATAGCGGGTATTAACAACATAGATACTAAATCCTTAACAGCGTGTGTGTAATTTTAAACTTGGCCATCCCAGTGCAAAAAGTTGTTGAGCAGTTGTAAACCAACGGCCTGACTTTTTTCCGGGTGAAATTGTACGGCAAAAACATTGTCTTGAGCCAAAGCACAGGCAAAAGGATCAGGATATTCTGTAGTCGCCGCGACCACAGACGCATCGTCAGGTATTGCATAATAACTATGCACAAAATAAAAACGACTATCCTGTGAAATATTTTCCCATAACGGGTGAGGCACAAAATGAACTTGATTCCAGCCCATGTGCGGAATTTTCAGGGTATTGTTCTGGCTATCCTTTAGCGCATCAGAAAAACGCACCACATGCCCAGGAAGAATGCCCAGCCCTTGGGTGTTGCCGTTTTCTTCACTGTCCGTCAGTAATGCCTGCATACCCAAGCAAATACCCAGCAACGGTTTCGTTTTAGCGACACGTTGGATGACCTCGGATAAACCGGTTTGATTGAGCGCCTGCATACAATCACGCATCGCCCCGACACCCGGAAAAACCACGCGATCGGCTTGTAAAATCAACTTGGCATCAGCAACGATTTGTACATCGACATCAGGGGCGGCGTGTTGCAGGGCTTTTGCAATGGAATGCAAATTGCCCATTCCGTAATCAATAACAGCGACAGAAGACATAGGAAAATCAGGTTAAAGGTTAAAGGTGCAGAACAAAATTTATAGGGCTTTTTTCGCCATAGCCTTGTGCCTGTTTTTTAAAGACTGCCTTTGGTAGATGGCATTATACCTGCCATTCGCGTATCGGCGGTAATCGCCATGCGTATGGCACGACCCAAGGCTTTAAAAATGGTTTCAGCAACGTGATGCGCATTTGCACCTTTAAGGTTGTCAATATGCAAAGTTACCCCGGCATGATTGACAAATCCCTGAAAAAATTCCCTGAACAAATCTACATCAAAGCGGCCAATCATGGCTTTTGGATATTTAACGTCATAGAACAAACCGGGGCGACCGGAAAAATCAATAACGACTCTGGACAAAGCTTCATCCAAAGGAACATAAGCATGTCCATAACGATAAATACCTTTTTTATCGCCAATGGCCAGAGCAAATGCCTGACCTAAGGTAATACCAATATCTTCAACCGTGTGATGGGCATCAATCTCCAAATCGCCTTTAGCATTAATGTCGATATCAATTAAACCATGCCGGGCGACTTGATCAAGCATGTGATCCAGAAAGGGCACGCCGGTGACGAAGGAGGATTTACCGGTTCCATCCAGATTGATTTTGATTTTGATTTGGGTTTCGAGCGTATTGCGCTCGACTTCAGCGATTCTTTGAGTCATGGTTTTTAAATATGGTGGGTGGATTAAACGGTGGGCAGTAACGCATTGCCCACTCCAGAGTTAATCAGGAAAATATCCATCATCCCTTAATTGATCGAGTGTCCAAGGACATTTTACTGGAAATATACTTTCTTCTAGCTTGGTATGTTTAGATACTTCAACTATTGCCAATCGATAAGCATTATTTAATAGAGCAAGTAATTGAGGCTTAAGCCCAGGATTATCATTAATGACATCTTCTAAGTTAATACGCTGGCCTTTAATCGTTAATATCCAACTACGGCCACGCCTCGCAGGCTGATATTGCCATTTTAAAAGATAAACGAGCAATACCATTAATCGGCTTTGCAATTCCCGCTTTTCACTTCTGCCCATTGTTTCTATTTCCTCTACAAGGTTGAACATGTCCAACTCATTAAACCGTCCTGCCCTCAGCAATTCAGCTTGTTCACAGGTCCAACTGTAAAAGTCTTTTTGATAATCGCTCATTATTAAACCTCTTTATGTAAAAGACCTTTGGGAATATGGTTCAAAGTGGACTTGCGTGACCACCGAGAAATTCATCATCAGCCCGTTTTCCTGCGGCATCCAACCGGCCCGCCAAAAGATCAGCCTCACTATTTTATCCCACTGATCAGCCAAAAACGCTTCAAACCATTCTGATTGTGCATGAGTTCGTTGGCAGACAGTTGTGAAACAGCCATTTCAAGTTCTTGAACTTTTTTCATAATCTTATTACAGTAGTCAATATTGAATTTTTATTTTAAAGCATCTTGCATTGATTTATTACAACTCTCGTGTGTCACCGCAAAATTTTCTTCACTGTCTTTGCCTTTGTTGGCAAGCGGTGTAATGTGGTCAACGTTAGTAGTGTGAAGCTTCAAATCAATCTTCTCATTGCATAATGAAACAGCAATGGTTTTGAATACTTAAAAGCTTAAGAGTTAGATCTTCGTATTCATTGTCAGCAAGAGAATTTAAAAAACTACCTCGTTAATCTAAAAATAGTCGCTTTATTAAATCTTCATGACTAATTGAAAAGTGTTTGGCAACTTCATTCAATACAGCGGAAAAGGTGCCCACTTTTAGCGGGTCATGTTGTGGAATGGTAATATGATGTTCACCATTTTGCTTTGTCGTTAAGCGAATATGACTACCCGTTTGACGACTAATCTCATAACTTAACTTAGCCAGTTTATTGGCAAGTTCCAGACCGGAACAATCACGCGGTAGTTTCATGCAGCGATTACTTCTTCACGGACAAAATGCAATCGTATAATTTTAGGTTTATTAGAAGGTTCAAAATGACAGTCCACCGCATCCCTTACTTTTAGGTGCAAATCATTTATATTATCGGCTTCGGTAAATATTGAAACGTCTAAAGCTCTTGCTATAAAACCACCTTCGGGAGCATCTTCAATTAAAAATATAATTTCGTTCATGCTTATTTCTCCTTAGTTCTGTAGGTTGGGTTAGGCGTCAGCCTAACCCAACCTATAAAAACTTTCTTAGGGCAACCACAAGCCAGTCCTGAGCGAAGGCGAAGGAGGATTGCCCCTACAAGCCTAGTTCTTGCCTGCTCTTTTACGCTCGTTTTCAGTCAACAATTTCTTGCGTAAACGGATGGACTTGGGTGTAACTTCAACCAACTCATCTTCAGCAATAAATTCAAGCGCTTGCTCTAAAGTCATTTTCTGAATACGTGCCAATACCAAACTTTCATCAGTACCTGAAGCACGAACGTTGGTTAATTGTTTTGGTTTGCAAGGGTTAACGCATAAATCATTGCTGCGTGAATGCAAGCCTACCAACATGCCTTCGTAGATTTCATCGCCATTAACCAACAGCAATTCACCACGTTCCTGTAACGGATGTAATGAATAAGTGACCGCTTTACCGGCAACCATTGAAATCATAACGCCACGTTGACGATTACCCACTTCACCGGCTTTCATTGGGCCGTAATGATCGAATACATGATAAAGCAGACCGGAACCTGAGGTTGCTGTCATAAATTCGGTTTGGAAGCCGATCAGACCGCGTGAGGGCATCATATATTCCAAACGAATACGACCTTTGCCATCGGGAACCATGTTGGTTAGATCGCCTTTACGCTCGCCCAGTTTTTCCATGATAGAGCCTTGATGCTCTTCTTCCACTTCAATGGTGACCATTTCGAAAGGTTCGCATTTTTTACCATCAATTTCTTTAATGATAACTTCCGGACGCGAAACGCCCATTTCAAAACCTTCGCGGCGCATGTTCTCAATCAGAACAGATAAATGCAATTCACCACGACCCGATACTTTAAATTTATCAGGGTCAGCCGTGTCTTCAACTTTTAAGGCAACGTTATGTTGTAATTCCTTGTCCAGTCGGTCGCGTATTTGTCGGGTAGTAACGAATTTACCTTCTTTACCGGCAAAAGGCGAGTTGTTAACCTGAAATGTCATGGTTACGGTAGGTTCATCAACCGTTAACGGAGTCATCGCTTCTACTAATTCAGGATTGCAGATAGTGTCTGATATTTCCAGCTTTTCAATACCGGCAAAGGCAATAATGTCGCCAGCGCGAGCTTCAGCGACTTCAACACGTTCCAGACCGTGAAAGCCAAAAATTTGCAACATGCGACCTTTACGCTCGACACCTTCGCGATTGACAATAATCAATGGCTGATTGGGTTTAATGCTGCCGCGCTGGATACGACCGATACCAATAACACCAACATACGTATTGTAATCCAGACTGGAAACCTGCATTTGGAAAGGACCGTCCATATCAACAGGTGGCGGACTTACTTTTGCCACGATTGTTTCAAATAACGGAGTCATATCACCACCGGTTATGGTGTGCTCCAAGCCGGCATAGCCGTTAATAGCCGAGGCATAAACGATAGGGAAATCCAGTTGTTCATCCGTTGCGCCCAAACGATCAAATAAATCAAATGTTTGATCAACAACCCAATCAGGACGTGCGCCCGGACGGTCAATTTTATTGATAACAACAATGGGTTTTAAACCCAAAGCAAAGGCTTTTTGGGTTACAAAACGGGTTTGTGGCATCGGGCCATCAACAGCATCTACCAGAAGCAATACTGAATCAACCATCGATAATACCCGTTCTACTTCACCACCAAAGTCAGCATGGCCTGGGGTGTCAACGATATTGATATGGTAACCGTTCCAATCCAGTGCCGTGTTTTTTGCCAGAATGGTAATGCCACGTTCTTTTTCAATATCGTTGGAATCCATCATCCGCTCAGTCACTTTGGTATGTGAGGCAAAGGTACCGGACTGTTGTAACAGCTTGTCAACCAAAGTTGTCTTACCGTGGTCAACGTGGGCAATAATGGCGATGTTTCTTAATTTTTCGATCACTTTTTGTGTACTCTAATGGGTTTAATAAAATTGTGTAGGGTGTGTTTAGATACCCTGTGAAGCATGATGTATAAGGATTGCACTCTATCGTGCCGGTTCTTGTTAGTCTGTGCAAAAACGATGGTGATAGTCCCATCAAGACTGAAATTGGATTTTGTTGGCAAGATCCAGCCTAATCCAGGCAGGATAGGGATTAACTCTGCACCCAAGGCAAACCATTGAAACGCCAGCCACCCAGATTACCTCGATGATTTAACGAATCCAGGGAACCTTCAAAGCCATCAATAATATTGACAAGCCGCTGATACCCTGCCTCTTCGAGTGCTTTTGCTGCATCCAGCGAACGCTGGCCACTTCGACAGAGCAATAAAACCGGTGCATTTCTATCTGGCACACGTTTTTTAACGTCGGTAACAAACTGTGCATTAACCTGCCAGTCCGGCGCTTCTTTCCAGGCAATATGAACGGCACCTACGGGGTGTCCGACAAAAGCATGCTCAACTTTTGTGCGTACATCAACCAATACGGCGTCAGTATTTTGTTGCATCAAGTCCCACGCCTGTTGTGGGGTTAAATTTTCTATCATGGTGTTACCAATTATTTACGTTTCTGGCCGACAAACTGGGCTTCATTTCTTAAACCCCGATGATGTTCGCCGATTAAAGCGTTCTCTCTGTAAAAAACGACCCTTAACGGTGCAAACAGCTCCAGCAGTTCACCACAACCCAGTAGATAATCGGGATTATTGGGCCGTTTTTGACTTACTTTTTCTTGCGTAAAAGTCTGATAAAAAAGCAATCCATCCGGTTTAAGTGCTCCTATTATCGCATCACTTAGAGTACGGTCAAGAAATCGACTCACAACGATGACATCAAAAGAACATTTAGTAAAGCTTTCTGTCACGATTTTTTCTTGGCATGCATTGATATTTAGCCCTTGCCGGACTGCATAAGTCATTAATTTATCTATAGCAATTAAAGAAATATCCCAGGCAGTCACCGCCCATCCTCGCTCTGCCAAAAAAACGGCATTAGCCCCAAAACCGCAAGCCAAGTCCAGCGCTGTTCCGGTCGACGGCAGCAAAAAATCATTTTCAGTCAGCACTGCTGCCGGATAAAAAATCGGCTCCGACTGGCTATAAACAGCATTCCATTTGCCAATTACCGCAGTCATTATTCAGTTCCCGGCATACTCACGCGATGCTCCAACCAGGCCTGCAAAAAATCCATAAAGCCTTTGACCTTGGCGGATAAATATTTCCGGTGCGGATAGACGGCATGTATATCTAAAGGCGGCAAGGGGTAATTCCCCAGTACCACTTTTAGTGTGCCATTTTCAATATCCCTGCCAACAATATAGGTAGGCAGCATCACCAGCCCCAAGCCATTAATGGCTGCGATACGAATCGGGTGGGCCGCATTGGCCTGCATTTTTCCTGTGACGGTGACTACCTTAAAGCCTGTTTCCGTTTTAAATTGCCATTTATTACGTGGTGAAATGGCCCAATTGACCAGGCAACTATGCTCTGTCAAATCTTCCGGTGTCTGCGGAATGCCGTGACGCTGCAAATAATCCGGCGATCCGCAAACAACCAGCGATGAACTGGCTAATTTACGGGCAACCATACTGGTGTCATCCAAATCGCCCAGAAAAATGGCAACATCAATGCCCTCATCAATCAAATCGCCCGGGCTGCCCTGCAAAACCATCTCAACGGTCAAGTCCGTATGTATTTTTAAAAATTCTGCGACGCCACGTGCAATATGGGTGGCGCCAATAGCTGGCGGCGCACTGATTTTTAATAATCCCCGTGGCTCAGTTTGCAAATGTGTCACTGCGGACTCCATTTCTTCAACATCTATCAGCACTTGCTGACAGCGTTCAAGATAAGAGACACCAACATCGGTCAGGCTTAAACTACGCGTAGTGCGATTGATTAAGCGCGTTCCCAAGCTGCCTTCAAGTTGCATAATATGCTTGGTTGCCATTGCCCTGGAAATACCCAGATCCCGTGCGCCGCCCGCAAAACTGCCAGCTTTTGCGACACGCACAAAAACGGTCATACTCGTTAATTTATCCATTTAAGCCTCAATTAGTTGCAAGGTGACTGTCATCAAGTTAAGGAGTGGGTGCCAATAAATTTGCGCCGGCAAGTGTCCCGTTTTTGGTTGACTTAATTGCAGTAAGTGAAAGGTGCGGGCTATCGTATTTTTGCTTTGCATCTTGCACCTGTCGTATATCAACAAAAGCCTTGACATTACACACTATTTCTACACAGGAAACAATTTATTTATTATTTGGCATATTGTATACAATAAATATCCCTGTATAGTATTAACCATGTAAGAACGCAACAAGATTTGTAAAACGGCAACAAAGCTGCATAAAGACTCCTTAACTTTATTACAGGATTAAACTAATGAAAACCTTCAACAAAGACATAATGATCGGCTTAATATTTATTGCCGGCATAGGAAGTTTCATTTCAGGTCAATTTATTATTTCGACCGTATTGTTTGCCTCCGCTGCTATTTATAGCAATATTGTAATGCGAGTAAAGCTGAACAGCTAAGCGTTAATAGTTAACTACCTCCTGGTGTTATACCTCCAAGCAGTTCCTCCTCATAATGCTCTGCTTGAATTTTTGCCTCTCTCTGCGGATACGCATTGGGAGGTTTTTTTTGCCTGCCATTTTTAACCAGACACTTGCTCATCGAGTTTTTTACCATTCGATAGCAAGTCGCCATTTTTGCACTGTGGCACAAAACCTGAAACAGCACGCTTTAACACGTCTCTAACTTGCTCAAAATCATCATCACTGGTTGCTTTTTCCAAAGCCCCCAGCATTTTTTCCAGTTCAACCCAAGGAATAATATCTTCTTCTGCTCGCATAATTCTGGGGTGACTGGTTTCTGAAACATGATCGCCAATCAACAACTCTTCATAAAGTTTTTCACCCGGCCGCAAGCCGGTAAAACTAATCGCTATCTCACCCGCAGGATGATTTTCATCTTTTACTTCCAAACCGCTTAAATGAATCATTCGCTTTGCCAAATCAACAATTCGGATAGGTTCGCCCATATCCAGCACAAACACATCGCCGCCTTGACTTAAAGCGCCTGCTTGAATAACCAACTGCGAGGCTTCGGGTATGGTCATAAAATAACGGATAATTCTGGCATCGGTAACGGTTACCGGCCCGCCTCGGGCTATTTGCTCTCTAAACAACGGCACTACAGAGCCGGACGAGCCTAAAACATTACCAAAGCGCACCATCGTAAAACGGGTTTTGGAATTATAATCCGCGTTTAAACTCAGAGCCTGTAAAATCAATTCTGCAAAACGCTTGGTCGCGCCCATGATATTCGTCGGCCTGACTGCTTTATCCGTTGAAATTAATACAAAAAGTTCAACTTCTGCATTGATGGCCGCCTGCGCTGCACGAAAAGTCCCAAAGATATTGTTCCATACGGCTTCCCCGGGATTTTTCTCTACCATCGGCACATGCTTGTAAGCAGCAGTATGATAAATAGTTTGTACCTTAAAAGCTTTACATACTTTTTCAATGCGCTTGGCTTGCGTTACTGAACCCAGAACGGCAATAATTTCTATGGACTTGAAACCTAAAGCATGAGTTAACAGGTGATTCAATTCTTTTTCTATCGCATAAAGCCCGAATTCACTCACCTCAAAAAGAATCAGTGCAAGCGGTTGCAATTGAATAATCTGTCGGCACAATTCTGATCCTATAGACCCCCCAGCCCCCGTCACCATGACCACTTTGCCGCTAATTGACGCCTTAAGCAGTGAAGGGTCGGGCGCAACCGAGTCACGCCCCAAAAGATCAGCAATATCAACTTCCTGAAGCGCATCGACCTTAACCCTGCCTTGGGCTATATCAGATAACCCGGGCATTGAGAGCACATGAATGGCATAAGGTTCCAGCAAACGGATAAGCTCACTGATGCGTGAGCGTTTCGCAGAAGGCATGGCCAGCAAAACATCTGAAACCTGGTAACGCTGTATCAAATAACTTAAAGAACTTAGCGGATAGATTCGCAGTCCATTCGCTTTTCTTTTGAGCAAGGATTTATCATCATCGATAAAAGCCACAGCTTTAAAATCACGCCCGTGCGCCAGTGCAGAAGCCAGCTGCACACCCGCACTGCCCGCGCCATAAATCACTACATTTTTTTTACCGGAATCGGCTGCACTTCGAATGCCACCCAAGCTAAAATAAGTCTCACCCAGCCACCAGCGTGCAAAAAAACGACTGCTACCCACCAGCAGCATAATAAGCAGCCAATTTAACGGGGATACCGTTCGGGGAATAACCTGGATAGCGGATTCATACAAAACAAAGGCAAAAACCAGGGCATAAAGCGTAGTGGCCTGAGCGATTGTCCATAACGCCCTGATCTCAATATAACGAATAATGGCCCGGTATAAACCTAGTCGTACAAAAATAGGTACGGCGATAAAAGGTGCCGCTGCAAATAAATACCACTCATCGCCTTTAGGAATATAAAACTCTCCCCAACGCAAAGAAAACGCCGCCCACAGCGAAAACAAGACAAAAAACACATCCGCGCTAATTAAAATAATTGCCTTATTCCGGCGCTGAAGACCAATAAACCAGTGCGCTAATTGTCGTTGCATAAGTCCGGCTCTCTTGCTCCTGAGTTAAAATAAATAGCCAATGCTATAAGCGGTAAATAAGCCAACACCAAACCCAGCAAGGCATTAAGACCCGCCAGCCCAACCCCTAGCGCCAACGGCATTAACCAACACACGTTAATAACACCAATAACCAGTGAAACGGTCTTATGTGAACGATAATAACGCGAAGCCTGTTGATAAGCATGGCTGCGGTGAGCCTCGTAGACTTTTTCACCATTTAAAAAACGTCGCGCCAACGTCCAGGAGGCATCCACGATAAACACGCCCAGTAAAATTAACCAACTCCAAAAAAACTGCGGCGCAATCCAGGCAGCTTGAATGGAAAAAAGTCCCAACACCATGCCTAAAAAACCACTCCCCGCATCACCCATAAAAATCCTGGCGGGCGGAAAATTCCAAAACAGAAAACCGGCAACCGTCATTGCCAGCAATACCGGCGTAACCCACTGCCCACTATTATCAGAGCCTGATAAATACAAAAGCGCCCCGCCCAGACAAACAGTTATCGCCTCAATACTGGCCAGCCCGTCAATGCCATCCATAAAATTGTAGAGATTAAGCAACCAAACCAAATAAAACAGCCCCAAAATTTGCCCTGCCCAGCCCAAATCAATAGAATACACGTCCTGACTCGTTGGCAACGAGAACACGAGCGGCGGCAATCCACCCAACCAATAAAGCCCCCACGCTGCCCCGATAAAATGAACCAGTAGTCGCCATCGCGCCGGAATGTGGCCATGATCATCCAGAAACCCTACCAAAGCCACCCACGCCCCCGCCCCAACAAGTGCCCACAGTGTATTTGTCGCCAATACCCCCAGCGCTAAAAGTACCGGAAGTCCCAGCAAAAATACAATAACAATCGACAAACCTCCACCGCGAGGCGTTGCCACACTATGCGAACTGCGGGCATTTGGCATATCCAACAAGCTGGCTGCCAAGGCGTAACGGCGTAATAATCCGGTTAATACCACTGCCAAAATCAGGGCCATAAAAAATACCCAGCCGATATTAATCATGGGTGGCGCTGCTATAAAAGTGCGCCGTCTTGCGCAGAGCATCATCTACCTTTACAGGCGGCTTCCAAGCCAATAAAGTACACGTCTTGGAAATATCGACTTGCAATGAACCACAGAGTCGCTGCGCCATCGCTTGTTTGCCTGTCAATGTTGCTCCCCACGCCAATAAAAATCCGGGAACCGGCAACAACCACGCTTTTTTGCCTAAAGCCGCCGCCGTTCGCTGTAACAATTCAGGCGTTGAAAGATCCTCGCCGTCGGACACCAAGAAGGTTTGATTAGCTGCGGCGGGGTGATGAATACAAGTGATTATTAAATCAAGCAAATTATCCAAAGCAACCAGACTGCGCTGGTTATGAATCGCGCCCAAAGGCAAAGGAACACCCTTGTCCAGCAAGCGAATCATGCTTAAAAAATTAGCCTTCACACCCGGCCCATAAATCAGCGGTGGACGAATAATAACCACTTCCAACCCGGTATCACGGGCTAACTGACGTAACGCATCTTCGGCTTCGCGCTTGGAAATACCGTAAGGATCAACCGGAGCAGGCAGGTCTTCAGTCGTATAGGGATGCCCTAATAATGTGCCTTCACCATTCGCCTTAATGGAGCTGATAAAAATAAAGCGCTTTACGCCAGCCTCAACCGCTTGCCTGGCAAGATGTAAAGTACCCTCAACATTAACCCTGCGAAACTCTGCCAACGCATCACTAGCAGTATCATTCATAACATGCGCACGCGCAGCAAGATGAATAACCACCTTGATACCCGACAACGCATTTGTCCAATCTGTCTGGCCGTTTAGCTCACCGACGGCTACCGTCTCGCAATTTTCAATCGGCCTGTTTGCACTGCGCACCGCCGCTCGCACGGCTTGACCTTGCGCCAATAACACCTGACAAAGCGGCTTGCCAACAAAACCATTCGCTCCGGTAACAAGTAACGCATTCAAAATTGGGTTATATCCGTTATTTAATCTATCCATCTTGCTCATCTATTAATCATGACGCTCGGTTAATCAATTGTTTCAGCAAAGAGTCTGGGGAAAAATATATCTATAGACTCAACCGGAAACCTTAAAGAGACTGGGCCTTTTATAGTGTCTGACGCTAATACACCCTTTTCCAGTAATGATGCCAACACTGTTCTACCCGTCCGCTCGCCTAGTCCTGTAGTCGCTATTGCGTCCCCTCGGGCAACTTCTCCGTTATGCCAGACGTATTTTAAGATATTGAGCGCCTCGCCTCTAATTTCATGAATCTTTATGTATTTTTCTAACCTGGACTCCATTGTATTTAAATCGTAAAGACTATCCATAAAAGTCACTTGGTCAATGCATATATCAATAAACCAATTGATAAAATCAGTCAGTGCCCTTTTCGATAGATTACCACAACCATCTAGCTCCCCTTGTCATTTCATATCAGCATGATTCATGATTTGTTTGTAGCTCATGCGACCATCAAGTCCTCTGGATAAGCCACGAGATACTGACCACAAACCACTCGCGCCTATACCCGCATAAAGCCCCATCGCATGACCCATTAACAGGCTAACTCGACCATTTCCATCGGGGAAGGGATGAATATAGTTGAATCGGTGATGTGCCGCAGCCATAGCAAGGATCCTGCTATTCATCCTCATTGGTTGCATGCAATACTTTTGTTCAAAATACGCCATAAATTTCTCAACTACCTTGCTGCTTGGTGGTAAATGTTGACCGACTATAACGTCATGCTGTGATTCACTACGAAAATTACCAGGCACCATGTAAAAACTGTCCCCCTTGCTTTCTATCAGAAGCATGTCATCAGTGGCATCTTTATAAAAATTTTTGTGTAGATCTTTTATAAAATCAACCGTCCAAGGATTTAATGGGGCACCTTTGAGATAACAATCATCCAGTTTTTTTTGGAGTCACACATGTGCGCGTGCCTCAATTTGCAAATTACGATTACGACCGTTATTGTCCAAATCTTGGTAGTCCCTACAAACTGATGCAGGTAAGGTATATTAAGCAACACGTGTTCTTCCAACCCATTGATTTATAAATACCTACAAACCATAAATGTGAGATATATATTATTGCAACTTATTGATTTTATAGACCTGCACTGTTTTGCAGGGACTACCCAAATCTTCTGCTAATGCGCGTTCAATATCTCCGGGTTTTGTTTTATGACCTTCAATAAGATTGGAGTAGTAACAATTAGTTATTCTAATCAAATCTGAAAGACTACTAGCGGTCTTAACGTTGATTTTTTTTCCAAGCTGTGATGGCTTCCACACTAAATCTGCAACTCGGTCGGCAGTCGTTATATCGATTATGTCTAACAGGCATGGCTCTATCCTGGATGGTGTTTTTGGCTGCATTAACATATGCCGATCTTATTGTAATTGTAACTTGTTGTTAACAATATTATTTTATACTAAAAATTACAACCTTTTTCCGATGTATCGTGCCGAGGTTAAATAAAAGGCAAGCATTTGTTTTTAAAGCTCTTCTTTTGGATTGATATGGCTTTTTTACCCATCTTATTGCGAGAGATAAAATATACTCTGATCAAAGATTGCCCTTGTTGAAATAAGCGCTCACAAAGAGGCCTGCCAACAAAACCATTCGCTCCGCTGACTAGCTAGTACCGTATTCAACGTTGGGTTGTATGCGTTATTTAATCTATCCATCTTGTTCATTTATTAATCATGACGCTCGGTTAATAACTCACTATACAGCGCAAGCATTCCTTCTGTAATTTTATGGCCGGGCAATAATTCAAGTGCTCGCACACGTGCGGCCTCGCCAATTTCTTGTCGCAAAAATGGGTCATCTATCAGCTTTAGTAAAGATTGAGTAAGACCTGTAATATCGCCTGCGGTAAATAATAAACCAGTTTTTCCGTCTTCCACCGCGTCAGTAATACCGTAAATACGTGAAGCTACGGTTGGTACACTTTCGAAATATAACTTTACTCTGACCCCGGTTATTAAATTTACTTTGACCCAGTTATTTAGTGAGCCGCAAGATCATGGAAATAATTTGGATTGTCCTGAATGGTCGCTAGCACCTTAGCAGCAAGACCTGTTGGGTTACGTCGTTTGTTTTCCCAGCTCTTTATCGTATCAACGCTAGTCCCCAAAGCATCAGCCAGCTTTTGCTGAGATACATTCAACGTGGCTCGAAGTGCTTTTACATTGGCAACATCATACCGGGTTACTCGTGACGCTAGCTTCTTGCCTTGCTTAATCTCAACAGCCTCTTCAAGTGAAAATTTCAACTCATTAAAAATACTCATATTAAACCTCGCTTTTAAGCAACTTGGTTAACTTCTTCAGCTCAGATTTCTCTGCCTGATTCAGGCTATCTTTAACATTTTTTGGATAGGCAAGAACCAAATAAATAATTTCTACTGTCGCTAAAAAGTATATAACTCAAACACTCCCACTCTTTCCTTGCCCACCAGTAGCCATCCTGATCTTTCTCAGTCCACCAGTACCTTGAATGAGATCACCTTTTTCCGGCTGCGCGATAAGCTCTAACTGTAGATCCTTCAACTCATCGTCAGTAGCAATCGCCTTGATTTGTTTGGTGAAAATGGGGGTCTCAATGGGAATTTAAAAATTAACGTTGGTCAACTTGATTTAGTGTAAACACTTAAGATGCTCCCTTACAAACTTGAACTTTAACGTCAACGCCAAAAGATAACTCTTTTTGATGCTATCGGCCAATTTTATTGGGCTCTTCAAGTGAATCTTGATGTTTCTGAATTATATTTGGAAACTGCTTACTTAACTCAGAAGCAACGATTCTATGTCCATTTACGGTAAAATGTATATCACTGTTAAAAAACAGTTGAGCACCGTTTTTCGCCTCTGCTTCAAAAGACTTGGTTAAATCCAAAAACCGAATGTTGTTTTCTTGCGAAAAAAGCCTCCATTTATCTGAAAATTGTGGTGTTTGACTGTCCCAGATGCTATTAACAATCTTAAACTTGGAGGGAACAACTGTCAGTATGAATTGTGCCCCTGAAGCCTCAACTTCTCTTGCTAATGTTTTGATTAGGCTGGCACTTAATTTAGTAATATCGGGATTTTCTTCCACCATACCGGCAACAATATATTTATCTTTTTCCCTGTTTTCATAAATCCATAGCAATTGTAATTGCACTTTACGAAGAAGGCGCATCAAATATGATTTTCTGAGTTGACTTGTTATCCAGCTTCCTTCAGGCCCTGGCACAGCTACTGCATCTCCGTTAACATCCTTTTTAGCCATTGCCATATAGGCTTCATCTGCAGAAACATCATTACTGTATAGCTGGACGATTACAATGGTTGGCTTAAATTCTTTAACTATCTGCCTCCATTGTAAAAGATAAAAAATGGGGCTATAGCTCGATACTCCATAATTTTTTATGGAGCAATTTGTATTGTGTTCCGTAAGACCAACAAAGGAATCGTTATATGTAACTTGTGCAGCTTCTGTGAACGAGTCGCCAAGAAAGGCTACTCGACAGGTTGAACTTGTATTTTTTGTATTCGTTTCACTTGGATTAGCCACAAGCCTATCCGCATCATAATAAATTTCATGACCACCGTATTCACCGGTTGGGTTGTGAGATAGAAACCTGTATTCCGCTGGATGAACATGGTGGAATATGGGATGTGACTCTTCCGGTGCATTGCCGTAGCCTATCTTTAATATTCTTAAAGAAATTTCGGCAATTGATAGCGCTATTAAGGTACTAATAGTAAATACTATAATTGGAAAAACTATTCTCTTTTTTATGTCAATGGCCATTTGTGCTCTCTCGTTTTATTCCACGCAAAAACGTATATAATTTTAAATATCGCACAAAATTGTAAGCTGTCGTGTCATCATAGTTATTTAAAATAACATGTCGCTTATGTTAATTTCTGCATGGTATTTTAAGGCAGGACTATTACTCATGTTTGACACTATTAAGACGTCAAGTCATTACCATGTCTTCTCAAAACTTTTCTTATTTATTGCTTTATTTATATCGATAAAATAGGTTTTATATTGATTTGACAACATTAATGGATCCTTGCTAAACAATTTGGAAACAAGTGATATGGGGTACAAAAAAAAGAAAAATATAATAGTTAGTAGAATATTGGGAATGATATATCCCAGTAATTGAGCTATTTTCATCCATACCCATTCAATTTTCTTGCTTAAATATGTAGATAATACTCCAATACATCCTACTGCAAGCGACACCATTACAGCCCAATGCCAAGCAAAAGCGAGGTAAATGACTAAAAACCCCATTGAAATAACCAAAATAGTTGATTTTGATGCATCTGTTTTCATTCTTAATATTCTCGGTTTTTTAAAATAGTGTATAGATAAACGGTGCAAGTGCGCTACCGCTACTAAATACAATTAATACGCCGAGTAGCAGCAATATTACGATGATAGGTGCTAACCAAAACTTTTTTCGCTCTTTCATGAAAAGCAAAATATCTTTTAAAAATTCCATTATTATTTCCCCTTTATTGTTTGGTTATAATCGTTCAATTGTAAAGCTGGATAACTTGAGATTTTTTCATCTTAATCGATGAGATTATCACGATGCCGGTCGAGGTTTGCAAACCTGCGTCAGGCTTAAATTATATTTTTCACAAATCAATCTAATTTAAACTTTTCCATCCATTTTTCTCTATTCTCCCAATCCGGCTGCTCTGTTTTGCATAATAAAAAATCATTAACTACCAGGTAATCCATTTCTGTGCGCATAAAACATTTATAAGCATCTTCCGGGGTGCAAACAATAGGTTCACCTCTAACATTGAAGCTGGTATTTACAACAAGGCCATAACCGGTTTTTTCTTTAAAGGTATTAATCAGTTGCCAGTATCTGGGATTGGTTTCTTTGTGAACCGTCTGCACACGGGCAGAAAAGTCCAAATGCGTAATTGACTGAATATCACTTCTTTCAAGATACAGCTTTTCCCATAAATCCAATTCCTGGTAATTGTCAGGCAGATTTTTCCGTCTTTCTTTATTAACGTTGGCAACAAACAGCATGTATGGCGATGCAATAGGTATATCAAAAAAATCCTTTGAACTCTCAATTAAAACAGATGGTGCAAAGGGTCTAAAACCTTCCCTATATTTTATTTTCAGGTTTAATTTTTTCTGCATGTCAATATTTCTGGCATCACCTAATATACTGCGATTGCCTAATGCTCTGGGGCCATATTCCATTCTTCCCTGAAACCATCCAACGACATTACCTTTATCAAGTAAATCGGCCACATTACTACATAAATCACCCAAGCTATCCATTTTTCTATAGACTGCTTTATGTTTTTTAAAGGCAATAATAGTCTCTTTATCTGAAAAATCAGGACCCAGATAAGATCCTTGCATTGAATCTCTGCCCTTTGTAACTACACGCTTTTGCTCAAAATACATATAATGAGCCATTTGTGCAGCTCCTAACGCAGCACCCGCATCACCCGCTGCGGGTTGAATGAAAATATCTTTAAAAATATTTTCATTCAAAAGTTTACCATTTGCCACGCAATTTAGTGCAACACCACCTGCCAGGCACAAGTAATCAGCGCCAGTAATTTTTTTAGCCTCTTTGGCCATTTTTAAGACAATTTCTTCTGTTACATTTTGAATGGCGTAGGCTAAATTACAATGTTTCTGTTCGATATCGCCATCAGGTTTTACTGCGGGAAACCCAAAAAGCATTTCCCATTTTTTCGCTTTAACCATTTTTAGCCCGGTCGCATAGTTAAAATATTCCTGATCTAACCATATAGAACCATCTTCTTTAATTGAAACAATATGCTTTTTAATTAAATTAATAAATTCATTTGTTTGCTTGGCTGCCGGATTTCCATAAGGTGCCAATCCCATTAATTTATATTCACCGGAATTTACTCTAAAACCAAGATAATAGGTAAACGCTGAATAAAGAAGCCCAACAGAATGCGGAAATTTCATTTCCTTAAGCATGGTTATTTTATTGTCTTTGCCATGACAAATAGAAGCTGTTGCCCATTCACCAACACCATCAATGGTTAGTATGGCTGCTTCCTGATAGGGTGATGGATAAAAAGCACTGGCTGCATGTGATAAGTGATGCTCTGAAAATAACAGGCGCAGTTTCTTTTTATCGTATTTTTCAACCTCTGCCAGCCCTTCGTAAAGCAGCTTTTTTAAGAACATTTTCTCTTTAAGCCAGACAGGTATTGCAGTAAGAAACTGACGCAAACCTTTTGGAGCAAATGCGTAATAAGTTTCCAATAACCTTTCAAATTTCAATAAGGGCTTGTCATAAAAAATGACAGCATCTAATTCATCAATACTATAGCCTGAATATTCAAGGCAAAATTTTATTGCATTGACTGGAAAATCAGGCGATTGTTTCTTTCTTGTAAATCTTTCTTCTTGAGCAGCTGCAACAATTTCACCATCAATAATTAATGCTGCTGCTGAATCATGATAATACGCAGATATACCCAAGATTTTTTTCATATTGTCCTTTTTTATACCACTAACAACAAAACCAAACGGGTGGGAATTACTTCCTCAATACACCCTTATTCTGCTCACCCCGCTTAAACAACAGGTCAAGCGCGAGTTATTCACGAACCTAAATAAAATCGCAAATAAAACCACCTACTGTTTGAACTATATATGATCTCATTTTATGAGTTCAAGCAATCTAATAGGAAGTTTCAACGCCAGAAATAACCAATGGGTATACAAACCATTATCTTTACACGCCCTGATAATTTCAGAATTTAACTTAATACTGGATAAAAATCCACTATTACTTATTCCACCGGAACGCATAGTTACCGTAACCTTATCAATAAACGACCATGATATTTTTTGCCTGATTAGTAACCTGACCAGTATCTCAAAATCGGCAGCAATTTTATAATCTGTCTTATATATGCCGCCTTTTTCATAACAAGATTTTTTGCAATAAAAAGTAGGATGGGGGGGCATTACACCGATCCGCAATAATGCAGAATTAAGCTTGGTAACCCGATACTTACGTAGCGTTTTTTTAAGATTATCTTTGTCAACAATATTCAGACAGGAAAAAACTGCATCTATCTTTGTTATACAAAACCTGTCTACTACATCCTGCAATACATTTTTTTCAGAAAACATATCATCTGAATTTAACATACCCATATACTCGCCAGAGCCAAGAGCTATGCCTTTGTTCATTGCATCATACATACCGCTATCCTTTTCGCTAAGCCAATAATCGATAACATGGTCGTACTGCCTCAAAATATCAATTGTTGCATCGCTAGAGCCACCGTCAATAACTATATACTCAATGTTGTCATAACTCTGTTCCATAACACTTTCTATTGTGTCTCGCAGGGTTTTTGCACCATTAAATACTACGGTAATCACTGTGATTAAAGGCTTACCCGGCAAGGAATGTTTATAACTATTTCGAGAACGTAAGCCACCCTCTACCTTGCATCCTATATCTTTATTCCGTTGAGATGGGGGGTTAGGTTTGTTTTTAATTTCAGGGTTTTCCAGGATTGTTACTATGCTCAATGAGCCTCTCCTTCGCCCATCGCAAGACCCAACATCTCAGCAGCAACTTCTTCCCAGTCTCGCGGTATTGCCTTAATGTTTTCTGACCACTCCGGCCACCACCCAGAATCAAGACGCCGGCTTAATTCCGCTACAGCCCCCTGTAGCGAATTTAAACTCTCTGGATTAAAATAAATTGCCCGATCCCCACAAAGAGTTCGAGCGTAAGGCCGATCAGGGCAAATGATCGGTAAACCTATCCACATGGCCTCGACTAGCGGAAAACCGTAACTCTCGGAAAGCGAAAGAAATAAAAGGGCATCTGTCGTCTGATATGCATTTATAACTTTATCCGGTGCAAGTCTATCAACGCAATGTATCCATGATATTGCCGGATTTGGATTGTAGTTTTCTGGAATGGTAAGCAGCAACTCAGAAACAGACCATGTTTTTTCTTGATCAGACTGAAGTGCACTCAATAATCGGTGATTTTTGTGTGGATAAACTGCCGCCGGATAAAAAAGCCGCAAACCTGAGTCGGCTCGAATATTCCTTTGAGTGCGTTTAAGTTGAGACTCAAGTAGCCAATTTGGGGCTGGTTGCGCAATAACATGCACTCGCCCTCTTATTTCTGGATAAGTGTCAATAAGATCTGCTTTCATAGCTTCTGTTTGAACAATGAAGGCCGAAACATAAGCACTATTGAGTCGGAACAACGACCTTGCTATCCAGTATTTAATAGCACCAAGATACCGGCCTGTACTTGATCCATGCACCAACAGTGGAGTCTGAACAAAGACCGTTTGTTTTGCTTTGCTTCTAAGAGGAATATCTCCCAACACCAGTAGCGGCGTAGTGCTATCAAACTTGCTACTGAATAGTGTGCATTCCAGCAACCTTGATATGGAATTGGGTAAATAACGTTTGTAATATATCAGTTTGGTTTCCGGGCAAGCGGCTTCGTAATTGGAAAGTTCTCCCCTCGATGGCAGATAAACGGCTTCCACTTTATAATCCGGCAACCGCTCAAAACTTGGCAGTAAGGATTGAATTAGTTGAACAGCGCCAAGCCCTGCAATATTAGTAAGGTGAAGACGAACCGATTTTTTTTCTGCGACTGGTTTAGTCATAATTTTAATGTTAATACCAAGGACAAGAAGGCTTCTGCTGCTTTGCGCTTAGTGTATCATCTCTGAGCACATCGAACATATAACGACCCGCCACTTTAGGATCAAGAACTGCACTTGCGTTTCGGGCTGCATGACGCATTTTTACCAAGGACTCTGGCGCAACGACAATCTCATTCAATTTACGCTCCAAATCAGACACATCTTCACTGTCAAAAATGGTGCCGCATCGCCATTTCTCAACGACTGCACCGACCCCAGCCCGGTTGCTGCAAATAACCGGAACTTCAGCCATAAGCGCCTCATTAACGACAACACCCCAACCATCATATCGACTCGGCAGCACCAAAACATCATAATTGGCAATAACTGCTTGCGCTTCTCCAAAAGGAATTAACCCGCAATAATTAACAGTAGATTGATCGAAATTGAATTGACTGGAATCGCCAGAACCATAAACATCAAGGGTGACAGCTAACTCCTTTCTATTCAGGCTTCTAACTGCCTCAATCAACACATCCAATCCTTTTCTTTTAATCAATGCCCCAATAAATACAACTCTTAAAGCCGTTCTTTTTGATTTTTCCACTGGCATTTCTGGGCAAAGTAGCTCAGAACTCGGCACGAAGTATCCAAAGGGAAATATTTTTTCTTTGGGCATGCCGATACGTTGATATTGTGATGCCGCAAGGGGTGAAATAGCGAAGATACCAGCGATTCGACGATTTAGCAGCGCACCATAAACACGGTATAAAATTGGGCGCAATGCCGTTTTAGCCCAATTAATGAGTTTATTGCTATCCTGTAGGTAGCCCGCAGAAATAGGTGAATAAGGCTCCGAGATTAAAAATACTCTTAAGCCCATCGCGGTTGCCAATAATAAGGTAGCAATCAATCTTGGTTGTTCAAACGGACTGCCAAAAAGATGAACAGCATCTTGATGCCCGCGAAGTTGCTGAAAGTTATACTTAAACCAGCCTTTTTGTGGAATCAGCTGAGGAAAAAGTGATGGGGCATGACGATTCACCCACCCCTGTACTTGTCGTGTGGGGTGTTCAGCCTTGGCGACATAAACCGTTAAATCACATTTTGCCGCTTGTTGCAGCGCTTCCAAGGTATAGGACTGATGATCCGTTAAAACCGGATGCCAACTTATCACTTTCAATGTTGCTCTCCAACTGAAGACTTAAACAGGAAATCACTTAACATTTGACCCGCTTTTTCAGGCCTAGTGCTGCAAAACTGGTTAATGATACTCATAGCTCTACAGCCTTTTGACGGAAGCGTTATTGGAGCTTGAGCCCATTTAATTGTTTTCATTGTTCAAGCTGAGATGACATAGGCGATTTTTTATTTACTTTGAATATAAAGTGATTTCTTGACGAATAATTCCAGAAAAATACAATCCCCGTTGCACTTATTTTTGCAATCAAAGGATCCAATAATAAAAATTCTATACATTGCCAAAGAATAAACTGATTTATAATCAGGCCAATAAGACTCACAAAAAATACGAGCATTATTTCTTTGTGCTTTTTAAATCGTTCCCCACTTGTAAATACGTGCTTGATTGACAGGAGATAATTAACGAGCGTTGCCAAGATAAATCCAGCAATGCCAGATATAAACCAAGGCCATGCAAATATTTTTACAAATAGTGCAAATATTAAGAAATCAACTGCTGCTGCAATCCCACCTACAAAAAAATATTTTATAAATTTCATATATTATATTTTTGTATCACACAAAAATTGTTCATATAGCACTGAAAATATTTATGGGTTTCTATTTCTAGTCCAGCCTTATTAAATAGTTCGTATAGTAGATATTTATTATAATATTTTTTGTGATCTCTAATTTCATCCTCATTAACAATTTTTAATTTGTATGATAAAAACTCTAATACTGGTTTTGAATATATTGATGGCACTGTAATAATTAGCTTTCCATTGACTCTTAAAACTCTTTTAATCTCTGATATTATTTCTGAAGGGTTATCTAAATGCTCCAAAACAGCCAACATTGTTACAACATCGAAAGATTCATTTTCAAAGGGGAGTTTCTTTTCTAATTTAACTTGGAGAGTTGTTATTTTTTCATTATTAAAATATGGCGCCTTAAAATCAATACCAATACCTGATGAAATATATTTTTCAACTGATTTTAAAAGCTTCGCTTCCCATCCACAACCAATATCTAACATCTGGCAACTTTTATACTCTTTAATTGTGGGTAGAACTTTAGATATCCTCATATTTCTCAAAATGGGTTCTAAAAATGGCTCATTCATTACGTTACGTCCCTCTTACAAAAAAATACTTGCTAAATATCATCTTGCTAAATGATATTTAACAATGCAATAAATCGCCCTTACCCCATCTTTCCAACCTATTTTTTTGCCTTCATCGTAAGTGCGACCATAATATGAAATACCCACTTCATAAATGCGAATACTTTCAATTTTTGAAATTTTCGCTACTATTTCCGGTTCAAAGCCAAACCTGTTTTCTTCTATAGTGATCCCTTGAATAATCTCGCGTCTAAAAACTTTGTAACAAGTTTCCATATCGGTAAGATTGAGATTGGTAAATATATTGGATAACAAAGTCAAAAATCCATTACCCATTCTATGCCAAAAATAAAGTACTCGATGCGCATCACTACCCAAAAACCGCGAACCAAAAACCACGTCAGCTTTATTATGTAATATGGGCTCAACGAGTCTTGAGTATTCATTAGGGTCATATTCCATATCAGCATCTTGAATGATAACAATATCACCAGTAGCCGCCTGTATCCCAGTACGTAAAGCAGCCCCTTTACCTTGATTAACATCATGGTAAAGAACCCGACTAACTCGCCCACTCGCTTCAATAGTGTTTTTTAATTTATCCCTCGTACCATCGGTAGAATAATCATCAATAATAATAATTTCTTTGTCGGGATAAGGTGAATTATTAACAGCATCTATAATTTCATCAATGTAATTGTTGTTATCTGTGTCATTTATATAATTGGGTGCAGCGCTTCCAAGGTATAGGACTGATGATCCGTTAAAACCGGATGCCAACTTATTACTTTCAATGTCCTTCCTCATCTGAAAACTTAAATAGAAAATCACTCAACATCTGCCCTACCCTTTCCGGTGCACATACTGCTGATACTGCTTGTACCCCCTTTAATGACAGAGCTTTTGCTGCGCCACGGTGCTCTACAATCCAACGTAGCTTCTCAATCAACAAATTGGGATTATCAATATCCAAATAGATAACGCCATCAGCGAGCACTTTTCGAACATCGCTAATGTCCGTCGTGACAACAAGAATGCCGTGACTAGCGAATTCAATAACTTTTGAAGGAAATGTCGTACCAGCGAGTGCGCCTGAGTTTGGCTTAAGAGCAAGGCCAACATGAGTACACGCGAGCATCTGCCGGTATTCTTCATCTGTTGTTCGACCATGTACAATAACTTCAGGTTTTCCAGAACCCGTTGCCAACACTTTAAACTGCTCAAGACAATCGCCCTTGCCGGTGATATTAAAGCTTATATTTTTTGCCCAAGATGGAGATTCCTGACGCAACAGCCTGATTGCCTCAATAAGCAACGGTGCGCCTGTGTCGAATGAAACTGTTCCACCCAAAAGAACAGTGAGTGGTGATATATCCCAGTTTACCGTTGTTGGGAATATATCTGACACCCCATAACAGCATTGTGTAGGTCGCAACTTGGTCGCAATTTCTAGTCCCTGACACGCAAGCAGTGCGCCTCTCGAACATAAAGAATCGAAGAGCCAGCTTAAAATACGTGACCTTACACCTGATAAAGACCAATGGTTTAAATCAATCGCACCATCCTCTAAATCCAATGTTGTATCAATCTGAAGAATTTTTGCAAAAATCAGAAGAGGAAAGTAGGCTAACATACGGTTATAAAGAAGGATTGTTTGCTTCGTTTTTTTTCTATGTAAACGCCAGAGGATAGGAACTGAAGAAAATAATGTCAGCACCTCTGAAAGAACCGGAAAGTGAAAAAAAGGTAAATAAATAACAGGCACCCCATTTACACGACGTACTTCACACCGATAATATCTGCCTGATCCATTTTGCCTGCCTCGCCCCAGACTAACTACTAATACACACACACCTGCCTCACGCATAGCTTTGGACAAGCCAAAGACTTTACGGGATGCTGCGGGGCTATCGGTTACAATTTTTCTTTCAAGGCGCGTTACGTCATCTAATGCATTACAAATAAAAAATAATTTATTCACTACTTACGTAAGGCCTGTTTTAACGAGAATTGTGCATTATAAATGATCATATCGGCTTAGTACAAAAAAACAGATATTTGTCACTTTCTGTATGCGGTGAGTGAACAGTCCGATCAACAAAATCGCCAGGCACGTCATCTACAGAAACTATATCAACGCTAAATCCGGATGCCCTAAGCTTATCTGCGAAGTCCAATCCGTTTAGACGAAGATGATCACCTGTACCATATTGAGCTTCCCGTTCTTCGTAACTGAAGCTAGGGTTTTCATACGTATTTTCTCCGTAGGTTGGCACCGCAAGTATTGCGTGCCCATTCGGCTTGAGAACACGATAAACTTCCTTAATAGCTTTTTTATCGTCTTTTATATGTTCAAGGACATGAATGCAGATTAAATAATCAAATTCGTCGTTACCGAACGGAATTTCCGTAATATCAGCATACACAGCTTCCGCGAACTGAGAGGGATTGATATCCGCTGCAACATAAGCCAAATCCGCATGCTTCAACATTTTGTAGATGCTAATTTCGGGAGCGAAGTGCAAAACGCGCTGTCTCTTTTGAAATAAGCTAGTGCGTGTCCGCATAAATTCAACGAGAAATCTTTGACGTATATCGCTATGACAGCGTGGACATATAGCGTTTTGAGTGTAGTGATCCGTTTCAATCCCACGGAGATAACAACTGCCAACGAAGGGCTTCATTGCGCGAAAGCGACCGCCGCAAATGGGACACCCTAGTTTGTTTCCCAAGTAACGGAGCGAGTCCAGTTTCCAGAGTTGATATCTCAGCAAACGAGCATAGGAATGGAAAATCTTCTTCATACTTTCACCTTATGTGAGCTTTTTTTTGAATACTGCCGGCACGCCGGCAACAAGAATGTTCGCCGGCACATCGCGAATTACCAATGAGCCAGCCGCTACAACAGTACCTGAACCGATATTGACACCACCCAATATTCGGGAGCCGGCACCAATCCAACAGCCATCGTTAATCACTATGGGTTTTGCAGTTCCAGTACCCGCCCGACGAGATGTCGCCCCAATAAGATGTCCCCCTGTAATAAACTCAACAGATGGACCAATATCACAGTTAGAACCAACAATAATCGGAGCATCCAAGTGTGTGTGAAAAATTACACCCGGACTTAACCAGGTATCATTTCCTATACGAAGCCGACCTCGACCATATATCCATCCTCGACCACACATTGAAACATTTTCACCAATCTCAACATGACTTAATTTAAGGCAAAGTTGTTTAAACAAAAAACACCGTGATGGTGGCAGTACGAACAACAGCAAATTTAGTAAATGTCTGAGCATTTAAAGCAACATGCCGATCGCTGAATAATAGTTGGCAGAGCACAATAAATCCAATGTTAATTTTATATTACTGGTCAGCGTGTAATTGAATGTAAATTTTACTACTTGAAAAATGCTCATCTTTGAAAGTCCTTGTGCCTATCTTTTCCGCTAATACGGTTAGCGACATATTTATAATTCACATCGTGTTTGATTCTTTTTTGATAAAAAACAAACCTCGCCATCAGAAAATACGAAAGTAATGCCAATGGCAATGTGAGGATGGCTTGAGATAATATTTTACTACTTATCCATTTAGAAATTAATTCCATCAACATAAAATTAATTCCGTAGACAAGTAGATAGCAAGCAACAAAACGGGGAAAGCGGATAAGTGAAAGCTCACGGAATACATAACCACCAGTAGTAAAAAAATTGAATACAGTCCCGGAAAGCATTCCCACTAACAGAGCGAGCCATAAGGCCATTCCGTCTACTATGCAGATACTGTAAACCGAGAAACCAAAAAGTGTATTAACCCCACCTGCGACTAGGAAACGTATAAATCTGTTCTTACGCAGGTTAAATAAAAAAATATTTGAAAAGCGATTGCGACTGACGATCTTAGCTACGGGTAGTTGCAGTTTTTTAGCCACGCTTAATACCGGCAGTGACGATATTGCCCACGTTTATCCCAATCTTGACGTTATCCAACCCTATAAATGCCATCAAATTAAGCACTACTGATTTCATGCTGCCGGGCAATGGTGCCAGACGCATCCAGTATCGCAACGAGTAGGTATTGATGAAAGTTTTTACTGTGACGTCAGTATAGCCAGCGCCTTCGAACAGATACCGCACACTACGTTCGGAAAATAGTTGCAGATGCTCAATATCGATTATGGGGGAACGCTTCCCAAGCAATCTATTAACGATGCTTCGGTAATCATGGGTCACCGCGACAAAAGCACCGCCTGGACGAAGTAGTCGAAACGCTGCCTGAGCAACAACATCAGGATCCCGCACATGCTCCAATGTCATGAAACAACAGACTAAATCGAATGACTCGGGGACAAAGTTCTTTTCCTCGAACATACCTTCACGCATCCAGGCCAGACGATGCACCGGAGCAGATGCAATCGCAGCAGATGACGGCTCAATACCAACCAAATCAGTAAAACCTTCCTGCAACAGATGCTCCAAAAATGTGCCTGTACCTGCTCCAATTTCCAATGCACTTCTGCGTCGAGCCATCTTACTCAAAGCAGGTTGAAGAACTCGAATATAGGCCCGTGCGGCATCGTCAGCTTCTTCAGAGCTATCATAGTCAGCTGTGTGGTATGCGTCTGCAAGTTCCTGCTCATCAGGTGGTTCATCCGCATAAACCAGGTCGCAGTTAGGACACTGTACTAAGCGGTGGCACATGTATTCTGGCTCTTTGCGTGATGAAAAGCTAAATTTGGACAGCTTGTTTGGATCGATATTTTTTCCGACAAATAAGCCAGCCTTCTCGGAACTCGCGTGGCAAACCGGACAAGGCCTTAATTTTTCCATATTTTGAAATTCCTCAAGCAACACAACTCCAAATAAAACTGCTATGCGAGACAACAGTTTTTCAATTTACTAAATTTAATGATGTCTGTTTAATTAACAACAGCACCATTCTGCGAAGCACTGATCAAACTCTGTCACACGCTTTTATAGCGACCACACCGTAGCCAAGGGGGTCTTCCGCAGAGCCAGACCGAAGAAGCAAAGTAACATGGGCTGCAAAAAGAAATCCGACAACAACTGGTGCTACCGTAATCGCTAATATCCATGACCAAAGGAAATTGTACCAACGATTAGGGCGTAACAAACGAATCATTAAAACCAACAGCTTGTTGGCAATTACAGCAACGTCATTACCCCTCTCTTCAATAGTTTCCACAATTAACCCAACCGATTCTAATAGAGAAGCAAGTCCAAAACGGGTAAATCGACTATAATCATAAGGCAAATGATGTAACCGTGCTGACCAAGGTACTGTCAGTATCAAAGTCCCCCCTTTTCGCAGCACACGATTCAGATCACAAAGGAAAGCAGCAGGATCCTCAACGTGCTCCAGCACTTCCGTACAAAGCACATGATCAAAACTTTCTTCCTCATAGGGTAGTCTGATTCCGTCATAATAAGTAACGTCTGAATTTTCCCTCATCCCGAACTCACAAGATAAGTCAGCGTCTACACCAACATATTCCACACTCGAGGGCAACAAATCCCGCCACGGTGACTCACCGGCACCAACATCCAGAACGCGCCCATTACATAAACTCAAAGGCTCAATCAAAAAACGAAAAATAGTTAACAATTGCAGGTCAAACAAACACCTTATCCAAAAAAGAACCCAATTCTCATGTGGTGCCCGAACAGCAATTGGCTGGAATGCCTCTGGTAAATCATCTTTTTTCATTAAAATTTCCTTGCATCACGGATATACAAACGTAGGTCATCAATGTCCTCACTTGGTGATGAAATCGTGAAAACCCTGTCAGCATTGTTCTTTACCAAAATTCGAATAGTCTCTCGATTATCCAGACCATGGTTGCGCTCAATTTCAGTTTTCGTGTCTTTGGTTGTTGCATCTATAACACACCAGCCACCTTGGAGATTAAGCAACGTTCGTATTCTATCCTCGGGGAAATACACGCCAGGTCGAACAACCCCGATGCTATTGGGTGCAGAATGTTGTAGAAGGTAATAAACGGTTGGAATGTATTCTAACGCAATCAACGTGAGTTCTTGGCACTTATTTGCCTTGTATTCTTCTCGAAGCTGAACTACTGACCTGGCGTAGCGGGGTTGCACCAAAATCCCCTTCAGCGGAGTATCCTCAAGCATAATCCGGTTACGCGTAAAAATCGGTTCAAATGTTGGTAGGTTGATAGTAAGTGCGAATAAGACAAAAATACCTATCCAGACAGTTAACAACAGTGCAGTAAAATGCGATATTTGTCGATTTGGAGACGCCCAGAAAATAATCACCAGCCCGATAGCAGGGCCACTAAATGCGGACATACATATAGCAAGGCTTGACGCACTTCCAGTCGCATAGCCCGACACCAAAAGAGAAAGCCCGATAGCCGCAAGAGTAAGTTTGCCGTTTAAGCTATTCCAGTCAAGCGAGGTAAACAACTTTAATGTGGTTACATAAATATTGCTTACTCCACTCAATAGGTAAGTTGGGGCAGGTGAATTTTTTTTATTTCCCAGACGTTGATTCCTATCAATAGCAGACCAACCCTCACCCAGCCAACAAAATATTGCGAAAAGCAATAAGTAGTAAATTGCGCCTGGAACGTGAACCACTTGCCGCAGATCATTATGCAATACACGAAAAACGTGGGCGTCTAGCCCTAGCCAAGGTACAACCTTATCAGAGTAATAGCTGGCAAACTGAGCACCATAGAATTCGATGCCATAAAAAACGGTGACTAAGACACTTAACAAAAATTGTGCTGCAGCGAATTTTTCCTGGCCTCGCTTTTTGAAAAGTCTAACCGTCAGTAAATAGGCCAAAACCACCACCAGATAAGTCCATAATATGCGTCCAACATTTAGCAGTAAATGGCCCGCACTCGCATCATGCCCGGCTGGTGTTACCAATAGATTATCTACCCCAATACAGTAGATATAGCCACCCCATATCAACAAAGTGCCTAGAATAAAACAGGGCCACAACAATGATTTCCGTAATGACTTATCAATCAGCAATGCAAAACCGATTAAAACTGACATGGCGATTACAAAGGCAGCATGCATAAAACCGGTAACGGCAAATAATATGCCACTTAACGCCAAAAGTGTAGCGCGTTTACGTTGTGGAGCATCGATAGCGAAAAAATAACATCCGGCACCCAGTAAAAAGAAAAAATCGGAAACCAGAATGGAAGAAAATGCCACCAAGAGGCTAGTGAAAATCGCAACAGGAACCGCAGGAGAGCGAAAACGACGATGATCAAGTCCTAAAAAAAATACCGCAGAACTCAATAAGTTTAAAATATAATAAACATAACGAAAGTGCAGATATTCGACCATACCCAGCTTAATAAGTAGCGCATTGAACAAATAAATACCAGGTTCCTGGGGTAGCATTTTATCAAGACCAAATCCATTCGCTGCATTAAATGCACTTGATAAAAACAATCCATCATCTACAACCCAACCAGCACCGCGCCCCGGAGCAACACCCAACATCAGGACTAAAAAAACGAACGCTACGGAAGCCCATAGAATATTAATTTTCCAAAGTGCTGTTTCATGCTCAGCTTGAATCGGATATTCACGTTTCCTAAATTCCATTAAACTCACTCATCACATGCAAAAAAAGTTCACGATCCAGCTATTCAGTGAACCTTGCCATCCGGCAAAAGTTCATTGGTTTCACCATTTCGAATTAGAGCGGCCCTAATCAAGCGTGGACGTCCCTTAACCTCCTCCATGATTTTAGCTACATACTCCCCGACCAAACCAACCGCAAAAATATTAAGAGAGCCAAACATAAGAATCATTAACATCAAGGTAGTCACACCATGTGGTGCTATATCGGGGATCAGTAATCTCAGCAAGCCTATTACGATGGACGCTAAAACAGAAAGCCCAAGCAACACCACACCCGCTGTTGTGAGCATGGTAAGCGGCGTATTGCTAAAGGAAAAGATACCTTTTTTCGCCCAATCTATATTCTTGATCAGGCTATTTGTCGAACGCCCGAACATGCGTTCAGGCCGCACATAGTCAACGCCCGCCTGCTTGAACCCAACGTATGCACGCAACCCTCGCATAAATAAATCGCGTTCTGGGCAATTAAGAATCCAGCCAACAACACGACGATCCATTAATGAAAAATCACCAGCATCAAGGGGAATATTGATATAACTGAACATCGCGAAGACGCGATAGAAAAGTTTGTACATAATCCCATGATGCCAGGGCATCTCGCGCTGAACCCGGCGTCCATATATGACGTCGTATCCCGCTTCCCATTTAGCGTAAAACGATTCAATCAATTCCGGAGGGTCTTGAAGATCACCATCAAGTAGCACTACGCCGTCTTTGGTCGAGAGTTCCATTCCGCTACGAAAGGCCATTTGCGAACCGAAATTACGCGAGTGCGAAATGCCGATTACATGCGAATCTTTCGCACTGATTTCGCGGATCACCTGCGCGCTATCGTCGGGACTACAATCATTAACAAAGATAATTTCATAATCGATACCAAGCTTACGGAAAACATCTGTCAACCGTCGGTACATGACAGGGATTGCCTGGACGTCCTTATAACATGCAATAATTGCAGAAATACTGCGCTTACGTTCGTTGTTATTCTTCTTTGAGGCTGAAACCATTTCACTATCAGAAAGTTGCGCAACCCAGCTGGCCATGTTACGCAGACCCACTTCCAAGTTGACGCGAGGTTTCCAGTCGAGCAGTTCAATCGCCTTTTGGGGATCAGCATACCAATCCGCCAGATCCCAAGCTCGACCTTCCATTACGCCAAACTGCGGCTCTACAGCCACGTCAAACAAGCGCTTGGTGATGCCAGCCAATTCGGCTATGGTCGTTTTTACACCTGTGCCAATATTAAAGCTTTCACCGGATAAACCGGGATGCATTTTTGCTGCTGCCATAATAAAAGCGGCGCATACATCGTCTATATAGATAAAGTCACGCGATGTTTCCGGGTGTACGAATGGAGGGAGATTTCCTGTAAGCGCCTGCCGCAGCAGATTAGGGAACAATCTTGATGTATCTTCCAGCGGGCCATAGACCGCATACAGGCGTAGATTTACACAGGGAAAGTTACGTTGCTTTCCCATAAATCGCAGATAGCTCGCTACCGCTACCTTTGATACGGCATAGGAACTGTTTGGCTCGCATACATCGTCCTCCGATGGCGCGGCACAGTTTGTCCCGTACTCGGACGAACTTCCTGCGTGAATATAAGCTGAAAAAGGACGATCTGTAAGCAGGCTGACAAAATTGACAACCGACTGAAAGTTTGTTTGGTAGATAAGTGTGGCATCTTCCTCAAACGGATAGGCACCATAAGCCACACAATCAAAAACCGTTTGCGGGTTTACGCTATTGACGAGATTCTTGGTTGCCGCATAATCGTTGAGGTCAACCGCAATGATATGTTCATCAATAACCTCGGCAAGCCGCCAATTTTTTTCACGATAGACTACCGCATAGACATCATCACGGACGGCGGCGAGCATTTTGAACAGGTTGGCACCGATAAAACCCGAAGCGCCGGTAACCAGAACAGGTCCGCTCAAAGAGCGAACGTAGGCTTGCAAATCAGGCATATTGAGAGTCCTTCAGTAATGCAAGTATACTATCAACATCAAGAGCAGACTGTTTCCGCAGAAAGTTCTGGGATCCGTAGCGGTCAAAATGATGCATGCGGGCATAGAGATGCCGGAAGCGGCGTATTGCAATATTTTTTTCCGCCAGATGCAATAATAGTTCTGAGGCAAATCCTCCGCGTTGCACATGCTCTTCGGCGACACACAGACAGGAAGAGTCTTCAATTTGGATTAACAGCGCTGTCGGCAAAGGATTATGCTCAATGGGAAGCTCAGAGACAATCCAGAGGTTGGGACGATGATCCTCTGACAATTGCTCGAAAGCTTCGATATAGGTTCCAGCGAGAGGCCCAACTACAATCACCACAGCGCCACCGCCACACGTCAACTGTCGCCAGGGTTCGTAGGCAGGCACCGCATAACCCTTGGGAGGCTCGCCTCGCCCCATCCGGATATACGCTGGGCGGGAGGAAATACCGGCACGAGCAATCACTGCTTCAACATCCTCATCAAATCCAGGAATGTAAACGGACATGTTAGGCAAAGTCAGTAGCACTCCATAATCTTCAATTGCATGATGGGTGGGGCCCATAACTCCATAGCCGTATCCGCCACCATTACCAATCAGTTTTACCGGTAAGTTGTGAAAAGAAATATCGTTGCGTATTTGTTCGAATGGCCGCGCATAACAAAATGGTGCAATGCTATACACCCAAACCTCAAATCCTTGTCGTGCAAGCCCTGCCGCGACCGAAACCATGTTTTGCTCAGCCACGCCGGCATTGACAAATCGCTCCCCCATGACTTCCTTCAGCGGCTCAAGTGCCATGAAACCCAAATCACCTGTAAGAAAAACCATATCGAATTCCCTCGCTCGTGCCATCAACGTATCGCAAAGCTGTTTTCTCATCTTGACTCAATCTCCGTTACCGCTGTCTGGAACTGTACTTCTGTTAGTGGGAGATAGTGCCATTCCATAAGGTTCTCCATAAAGCTGACGCCATGCCCCTTAACGGTGCGCAGAACAATTATGCGAAAACTGTTACTTTCACATTCAAGTGCGCCACGAAGGGCATCGGCATCATGCCCATCAATAATTTGCAGATCAACATCGAATCCTTTAAGTTTTTCCCATAAGGGGGACATGGACGCGACATTAGCGGTAGTGCCAAACCCCTGCAAATTATTGTGATCCACCAGCACCGTCAGATTGGCAAGACGATGGTGACAAGCAAAAATCAACGCCTCCCATGTCGAGCCTTCCTGCCATTCTCCATCTGAAGTCAGACAAACGACACGAGCATCAATGCCCTTTAATTTGAAAGCTAACGCAGTTCCGGCCGCAAGGGACAGGCCATGTCCCAAGCTCCCGGTGGCGAATAGAATATCGTCGATTCCTGTTGCCGGAGGATGTCCAGGAAGCAAAGTATTGTCCTTATGAAACGACCTCAGATCTTGGTCTTTAAGTCGCCCTATACTCCAGAGTGCGATGTAGAGCGCTCCTGCTGCGTGGCCTTTCGACAATACAAACTCATCACCGCTGCGCAGATACTCGTGAAAGACAATCATCATGGCATCCAGCGCAGACAAGTTACCGCCAATATGGCCAACGCCGCTTTCGAAATGCATTTGTAAAAGCCGCTTTCGCGCCACAGCAAATTCCTTACCGGTTAATTTAGTTTCAATCTTCATTCAAATCTCGGTCAAACCGCCCCTACATTAACAAGCCATAGAAAATACAAATACATTAAAACCAGTTAACACCATTTTCAGCGCCGGAAGAACGTTGCGTCAATCTGGAGCAATCTTCCGTTTTTCGGGTCAACGAATGCAGGAGAAACGGACCAAAGCTCAAAGCCAACAGATTTAAGTCGCGCAATCAATTCGTCAAACAGGCATTGATCAGTATACAAAGGCACTAGAGAGAGCTCCAGTTGCAGTCCAACGGCTTTTGTCATTAAATCCTTTGCGCCATCCAACACTCGATCCTCATACCCCTGCGTGTCTATTTTTAAAAATATTACTGAGTCCTGCGAAAGATAACCGGTAGCAACCGAATCCAAGCGACACAAAGGCACCCGTTCGCTACCGATATAACGCGACTCAGGCACAGCATTTGAGTGCGTATCGAGCATATCCAGGATCGAACTGCTTTGCGAATTGTCCGAAATATGGATTTCAATTTCGCCGTCAAAATTTCCGATTGCAGTGCGGGGTGCAACAGTCCAATGCAGATCATTTTTACTTTCTGCCAAGAGCTTATACCATGCAGCAATAGTTGGCTCAAACGAAACAATGCGATCGCTATAGCCCGCATCGCGCAAATTTTTCCGACCAAATTGTCCTGCATTAGCGCCCACGTCAAATACCAAGTTTACCTTGTGCATTGATAGCATTTTCATAAACTGTGCGGACTCTGAGATGGCCGGATTAAATTCTCGCAGTTCGTACCCAAAGGCACGAAAAAGTCGTTTTGCAAAAGACTTCACTTGCATTTCCTTATTTGTTAATTCTATCAAAAAAATACCGCCATTTTTATCTTCTGAAAATTCGATGAAAATACCGACTTAAACCAATCAGGAACAAGAATCCACTCATCACTTTTTTGGAAAAAAAAGATTGCCTTGCAATCGAATCAAACACACCATAAATATGCGCCGCCGCTTTGCTCGCCGCATAAACATCCATGGCATTTATATCTGCGGGTGCTATTGTAATTGACTGTGTCTTGAATACCCTCCCTAGCAACACACTTATAAGATACGATAATCTTTTAATGGATACACGCAGTGGGGAAGGCATGCTTATATTATTTAACTTGGAGATATAGAGACAATCACTCTCAATTTCCTGTCGGTAAGCTTTGGGAGAAACAGCAAGGGCAATTTCTAGCTGACTCTTCAAATTAGAAATTGACGATTTAGAAAGATGCTGGGCTTGCAAATAACACTCGTAAATCATTAGCGGAATCGACTTTCCTATTACCAAGGATTTGTGTGCCGGAATATTATCCTCGGACCAGAATTTATGTGCGGGCGAACTTTTATTATTATCTTGGCCCAACATACTTGACGTGCCTCCACTATGCTTGGATGCTCCATTTATGGCCACTGGAACTTGAACAAAGGCATAACTCTCAATACTTAAAGACAATGCAACAGCTGAGTACACATCGGGAATCATGGATCGAAAAAACGATCCATCTTGCGCTCGGATTTTGTTAATCAAATCCATCGAAGCAGCTCCGCCGTTGTATAACCATGGTAATTCTGGATATCCAGCACGACCATTCATCACTTTTAACAGCATATTTTGAGAATTCTTTAATAGATACAACTTATCTGTAACTAGCGGAACAGTCAGCTCTCCTTTAGGGTATGAAGTAAAGTGTCCCGGCCAGAAAAAAGTACAGCTCATAGTAGTTAGCGCCTGACATTTTGACTCCAAAATCACTGTATTTAAAGTTGATAGTGCGCCAGGAAGCAAGCCATCATCATCGCCAATAAACATCACCCATCCCGAGCTGACATGCGATAAAGCATATTCCCAGTTATGAGACATACTGATCCGCTTGCCTGTATTGATATAGAGAATGCGTGGGTCTTTAAAACTTTCGACAACCTCTTTGGTATTATCTTGGCTGAAATTGTCACTGACAATAAAAACGGCATTGTCATAATCTTGTGTAATCAACGTGCGCAGACAATAAACCAGCGTATCCGATCGCTCTCTTGTTGGAACAATTACCGTAAATTTTATGCTATCACTCATACCAACCTATCTTCATATTATTCTTTTATTCGTTCTCTTTTAATTTTGCTTGCAACTATCAATTACAAGCCTGACAGCTTATGTTTTATGAAAGCCAGCAGTCCAGGCCTTATCCGATTAGCCAAAATAGTTGATACCACTAGTGCAAGCATGCCCACAAGCAACAAAAAATAAAATTCGTTCCAGCGATTCTGATAGCTTTCTGGCTTAAACTGCTTGGCAATCAAGATGATACCAAATGACCCGATTGACGGAAAAAAAACATCCGCAAAGTACCATCTCCACTTTTCGTGAGCAAGAAGCTTGCGGTGCATGAATTGCATGGCAATCAAAACATAACCCGCATTAAGAATCACCCAAATCCAGGCAGCACCTACGACCCCGTACTGTGGGACAACCCAAAATAATGCAGGGATAAGCACAGCTACGGCCACGATGTTTGTCTTAATTCCAAGACCAACCCACCCATACGCAAGCTGCAATTGAGCGGGCATGTGCATCAATCCATTTAGAAACACTCCAAGCACAAAAACCGACAGTATAGGTGCGACATTAGCGGCTAGATTAACATTTCCCGACCACAAGTACATAACATCCTCAGGAAAAAAGCTTAGTAACATCACTGCGGGCGAGATCAATAAGGTAATCAATTGCGCGCCTTGGTGATAAGCGTTTATTAGTGCATCCTGATTTGCCTGAATGGAAAGCTCCACGAAGCGCGGATAAAATGCAGTTGTAACAGGCCCAATGATCATGTAGAGCAAACCTGCGACTGTTGTTGCAAGTGTGTAATAACCAAACGACTCAAGAGACAGTAAGCGGGAGAGCAACATCTTGTCCACCTGGGTCAGGAGTATTGCTAAAAAGGTCACTGCCATCATGCCACTTGCAAACTTCCATATATCTGCGATGGCTAATCGCGAGAACCTCGGTCGTGAGGGTGGCCTTGGCAATACACGATGAACGCCCATGGCGAATATACCAATAGACAGCAGTGAAACGACGGCCTGCCAGAAAAAAAAGGTCTTAATACTGGGCGACATCCAGGCTAACACAACCACCGCACCGCCATTGCGCAGTGTTGCAATAGCAGCGTTTACTCCGTTATACCAAATTTGCCGCTGCAATCCAAAGAGTGATCCACGATAAATGCCTTCAATAAAACGCAACGCGATAACCAAAGCCATGACGGAAATTGCCTGCGCAACAACTGTAGAGGGCAACTTATCAGCCTTTAACCAATCACTTGCCAAATAATCAGATGCTGTCCAGACAGATAGTGCAATAATTAAGGCGAGACAGACGCATATTATTTCTAAACTATGCAATAAATCATGAATCGATTGCGAGCTGTGCTCGCCAGCAGTAAACCGAGCCATTTCCCGGTTAAGAGTGGGGGTCATTCCCATATCCAGCAAGCTCAGCCAAGCTTGCATCACCGCAAAAATCCCAATCAACCCATAGGCTTCCATCCCAAGATATTGGATATACAAAGGGACAAAGGCCAGCCCCATGATGGCAGACCAGCCTTGCCCAAGATAATTGGCAACAACGTTTTTCTTAAGTGACATAAGCTGATCTATAAGTATTTAGTACTATTGGAAGCGAAATTGATCAGTAGCTTATTGTGTGGTTGCGGTTTTAGGATGTCTGGCAATATGATTGCTCCTTGCCAATTCACTGACTCGTTTAGCAACTTCAACCGGACTGCCGCAATAATTTGATTTCACCAATTTTCAAGTTGTTGTCCATGTTTTAATCTCAATTGTTCAAGTGTAACTACATTTAATGTCATGTTTGCCGAATGGTGTTTTCCTGTTAATACGGTTGCTCCCAGTACATTACCTCTTCCGTGCATAATATGCAGTCGCAAATTGGCCAGCGTTCCACCTTGACCAAAAAATAGCAAAAATGAGGTCAGATCGCATTTTTTTGTGGCCACCCAATCGGCGCTCCCCATAATATGCTTAATCTGACCAAGCCCTTATGGAATCTTGGATCATCGTCAAATGGCCCAGCATGCAACAGGATAATCTAATCAGGCTTATGTAATTATTAATGATCCAAAATATTGAAATAGTGCATTGCCTGAGTGCTTAGCGTCTCAATGTCCAAATCCGGCAAATCCGTTTTGCGCCATTCGGTGTAATCAAATCTATCCCGTGTTAAAGCGGCAACAAACCTTTCTGCCACCACCGTGCCCAAGGCTTTTATAAGTGCTTGCATTCCCGCTTGACGAATTTCAGTTTCAGTTTTCATACCAATGTCCCACTTGAGAAAGTGCATCGCCGGGTGGCAAGGCTTTTAGATCTGGATAACCCCGTAGTTTACGCAACAAGGCATCGTCAGTCGTGATAAAAAGATCAGCATTGGCATTGATCGTCAAACGGACGGTTGAAACAGCACATAGCCAAATAGATTAACATGGCAAAACCACTTGACTGTAGTAATCAGTAGCTTATTGTGTAGTTGCGGTTTTAGGATGCCTGGCTATATGATTGCTTCTTGCCAATTCACTGACTCGTTTAGCAACGTCAACCTTGGACTGCCGCAATAATTTGATTTCGGATGCGTTCAACATCCGGGGTGTTAAGCAAATAACGCGCTTCAGACTCTGTAAGGCAGTCAAATCTAAAGCCAAATAGTTGATTCCACCCATTTTCAAGTTGTTGTCCATGTTTTAATCTTACCCATTGACCTTCCAAGCTTAAGAATCGATGGATACTCGAATTCAAAAAGCAGGTTGTTCAATGATTCTTTGCGGCTAATTGTGCCTTTAATTGTTCAATTTCAATTAAGGCGGCTTCTTTTTCTTGTAATGCTGCCTCTTCACGTTGCCGTGCTTGCACTAAGGCTCGGTTCGTCTGCTCTAGTTCAAGCTGAATACTGCGCTGTTCACGCAAATATTCTTGCCGTGCTTGATATTGATGATATTGCCGTTCTTTTTCTGAAAAAGTGGTTAAGGTATTCATGGCTTGTTTCATCTCCTGGGTAGTCATCCAATCCGGTAAGGCAGTGTCGTTTAGTTGTTCACCGTCTTTGAAGAATTTTAACCAGCGCTGATCTTCAGTTTCAATACGGCTGGCATCAAACTTGTTCAATTCCAATAACCAAATACCACCGTGACAATTAAAAGTGCGACCTTGATCGTCACGCATCTTGTAATGATGCGCGTAGTTTTTGTCCTCGGTAAGTAAGTTTTCGGTCAACAGCCAAATGGAGTAAGTGGGTCTGAGTTGACCATAGTCTTGCCCGCTTTTTAGCTGTTGACTGTAAATGTCAGCCCAGTTGTAAATGATGCGAGCCGGTAAATGACCGTAACTGGTCAATTGGATTTCAATTTGATAGAGCTGTTCGTGGCTGTCTTTGGCTTTGACATCAACAATACTGAGTTTATCGCTCAAAAATTCTTTATCGTTGTAAGGATTTGAAATTTCTACCCAAACCAAAGGTTCGGTCAGCTCTTGCGCCAAAAACGCATTGAGAAAGTGGATCAGCAGATCACGATTTTCATCGCTGCCCAGTAATGCTTTAAAGACACAGTCAATCTTGGGATCAATGGCATGTTGCATGAGCGAATGTCTGAAGTAAACTGGAGTTGGGTGGTGATTGTAGAGCACTTTTGTTGGGTGGGCAACGATTTTTTTGCGTTGTAAACTGTTACACCCGACATTCCGCACCCCCTATTTACAATTTTTCATTGTTTTTATTAATATATTTTTCAATAAGTTATGTTTTTTCTCTGTTTTTTCTTACTGCGGTATTTTTATATCCAACTTAATAATGACTGAGAATGGATGATGAACCGTGGATTGCTAGCTCCAAAGCAAGTCACTCAGAAAAATGGGCTACCAATTTAAAGCGGGACAGATAAATAAAACTGGCCTATTGATTCCGGGAGTGCTGAGCCCCAGCTCGGCGTAGTCAGTAATCGGCTTGACTATCCCGTGCCGAGCTGGGGGGCTCGGCGTTCCCAGAAAGTTATCTGTCCCGGCTTAAGTTGGTAGCGAAGCGGGACCGGGTTTGCAACCCCGTCCCGCACGTTTTATGACGCACGAACCAGTGGGCAATTGTATCAAAAAACACTAGCGGGCATGTTTCTTTCCGCAAAGTTTTCTTTCATGGTGTAAAGATAACGGCGACAGCAAACGTTTGAGGCGGGGTTATAAACCCGGCCCCGCGTGGGGGTCTGGCTCTGATCGTCAAACGGATGGTTGAATCAGCACATATCCAAATAGATTAACATGGCAACAACGCTTCGCTTCGCTACGATTGTAACCTCTATCTTATCCGCTTCAAGTAGCCATCCGGTGCTACAGTAATTAGTAGCTTATGCTGAATGCTTTTATCAATCTCAAATTCCGGGTGGGTCTTCAGATATTCCCATACGGCTGTTTTTGGATTATCACCGGGCCCCCAAGGTCGATCCGGGAACATGTCTGCGGGCATGTCTTCGATTAAAGTATCGAACACTACACAATAGCTGTCTTTGCTGGTAAGCGGTGCGTAGGCTTCGAGCTCGGCCAATACATGGTCATGAGTGTGATTACTGTCGAGGCAAACCAGCACACGAGAATAGTTTGCAGCGATGGCATGAACTTGCTTGATGATTTCAGGCGCAATACTGGAACCTTGGATCATCTGGATACGCGAGGCCATAGGATGAACCTCTATAGCAGCACGATTATGTGCGCGTATGTCGATATCGATGCCCAATACCTTGCGTTGCGATATTTTTGGGTCGAGTGTTTTACCTGTTTCGATAGCTTCGCACATATCCAATTGCGCTAACATGGACGCGCTGAAGATAAGCGATCCACCGTGAGCAATGCCGGTTTCGATAATCAAATCGGGTTTGATTGACCAGATCAGTTCCTGCATGGCAACCATGTCTTGTGGATACTGGATGATAGGGCGACCCTGCCAAGAAAAGTTATAGGTGTAGCCATTATGGTTGGATTCCCGTGACCACACTCGCGACAGTGCTTGTGCATCAACATTCGCTCCCAACCCCTTTATATTTTCAGATATTTGCTTTTCAAATGAGCCAATCGGATCCATTGTTCTCTTTCCTATCAATTTGTGGATAAATTTTGTGATTATCTAGCGGGTTACACAGACATAAATAATGTTGCAGTCTTCTGGATGTTGCTTCCCTAGTTCGTAGGATGCACGACAGAACTCGGCTTTCCAATCTTTTTGCTCACCACCAACACGACCCCAACCGAAGCCACCTTCTTCCCACAGGCCATTTTTAAGGAACCAATCCATTTGGGCGGTAGACAACATCTTATAAAAGATTCCTCCCGTATTCGCAATTCTTAGCCCAGCCTTTTCGATATCGCTGCAAAGTGTTTTCATTGAATAAGAGCGACGATGCCCCGCTATCTGCAGATCAAATGGTGATAACTCCTCACAATGTTCAAGTGTTCCCATAAGGACTGCCAAACGCCGATTTATCGCATAGGCATTCGGAACATGGATTATCAAAATACCATCATCATTCAAGAAGCTTGCAGCTTTTTGTATCAAGGCAATTGGGTCAACAACATGCTCAAGCAAATCAAGCATTGTTACCGTATCAAATTTTTCATCGAGTATTAATTCTTCTACCAAACTTTCATGAAACTCTGCTCCAGGTAGTCTTTTACGCGCTTCCGCCAAGTGACTACCGTTTGCATCGACACCAACAACACGGGATACCTTTTGAGCAAACATTTCTGACATCATGCCATCACCACAGGCAAGATCAAGTAACGAATCGCCTCGAATATTTTCCAGGCATGATTCAACTTTGTATTGTGCTAAATATCGATTGTACTCACTATGAAATGTCGATCTCGACCATACAAATGTTTCTTGAAGTTGCTTTTCGTTATTACTCGTCATAATGCTGTGCCTTTCTTAGTTTGGTAAATTAGATAAAATCAATCGAAGTCCTTCTTCGATGCCAATTGCTGCTTGCCAATCAAATATTTTTTGTGCTTTACCTGAATTCATTGCAATGCAGGCAGTATCGCTATCAATCAGCGTTGAATCAATATCATTCTGACCTCCAAGCATCTCTCTCAAAATCTCTGCTATTTTTTTTGATTTTGTAGTCACACCTGTACCAATATTCAGGTTTCCAGTGAAGGCACTAGCCAGCACTTTATGCACAGCAGTCACAAGATCGTCAATGTATAGCAAGTCAAGCGAAGGCAAACCATTGTTGTATTGATGTGTAACAATGCGCTGTGAACGATTAATTTTATCTATGAAGTTATAAATAAATTTTGGCTTATCGCTTCCTATGCCATATACCGGACACGAACGGAGCATCGCGCATCGTAACCCCTGCGTACGTCGACTGTGTTCAATTAATAATTCACATAAATATTTTGTTTCTGCTAAGGGACCTTTGGGGAAAAGGGGCAGTGCTTCATCGGCTTTAAGGTGCAGCGCACAATAACCCGAATAAACCTCCCAACTAGATATATAAATAAGTCTTATATCATGTGCGACGCACACATCCATCGCGTTGCGCAGCATAGTCAATGTATCTCCCAAGGCAATATTTGATGTATAGACACGCGGATTTGCAAGGTGGATGATGCAATCTATTTCATTTTCACTGACGAGGAGATCGAGTTGAGTACTCCCTTGGAGTAGATCAAGTTCCGTGCGGCCAGGTGTAAAGACTTCAAACTCTTCTACTAATTTAGAACTAATCGCTTTGCCAAGAAAACCTGTTGCACCCGTTACAAGTACATGTGGTTTGTCGTGGTAAGTATTTTTTTTATCCCCCCCAAGCGCCCGCCGAACTGCCTGCAAAGGTTCAGTCTTTATTTCTTTTTCACCCGTTGCTTCTAAGACGCGATGCACGGCTTTTTCAAAGGGAATTGTTTCGTAAGCTGCAAGGATGCCCACAGCCACAGCATTGCTACGGGATATGCCGTAGTCGCAGCACACCACCGTCTTGTTACCGGCGCGTAACGATTCGCAACCTTCGTTAATTTTATTAAGAACCGAGTCTGGGCGATTGCCTGCTTTATCAACCAAGTCACGCACATCAATAATAGTTAGCTCCGCTTCTTTATTAACCGATAAAGCAGGTGCGGTACCTAATAGAGGTGTAATCCAACGAATTGTCATTTGAGCGCCTCCGGTGAAACATATTGCTCAGTCAGACTTCTTAAATACCAACCTTTTTTAATTTTGGGTCGTGCAGGGATATTACCATCTTCGAAATGCCGAATGAGCATATCAACTTCATTGAAGCCAGCCATCGCGCGAAGATAAGTTGAGGCAGAAAAACGCGGGTTGATTTCAAAGGGAAGTAAGACACCATCCCGGACGCGACCTTGAACATTGATTGGGCCACGACTGCCAATGGCAATAGCAATTTGTTCAGCTTGCCGGCAAAGATCCGGATACAAGTCAATATAACCTTGTGAATAACCACTAGAAATTAAGCCGCCACGCCCGCGATAGGCCACGGACAACTTAGCATCCATAGCACGACGCAGGGCAATCGAACCGATGACTTTGCTATCGTCTAGTGAAAGCACGCCTATCGTAAACTCTCCTTCACTGTCATCAATATATTCTTGGGCAACGGCGATGCTGCCTGTACGCTGTATAAACTCCGCATAAACCATTGCTTCATCTGAACTTACGGCAAAGAATACAGCGGCACTTCCGCCAGAACCTGTAGCGGGTTTTACGATGCAGGGGAGACCAACATAATCGAGATCCTCTTTGCTCTTTATTGCGATAGTTCGAGGGATTGAAATACCTTTTTCATGCAGAAGTTTGAAGGTAGCATCTTTATCGGAATACGGGGCAATAACATCAGCTGAATTTGCAAGCAATTGAATGTTCGCGGAAGCAAACACGTTGCTTGCAGCACCAAGTAATGTCATCGGCTGTTCACCGCCTGGAATCAGATATTTAACATCAGCGTCACGGCACGCACTTAATACATTGGCGACATAGTCATCGCTGGTTAAAAGATAGGTTTTAACAAAACCTGATTCATAAAGTCCGTAGGCGCTGGGCGAAATATCACACCCATAAACTTCATACTCATCAGCCAGGCGAAGTGATTTAAATATCTCGGTACCAAGGGATGCGCCACCAATACCGGCTATCATTACTTTGATGAGGTGTCGTTTATTGCTCATATTACTAACCCGATTTTTTTTGACTAGAAATTTCCCGTAGCACGGTCACGACCCTATCCTGTTCACTTACAGTGATGTCATGGTAACTCGGAAGATTTATTGCTCTTGTGGGCACATCCCAGGCTTGCTCGTTCGCTCGGCATTTCTCAAACATCGGCAAACTTGACAAGGGATGAAAAAATACTCTCGCGTCGATATTTTCAGCGGCGAATGCCGCTTGTAGTTTTTCCCGGGTTATGCCGCTTTCCGGATTGAATACTACGGTCGGCATCCAAGCACCATTAACGGTATCTACAGGTTCCGGGTTCATGGATAAGCCTGGAATAGCAGTCAAACGTTCACGATAGTATGAGAAAATTTCTCGCTTGCGGCGGGTCAATTCATCAATACGTTCAATCTGTGCACAGCCTATCGCTGCCTGTATATTTGATATTTTATACTTAAATCCAATCATATCCGGCCAAAACTGCTTGATCTGTCCGCGTGCTCGTCCATGATTGCTTAGCGTAAGTACATGTTCATATAAGTCTGGATCGTTGGTGACGAAGATTCCGCCCTCACCCGTCGTCAGCGTTTTAGTGCCATGAAATGAGAAAGCGCCAAACTTGCCCATAGCTCCGGCGCGTTTTCCATGATAAATAGAGCCAATCGCTTCGGCGGCGTCTTCTATGACGGGGATTCCATACTTTTCACCAATGGCGAGCAGCTTATCCATCTCACAAAGATTTCCATATAAATGGACAGCGACAATCGCCTTGGTACGAGGGGTAATCGCTTTTTCGACTAAGTCAGGATCAAGACACCAGGAATCAGGGAGAATATCGACAAAGACCGGTTTTGCACCAAGGTAGGTGATGGGTGCGGCTGTCGCAATCCAGTTTGTATCTGCCATAATGACTTCGTCATCCGGGCCAATGCCTAATGCCGCCATACCCATGTGAAGTGCGCCAGTACAACTTGATGTGGCAATGGCAAACTTGACGCCAAGATGGGCTTTAAAAGCCTCTTCAAATCGATTGATGTAGTCGTAACAATGCTCACCCCAGCCATTAGCGGCGGCATCGGTGGCGTAGCGAACTTCTAGTTCTGTTATGGACGGCTTGGTGTAATGGATACGGGGCTTCATCAGTATGATTTCGAAATGAGCACGTTCAGTGGAACAGCTGGTATTGTTGCAATATTAGTTAAAAACGCGTTCACCATTAATCACAATTGGTTGCCCAGATGCGAATGAATACAAAACATCCGGACACACATCAGCACCATTCGGCCAGTTAATTGTCCCCATGTCAGAACTGACACGAACCTGCCGGAAGTAGGCATCCTCTTGCAATTGTGTAAAAATGCCGGTATAGCTTCTAATGATTTCATCCATGTTTACGACTGCTTGCAATCCATCAGCGAAGGTTAGTTGCAGCTTTCTATTTTCCATCGGACTCACATCAGTGACATCAATTAAGAACATGGCTTACTCTACTTAAAAAACAATGATCTAATTTTTTCCTCATCAAGTCCTGTTAGCTCCATAATAGTTTGCATGGGCAAGCCTATCCGGTGGGCATTTTCTATAATTTTCATCTTTTCCTTCCATTCGCCTTGTTCCAGTCCCGTCTTTGTAGCAAATTCGATTGAGCTTTTTTGTATATAAATCCAATCTTTCTTTTTATGCTGAAGCTCCAGTTCTTCTTCGCTAAGATTCGCTTCATTTGCAATATTAAAGGCTTTTTCCAGTTCTTTATTAAGGTTTTTAGGCAGGTAATCCAAATTACCTGCATTTTTAATAAAATAAAGCCATTTATCCTGAATGCTGGTTAGTTCTTGTTCTGTTT
>JBAXXH010000004.1:0-74321 GCA_037127995.1 Methylococcaceae bacterium | reverse complement strand
GTGCAATCTGTACCAGCCGTTTAATTTACCCTGATCATTTTTAAAGCGGTGCAGGTTTCCATCAGCAATAATTACATCAGGCGGGATTATGCCAGCATCAAGCATGGCGGTTTTGAATGACTCGATAATATTGTTCATTTGATTGCCTCTAAGCCGTCTTACAATCAGACCACCATCAGCTATAATTGCTTTGGGTTGTGGTGGTATGTATTGCAAAGAACCGGCTAAAATTGTGAGAAATTAGGCCGGTTTTTTTGTGCCTGAAGGTTTGGTTTCGCCTGCGCTGTAAAGCTGCATGGAAACGGCTGCAAGGTTTGCGGCTTCTTGGGAGAGCCATTTGAAACGGCTGTTTGCGGTGTTGGGATTGTCTTCAGCTTTGTGCGTTAGGAGGCAACTCCATAAAAAAGTGACTTCAGCGAAAGCTTTGTTTAACTCGTCAAGGTTTGGTGCTTGGGTGCTTTGTTGCCCGGATTGAGCAGGGATATTATTGTTCATGCGGATAGTCCTTGTAGAAGGGATAAACCGCCGCCCATTGGCTTCAAACATTGGGCGGTGGACTGTATCAAGTTGAAGCTACCGCCAAGGCGCGGCCAACCTTTTGAGGGGTTGCTCAATACAGCCCACCATAACAAAATAGAATTGAGTTTTTGATGGGTACAAAAAAACCACGTTTGATTGTGGCCTGTTGCGGCCTTGTGCGGGGCTTCAATCCCGGCTTCCAAATGTGTTGAAAGCGGGGTAAGAATAGCCGCCATGATGATTAGTGTCAAGTGATTCATTAAGCCCCCATACTGGATATTAAGGCTCTTATGTCCTCAACCTTCCAAGCGGTGGTACGCTCTCCCAGTTTTACCGGTTTGGGATATTTACCCGATTTAACGCCATTCAAGAATGATGTTCGACCAATCGGGATTAATGCAGGGATGTTTCTTTCTTTGCTTCCGGTGATTTGCCAGATTCTTAAGAAGCCAAGTTCTGGAAGTGTAAGCGGGGCGTGTGTTGTTGCCATTGGTTGTACATCCTGAGTTGTTATTAATTCAGGCTGTATTGTGAGCAGGTTTTTTAAATCTTAATAGGTGTAATGGTTATAGGTATTACGGCATAAATAGCTGTAGGTATTAACTTACAGGCCTTGCTGCGTATAGGTTTAAATGGGTGCAGGTATTTATTAATAAATTTACTTAATCGGTGCTTCTGCGTCCTTTTGCCGCCCATTCCGGCCTAATTATTGCCGCTCCTTGTTGCGCAGATATTGCTGAAAAACCTTTTTCCAGTAACCATTCTGACACGTCTTTACTTACTGCGTGGGTGTCCCTTTCTTTGGGATCTGCATTGCTCCAGAACTTTTCAGCCGCTTCAATCAGAGTCAATAAGTCTGTGGATATGTAATTTTTGCCGCCTACTTGCCGGGCTATTTCTTCGGGAATTGCGTCTAAAAATTCAAGTTTACTGGATTCAAAAATGGTAGTTGCGCGTAGGGGGTTTAGTGATATTTCCATCTTCTCATGACTGCCTCGCTCGCTTGTAGCTACAAATATAAAGCCTTGATTCCTGTATTCAGTGGGGATAATTGCGGGGGCGCTTGGGTGGTCTATTGGGTGCATACCGTCTATTGTTACCTTGCCCAATATTTTTAAATTGTTCTCGTCTTTACCGGTCAAGGAGAATACACCATCGTATAAATAGCCCTGCATATCATTACTTACATTGTAGCCGTCTCTAACTGAATAAATGAAACCGTACCCGCGATATTTAACCAGCATCAAGCAACACTCCATTAAGGTGCAATTCATTACGAAGGAATAACCGGAAATTGGGTAATGAAGCCAACTTGTAAGCCGCTAAGCCTATCCGGTTAAGGTGATTATATCGTACTTTACCCGATCTTTTTAAACGCGATCACTTGAGCGCCATTCTTTAAGCCGTCCAGATAATCCCCCCAAGATTGCATCATCCGGCGGCGTTCATCCAAATATTGCGCCCTGTTATAGGCGGCTCTAACAGAATCGCGTGGGGCATGGGCTAACTGTCTCTCGATTGCGTCTGGACTCCAACCTTGTTCATTAAGTAGCGTTGAAGCGGTGGTTCTGAAGCCGTGGGCGGTCATCACATCGGAATCATAACCAAGAGACTGTAAAGCCGATCTAATCGCATTGTCTGACATGGGGCGGCCATTACCACGGCTTGAAGGAAAAACGTATTGACCACCACCGGTAAGGGGTTTTATTTCCTCCAATATGGCTATGGCTTGCGTTGATAAGGGAACGATGTGGTGAAAGTCCGTCTTTGATATGTAAGGCCGCCACTCACGCGCCTCTAGGTCTATATCCTCCCATAATAATTGCCGTATCTCTCCGGGGCGTTGGAATACCAATGGCGAAAACCTGAAAGCTGATTTAACAACAAAGGTTCCCCGATAGTTGCCTATGTCTCTAAGTAACTGCCCCACCAGATTAGGGTCTATTATGGCGGCTCTGTGTTTTATTTTTTGCGCGGGTATCTGTCTAATAACAGCTTGAGCGGGGTCGTAGTCGGTAAAGTCGTGAACAATGGCATAGGCGAAAATGGCACTTATTTCACCGTGTAGCCTGTGAGCTGTCGATAACTGTTTTTTGTCGATCAAGGGTTTTAGCGTTGCCAGCACATCAGATGATTTTATATCTTTTATGGCAATGGCTCCCAACGAAGGGAAGCCATTCTTTCAATCCTCGATACTTTCTTAATTTGCGTGGTTGCATTTGTCAGGTGTGCGATTGATTCCAGCCATTGCCGCGCCAAGTCCGCAAAGCTGTTTAGTATTGGCAAGCCCTCACTAACCCGATCATTATTTGAAATTGCCAGTTGTTTGGCTTTTTTTTCTTCGCTTCTGATTTCACTAGGGTCAATCCCGTTTTCAATACTTCCCCGCGCTTCTTCGGACTTGCGCCTTGCTGCTTCTAAAGTAATGCCAAGGTAAATACCTAACGCCAGTTTCTTTCTGTTTTTATCGAAGGTATAAACAAACCGCCATAACCTAGCCCCGTTTTTACCTACAAAAAAATACAGGCCGCCGCCGTCATTTATCATGTAATCTTTTTCTTTAGACTTTGCAGCCCTGTAGACCGCGTCTTTATTGATATTGTTAGCCATTTCGTGTCCTCGATTGTGTCCTTTTTTTATCACTATAGCAAAGGACACGAATAAGGACACACTTTTAGTTGAATATGGTTGTATCTGGTTGCATTTCGTTGGACAATAAAAAACCCGCCAAGCCATACAGCTTGCGGGTTTGTGTACTTCGTTGGATATTAAAATATCCTTTTTTGGTGCCGATGGCCGGATTTGAACCGGCATGACTTGCGTCACCACCCCCTCAAGATGGCGTGTCTACCAATTTCACCACATCGGCTTAACATTTTAAATAATTTTAATTATTTCTTACTCTTCTTTACTGACTTTAAGGACAGAATTTTTTATTATTTAACCGTCTTCATTTCTTCTGCCTTGGGCACGACTGTCGTCTCTATCTCTTCACCGCTTACTGGCTCAGTTGACTTAACTTCAGGTGTCACAGGCATTTCTTCAGTCTTAATTGCAGGAACTGCGAGATCTGGAGCGACGCTTTTTTCACCGGCAACTTCAGGAAGAGCCGACGTTTCACCCTGAGATTCTGATGTACCCATTAAATCAAAAGCGACGCCTTTATGTCCATTTATGACAGCAAGGCCCAAGCTGGTTATAAAAAACAAAGTCGCCATAATGGCGGTAGCCCGAGACAAGAATGACGCTGCGCCTTGTGCACCAAAAACAGAACCGGCAGAACCCGTTCCAAAAGCTGCGCCCGCATCGGCCCCTTTACCTTGCTGCATTAATATTAGGCCAATAATACCTAAACCCAGCAACACATGAATAACGATAATTACCTGATACATGAAAGTCTAAACTGCTCTAAATCGATTGAAAAATCTTTAAAAAGGATTCCGCATCCAACGAAGCCCCACCTATTAAGCCGCCATCTATATCCGGCATGGCAAACAAGCCTTTGGCATTATCCGGCTTGGCACTACCGCCGTATAAAATTTGTATTTTATCGGCAATAGCCTGATCTTTGGCAGCAATGTACTGACGAATATAGTAATGAACTTCCTGTGCTTGCTCATCGCTTGCTGTTTTTCCTGTGCCTATGGCCCAAACAGGCTCATAAGCAATCACTGCCGCGTTAAATGCAGCGATGCCGGCTAAATTAATAACGGCATCAAGTTGCTCATTAATCACCGCAAAAGTCTGATCCTGTTCACGCTGCTCCAAAGTTTCGCCTACGCACAAAACAGGAATAATGTTTTGCTCTTGCGCCTGACAGAAACGGGCGGCCACTGATTCGTTAGTATCGCCGTAGTAACTACGTCTTTCTGAGTGTCCTACCAAGGCATATTGGCAATTAAACTCTTTCAGCATGGATGCTGAAATTTCTCCTGTATAAGCACCTGAAGGCTTGTCACCCACATTTTGCGAACCTAATGCCAACGGGGTATCTTTAACCAATGCGCTAACGCAAGGCAAGTAAACATAAGGCACACAGACTGCAATATCTGCATTACTTGACCCTAACCCGGCAATAATTCCTTTTGCAAGTAACTCAGCACTCGCAAGAGTTCCATTCATTTTCCAATTTCCGACAACCAGAGACCGACGCATCAATATTACTCCTACAAAGAACTAAACCGCTTATGATATAGGCTAATAGCCCCTAATTCAAGCATCGATTGATTTCTTAACATCTTCTGCCAATTGTTGAGCGTAATTTTTGACCAAATCTGCCTGCTCACCTTCAACCATGACACGAATAAGCGGCTCTGTACCCGAAGCTCTTAGCAATACCCGGCCGGTATCTCCAAGCTTATCTTCGACCGCACGAACTGCCTTTTGTATCTCGACATCGGTATCTATATCGACCCTTTTAGCGGTTTTGATATTAATCAGAATTTGCGGATATTTTTGCATACCCGATTTTAATTCATGCAAACTCTTGCCACTGTCATGCATTTCAGCCATAACCTGCAAGGCTGCAATAATTCCGTCACCTGTTGTCGTTTTATCCAGGCAAATAATATGGCCGGAATTTTCCCCACCCAAAATACCTTTATGCTCGCACATCATTTCCAGCACGTAGCGATCACCTACCTTTGCTCTCAGGAGATTGATTCCCAATCGCTTAAGTCCGTGCTCCATACCCAAATTAGTCATTAAGGTACCCACGACAGGACCCGACATCAATCCTGCCTCTAATCTGGCTTTGGCAATAATGTAGATTAGTTCGTCACCATCAACGATTTCACCTTTATGATCAACCATGACCAAGCGATCACCATCACCATCCAGGGCAATACCTATATCCGCCTTGTTGGCCAATACCTCTGCAACCAGCTTATCCGGCTGGGTTGCGCCGCACTCGTCATTTATATTAAGTCCATTAGGCTTAGCGCCTATAACAATAACTTCCGCACCTACCTCGCTAAACACATGAGGCGCAATATGATAAGTGGCACCATGCGCACAATCAACGACGATTTTCATGCCGCTAAAATCAAAACGTGTCGGAATACTGGCCTTGCAAAATTCAATATAGCGTCCCGCCGCATCAACCAAACGCTTTGCTTTGCCAAGCTCTGAAGACTCTACCGTGGTCATTGGCGAATCAATATAATATTCAATTTTTTGTTCTATGTCATCAGGCAGCTTGGTTCCCTGCACTGAAAAAAACTTAACGCCATTATCATAATAAGGGTTGTGTGAAGCACTGATAACAATACCCGCCTGCGCCCTTAATGTGCGGGCTAAATACGCGACACCCGGTGTTGGCATAGGCCCTAATAAATGCGTATCCACACCTGCAGCAGTTAATCCTGCTTCCAGAGCAGATTCAAACATGTAACCCGATATGCGGGTATCCTTACCTACCAGAACAAAGCCATGCCCTTCATTCGCAAATACCTTTCCAGCCGCCCAACCCAATTTCAATAAAAAATCCGCTGTTATAGGCGGCTCACCAACCTTCCCTCTAATACCATCCGTACCAAAATATTTTCTTGTCATAAATCTAAAGCTCACTATCTGGACAACCTGGATATCACTATCCAGTACAACAGGTTATGGGTAATACTTTACAAATCTGAACCCGGCTCACGAAAAAACCGGCGTCTTTTAACCAGTGCCCTGCATTTTGTAATCATGCATAAAAAAAGGAGAGGCATGATGCCCCTCCTTTTTTAGTCGACGTAAAAAACGTTAGCTTTGCTCGGCAGTTTGACCGATTGTCTTATCGTTTTTTTTGTCATCTTTGCCTTTAACTTCTTCGGTATTAAGATCACCACGCGGCGGCTTATCATCCCAGCCTTGTGGATCTCTTACCGGCACACGTGCCATCAGGTCATCAATTTGAAATTTATCAATAGTCTCATACTTCATTAGCGCGGCGGCCATGGAATGCAGAATATCAATATTTTCTTTTAAGAGACGCTCTGCACGCTCGTAGTTTCGGTCAATAAATGAGCGAATCTCTTCATCAATGGTATGTGAAGTTTCTTCAGCAACTGTTTTGTGTTGGGTTACTGAACGCCCCAGAAACACTTCGCCTTCTTCTTCACTATATGACAAAGGCCCTAAACGTTGAGACAAGCCCCATTTAGTCACCATATTTCTTGCCAATTCAGTAGCTCGCTCAATATCATTGGAAGCGCCTGTACTGACCTGTTCCCAGCCAAAAACCACTTCCTCGGCAATACGACCACCGTATAAACTGGAAATCATACTGTCCAGCTTTTGTTTGCTGGCACTGTACTGGTCTCTTTCCGGTAAAAACATGGTCACACCCAGCGCACGTCCTCTGGGCATAATGCTGACTTTATAGACTGGATCATGTTCTGGAACCAACTTGCCGACAATCGCATGACCTGCTTCATGATAAGCCGTCATTCTTTTTTCTTTCTCGTCCATTACCATGGTGTGCCTTTCAGCTCCCATGATCAATTTGTCTTTGGCTTTTTCCAAGTCAGACATATTGACGACGCGCTTATTCATTCTGGCGGCAAACAATGCGCCTTCATTGATTAAATTAGCCAAATCGGCACCGGAAAACCCGGGAGTTCCCTGTGCGATGTATTTAACTTCTACATCATCAGCAACGGGTACTTTTTTGATATGGACATTAAGGATTTGTTCACGCCCCCTGACATCAGGCAGACCGACTGTAACTTGACGATCAAATCGGCCAGGTCGCAATAAAGCCTTGTCCAATACATCGGGACGATTGGTTGCAGCGATAACGATAATACCTTCATTACCCTCAAAACCATCCATTTCAACCAATAACTGATTTAAGGTTTGTTCACGCTCGTCATTGCCACCACCCAAACCGGCACCACGCTGACGACCTACTGCATCAATCTCGTCAATAAAGATAATGCAGGGCGCATGCTTTTTGGCCTGCTCAAACATGTCACGAACGCGGGAAGCGCCGACACCTACAAACATTTCCACAAAATCAGAACCGGAAATAGTAAAAAACGGTACTTTGGCTTCACCGGCAATGGCTCTGGCCAGCAACGTTTTACCGGTTCCAGGCGGGCCAATCATCAAGGCACCCCTTGGGATTTTTCCACCCAACTTTTGATATTTTGCAGGATCTCTAAGAAAATCGACCATTTCGACAACTTCTTCTTTAGCTTCATCGCAACCGGCAACATCTGCAAAAGTTACTTTAATCTGATCTTCTTCAAGCATTCTGGCTTTACTTTTGCCAAAGCTCATCGCGCCACGACCGCCGGCACCACCGCCCTGCATTTGTCGCATAAAGAAAACCCAGACAGCAATCAGCAGCAACATAGGCCCAAAGGAGACCAGCAACTGCATCAGCATGGAAGGTTGCTCAGGCGGAACCGCTTTAATGTCGACGCCATTAGCCAACATATCATCAATTAGATGTGGATCGTTAGGCGCATAAGTTTTAAAAAGCTGACCGCCTTGGGTCTTGCCTTTAATAATATGCTCATCAATCATCACCTGCTGTACCTGACCCGCTTTCACCGACTCAATGAATTGCGAATATGATAACGATGAATCAATCCTCTCTCCTTGTGAGCCAAAGTTATTAAACAGGGACATCAATACAACAGCAATGACTACCCACAGGATTATATTTTTTACCATATCATTCACAAAAACACCCTAGCCCCGAACGGCTCTCGGTTTAAAAAAACTGAGTAATTATATCAGAAGTTGACTTTCCTGACTGTCGTTATTTATCTGAAACTCACCAAACCATAGTAACTTTCCTTAACCTATCGATATAAGGACGACTAAAGATTATTTAAACCCTTTGGCTAAAATATAAACTTCATTGCTTCGTGGTCTTGATGCTTTGGGTTTTCTAATGACTACTTTTGCAAAGCAGCGCTGCACTTCACCATGAAATGCCTCAAAACCCTCGCCATGAAATAATTTAACCAAAAAGCTGCCATCTTTTGTTAAAACCGATTTTGCTGCATCTAAAGCCAGCTCTCCCAAATAAATGGCACGCGGTTGATCCACGCCTCTATTGCCACTCATGTTAGGTGCCATATCTGACATCACCAGATTAACGGGTGCGCCCTCCAACGCAGCATGGAGTTGCTCCAACACCGCTTCTTCGCGAAAATCACCCTGAATAAAATCAACACCTTCGAGTGCATCCATTGGCAAAATATCCAACGCGATCAATTTATTTTTTTTACCCATTAATTGCCTGGCAAGCTGCGACCATCCACCGGGAGCCGCACCCAAGTCAATAATATTCATCCCTGGCTTAATAAGCTGATCTTTTTCCTGAATTTCCTTTAATTTAAAAACGGCACGCGAGCGATAACCCTGTGTTTGAGCCATTTTGACGTATTCATCTTCAAAATGCTCCGCCATCCAACGACTGCTGCTTTTACTTCGACCCATAATGTGTTGTATAGTGTATGGTAACTTTTTGATTTAGGAATACTGAGTGAACTCTGCAGACAAGAAAAAACTTCGAGCTCAAGCTCATACTTTAAAACCCGTGGTTATGATCGGGCAATCAGGTCTTACCGCCGCCGTACTGGCAGAGCTTGATCAGGCGCTTGACACCCACGAATTAATTAAAGTAAAAATCCGCGCAGAACGCGATGATCGCAAGCCGATTAGTGAAAAAATATGCACCGATACAGGCGCAGAGCTAATCCAAACCATTGGTCAAATCGCTGTTATTTACCGATTGAATCCCAATAAGTAAAAACATGCACGAAACAGCTTGAGTATTATATCCCCTCTCCCATCGGGAGAAGGGATAACGTGTTCAAATGAGTCATACACCTTCTCAACCGGAAAGCCAAGGCAAAAGAAAAACGAACTGCTTCTTTAACCTTGCCCCTTTCGCCTCAATTAAATGTATTTAATCGAGATAATTTCATAATCAACATTACCACCCGGTGCCTTAACCGTAACAACATCTTCTATCTCTTTGCCAATTAACGCTCGCGAAATGGGTGAGCCAATTGAGATGCGACCTTCCTTGATGCTGGCCTCGTCTTCACCGACTATCTGATACGTGACTCTTTTCTCGGACTCGATATCTTCTATTTCTACCGTTGCTCCAAACACTACTTTGCCATTGGCATCTACCTTGGTAATATCAATAATTTGTGCATTAGAGAGCTTGCCTTCAATTTCAGCAATACGCCCTTCTGCGAAACTTTGTTGTTCCTTGGCCGCGTGATATTCAGCATTTTCCTTTAAATCACCATGCGCACGAGCCGTGGCAATGGAGGCAATAATACGCGGACGCACCACTGATTTTAATTCATCCAATTCTGCACGTAATTTTTCTGCACCTTTAACGGTGAGAGGTACTTTAATCATTTTTAAACTCCATTAATAATCTTTTGGGCAAAAGGCACCCATAAAAACCGATGTATTGGTGCCTTTGCCGCTTCAAATCAAGCTTTTGTGCAAATCTTGCAGACAATTCACATCACCGGCATCCAGTTCACCCAACGCATAACAGGCCGCCCTTGCACCGGCCATCGTGGTGTAATAAGTCACCCGGTGCTGCAGGGCTTCCCTCCGCATGGTGAAGGAATCTGAAATTGCTCTGGTGCCTTCTGTGGTATTAATAATCAGCTGAATCTGGTCATTTTTAATCATATCAACCGTATTGGGTCGACCTTCGTTGACTTTATAAACCACTTCACAAGGGATACCGGCTTCTTTAAGAAATTTTGCCGTGCCGCCGGTTGCGACAATCTCATATTTCTTGTCTACCAACATTCTGGCGATATCAGGTGCCTTGGCTTTATCGGCATCACGGATACTGATTAGCACCTTACCGCTGTCGTTCAGATTAACACCCGCCGCGCGTTGTGACTTGGCAAAGGCTTCACCAAAGGTTTTCCCTACGCCCATCACTTCACCCGTTGATTTCATTTCAGGGCCTAACAAAGGATCAACCCCTGGAAACTTAACAAACGGAAACACCGCTTCCTTGACTGAATAGTAAGCAGGAATGCGTTCTTCGGTAACGCCTTGTTGTGCCAAGGTTTGCCCTACCATGACGCGTGCGGCAATTTTAGCCAGCGGATAACCCGTGGCTTTAGAAACAAAAGGCGCAGTACGTGAAGCTCTTGGGTTAACCTCAAGTACATAAATATCTTCACCCTGAATCGCAAACTGGGTATTCATCAGCCCTCTTACACCCAATGCTTCAGCCATTTTACCGACTTGTTCGCGTAACTTATCCTGAAGCTCCGGTGCCAATTCATAAGGTGGCAATGAACAGGCTGAGTCACCTGAATGAACGCCAGCCTGTTCGATATGCTCCATCAAGCCGCCAATTAACACACGCTCACCGTCATAAATAGCGTCAACGTCCATTTCCACGGCATCATCAAGGAAACGATCCAGCAATACAGGCGCATCGTTGGAAACACTGACCGCTTCTTTCATGTAACGCTGCAAGCCTTCTTCATTGAAAACGATTTCCATGCCCCGACCACCCAATACATAAGACGGCCTGACTACCAGCGGATAACCCAATTCTTTAGCTGCATTAACGGCTTGCTCAACAGAGCGGGCGGTGCCATTGGGCGGCTGTTTTAGACCCAATCTTTCCAGCAATTTTTGAAACCGTTCCCGATCCTCCGCCAAATCAATAGAATCCGGGGATGTCCCAATAATGGGCACACCGGCTGCCTCCAAAGCACGCGCCAATTTTAAGGGCGTCTGGCCACCGTATTGAACAATAACCCCTTTGGGTTTTTCAATATGGACAATTTCCAGCACATCTTCCAGCGTTAAGGACTCAAAATATAAACGATCCGAGGTATCAAAGTCCGTTGAAACCGTCTCAGGATTGCAATTAATCATGATGGTTTCATAGCCATCTTCACGTAATGCCAACGCGGCATGGACACAACAATAATCAAACTCTATACCCTGCCCGATTCGGTTAGGGCCACCACCAAGAATGATAATTTTTTCTTTATCGGAAACCCGCGCTTCACATTCTTCTTCGTAAGTGGAATACAAATAAGCCGTATCCGACGAAAATTCAGCAGCACAAGAATCGATGCGTTTATAGACAGGGCGAATGTTTTGTTTATGGCGTACATTACGCACTTCAGTTTCAGAAGCATCCAGCAATTTGGCTATGCGGATATCTGAAAAACCTTTGCGCTTTAGCTTGTAAAGCTCGCCGTCTTTTAAGGTTGATAAGGTTTTAGTCGCCAATGATTGTTCGGTGATAATTAAATCTTCAATCTGCGCTAAAAACCACGGATCAATTTTACAAACCTCATGAATCTCGTCAAGTGTCATACCGCTACGGAAAGCATCCGCCACATATAACAAACGATCCGGCCCTGGATGACGCATTTCCCTTTGCATTTTTTCTTTGGCGTCATCGGCGTTCAAGTCAATTATTTCATCGAGACCGCTAATGCCAATTTCCAGGCCGCGCAACGCTTTTTGCAAGGATTCCTGGAAAGTGCGGCCAATCGCCATCACTTCACCGACTGATTTCATTTGCGTAGTCAAACGATCATCGGCTTGAGGAAATTTTTCAAACGTAAACCGTGGCACTTTAGTGACCACATAATCGATGGCTGGCTCGAATGATGCCGGGGTTGCACCGCCGGTAATTTCATTTTTCAGTTCATCCAGGGTATAACCGACCGCCAATTTAGCAGCCACTTTGGCAATTGGAAAGCCGGTCGCTTTCGATGCCAAAGCCGATGAGCGTGACACGCGTGGATTCATTTCAATAACAATCATGCGGCCATCAACCGGATTAATGGCTACCTGAACATTAGAGCCACCGGTATCCACACCAATCTCGCGCAAGACCGCCAACGACACATTACGCAAAATTTGATATTCTTTATCGGTCAACGTTTGCGCAGGCGCTACGGTAATGGAATCCCCCGTATGCACACCCATCGGATCAAAGTTTTCAATCGAACAGACGATAATGCAGTTATCCTTGGAATCACGCACCACTTCCATTTCGTATTCTTTCCAACCCAATACGGATTCTTCAATCAATAATTCATTAGTGGGCGATAGATACAAGCCGCGTTCGCAAATCTCAACAAACTCTTCTTTATTGTAAGCAATCCCGCCGCCGCTACCGCCCATGGTGAAAGAAGGACGAATGACCGTTGGATAACCGACTTCTTTTTGAGCCGCCAACGCCTCTTCCATCGTATGGGCAGTTTTTGATTTCGCGACTTCGTAACCGATACGCTTCATGGCATCATTAAACAATTGACGGTCTTCGGCCATATTAATGGCTTCTTTAGTCGCGCCGATCATCTCAACGTTATATTTTGCCAGCACACCATGCGCATCAAGATCCAGCGCACAGTTCAACGCGGTTTGACCGCCCATGGTTGGCAAAACAGCATCAGGGCGTTCTTTTGCTATAATTTTTTCGACCGTTTGCCAATCGATAGGCTCGATATAAATCGCATCCGCCATATCGGGATCGGTCATGATGGTGGCGGGATTGGAATTTACCAGAATAACCCGATAACCTTCCTCTCTCAGCGCCTTGCAGGCTTGCGTTCCTGAATAATCAAACTCACAGGCCTGACCAATAACAATGGGGCCTGCGCCTAGTAATAATATAGATTTTATGTCGGTTCTTTTTGGCATGTTGTTTTTTTTAAAGTTATGGTTTTTCTACTATCTACAAGGAAACGGAAATAAACATCTGAGCATCATTCAAACTCGCATCAGCAATTTCATTAAGCTCTTGGTTTTCTAGCTTCTCTATATCGCTTAAGTAAGCATCGTCTACTAACAATGGCACAGGTCTTGAGGCAACCATGCTAAAAAATTAATAATTTTCTGATAAAAAGCATCTTGAACTTCAAGTTGTATAGTTTTCATTAAAATACGCTCCTAAGATATAGTTGTTTGAAAGCACGAAGCCTATTGTTATTTAACTGGCTTGACACCCAAATCTTTACAAATCTTATTAGCTAAAATATCACTTACTTCATTGTGACGCGGAATAGCGGAACGTCTGTTTTGCAAGGGATTTTGCCACCATGAGTGCCGTCCGCCTTCTCTTAATAATTCACAGCCTTGTGCGTTTAAATACCTGATTAATTCAGAACGTTTCATAATGCGATGCGTTCTTCCCGATAATCTGACCCTGCATTTAATAACGCTTCTTCACGATTAAAAGTTAAGGCTTCCTGTAACGTTATTTTTAAACTTTCCAGCAATTCACGGTATGTAGCTTCTTGACAATTGACGCCCTGGATTTCTTCAATCCAACCGATCCACCAATCGCCATCTTGTTTTATTACTGCGGTATATTCGTTATTCATGATGTTTCAGTTAGTGTTATGTTCAGATTTTTTGAGAGGTTTCACTACTCACTACCCATCATATTTTTCTAACAAATCAGCTAAATCATTAGCAATATACTGTCTATCTGCATCTGTTAATCCCCTTTGTTTTAATTTATTGATTAATTCCTTATATCTTTTTTTGTCATCATCGCTCATTGTTTTTATAATGTTATCCATTTCGTTCCTTAAAACTGTTTTTTCCTGACCGTACTTGATAGCTTCCTCTTGAGTCATATCGTCATTAAACATTTTAAAAACAGTCCAACCCACTATTTGAGTTATTCCAAAAGTAATAGATGCGTTAAGAGTATTGCGCCCGCCCACGGAATCCATGTCACAAATTTCGCAAACAAATAACTACCAGCCACCGCGCCAAAAAGATTACCCGCTATTACTGCCGCCGCTTGCCAACCAATTTTTTTCCACATAAATCAGCAAGTTGAATAATCATGGCACTTGTCATGACAAATAAGACAGGAGTATCACCTGCCACTGTATTTGCTAAAATAAAAGCTACAGTTGCATGAGCAGAGGCATATCCTAAAATAATTGCTCTAGCACGTTTTTCTTTACTATTCATACAATCACCGCATTAATTAATCTTTAGTTATAGTGAGCCTGCATAAGCACATTATTGCAACAATAAAAATAAATATGCTTACACAATATCTAATAAAAACTTTTTCTGCGGTACAATCCTCTGTTACTAACAAACATACCTGTGATGAAATATTAGCAATATCCAACTTTAATCCAGTAATTAATCCTTGTCCCGATTGAAAACTATGATAAGTTTCTGTTAGCAATGAACCTAAAAATCCAGCAATCAACTTAGCATTATCTTGTAATATTTGCTGGATAATTATGCTAATAAAAACAGACCATCCTATTACACATAAAAAAATTCCTACCTTATAACTGTCAAATAAGTAGCAGATAAAAAGTATAAGAAAAGTCGACAAAACATACATATAACAGTAATAAGTATATGACACTGTTCATTTATAAAAGCCTTTATAACAGCCATTACGCCAGTATCTGGAAAACGTGCCGTAAAAATCCTAGCTAGGGAGACAATAAAAGGTGTTTTTTCAGATGAATCACTCATCTCATTACCCCTAAGTTTTTATAAATGCGGTTAGCCGTGTAGATACTTTCTAAACACACAACCAGACCTACCATATTTTTTAACTCCGCAAAGCAATTCCCCGTATTCTGTTTCATTTCATACAGGCTACTTGCTTCATCAATTATCAAACACCACGTCCTCATAAATATCGCCAATCCTCAAAACCGCATGACACGCATCACAGTCTATTGCCAGCGTTTCATCGGCTTCCAGCAGTGCCGTTTGCCATTCGTCTCGGGCATCGCGAATAAAATATTCAACCTGTTTTTTATTGGTATTAATCAGTAAGAAATAGCGCAAACCGGGTATTTTTTGATAAGCCAATAATTTTTCACGACGATCAGTATTGGCTGTACTAGGCGATAAAACTTCTGCAATAAAACACGGCAGTTGTTTGTAATATTCACCGTTATCTTGGGCGTTACAAACCAACATCACATCGGGATAGTAATAAGCTTTGTGCCATGCTATTTTCAGCTTCATATCACTGATAAATACACCGCAATGCCCGCCGCGTGCCGCTGCACGAAGATGAAAACCGACATTTAAGCTGATACGATTATGCCGCTCACTCGCCCCGGCCATGGCATACAGTTGTCCGTCAATATATTCATGACGCACGTCGGCATTCAATTCAAATGCCAGATAATCCTGCTCAGTTAAATACGTGAGTTTTTTTAAGACTGTCATTAATTACTCCTGTCGAATTGGGCGAGGACAAATAACAACCCGTTAAGATGTTATTTGTAAAGCTATTTAGCCTACCCGCCTAATGCGCCTTCATCATATCAACAAACTCATCAAACAAAGCTTCCACATCATGCGGCCCCGGACTGGCTTCTGGATGTCCTTGAAAACTGAACGCAGGGCAATCCGTCCGTTTAATACCCTGCAAACTCCCATCAAACAAAGACCGATAAGTCGCTATTAAATTATCCGGCAAACTGTCTTCATTCACTGCAAAACCATGATTTTGACTGCTAATCATCACGCGCCCGGTGGCTATTTCCTGAACCGGATGATTGGCACCATGATGACCAAACTTCATCTTTTCAGTTTTGGCACCGCTCGCCAAAGCCAATAGTTGATGTCCCAAACAAATACCAAATACCGGAACTTTATGAGCCAATATGGTTTTGATGGCCTCGATGGCGTAAGTACAAGGCTCCGGATCACCGGGGCCATTGGATAAAAAGACGCCGTCGGGCTTCATCGCCAAGACCGTTGCTGCTGATGTGGTTGCAGGCACAACCGTAATGCGACAGCCGCGATTAACCAGTAATCTGAGAATATTTCGTTTAATACCAAAGTCATAAGCAACTACATGTTTGGACAGGTTCTCACCTTGCGTATAACCGTTTTGCAGATCCCAGATGTTTTCAGTCCATTCATAAGACGTAGCCGTCGTGACTTCTTTAGCCAAGTCCATGCCTTTTAATCCGGGAAAGCTTTCAATTGCAGCTTTTGCAGTCTCTGGACAAACTGCATCGCCGGCCATAATACAGCCACGTTGCGCACCTTTGTCACGCAACAATCGGGTCAACTTTCGCGTGTCTATATCAGCAATGGCAACCACATTATTATCCAGCAAATACTGTTGCAGCGTTTTTTCGCAGCGCCAGTTACTCGCCAATAAGGGCAAATCCCTAATGACCAAACCACTGACAAAAACACCGCCAGACTCATCGTCTTCACTGTTCGTGCCTGCATTACCGACATGCGGGTAGGTTAATGTCACAATTTGTTGGCAGTATGAAGGATCACTGAGAATCTCCTGATACCCCGTCATCGCAGTATTAAAAACCACTTCACCCACAGAACAGCCGTCTGCACCTATTGATACACCGTTAAATACTGTTCCATCTTCTAACACTAATAATGCAGACTTAGCCAAACACGTTACCTCGAATATACAAAACGGAATGCACCCTTAAACCTAAAAAATGGGACAATCCACGAAAATAAAAAATAGACGCCGCCAGGCGACGCAACATAAACCAGAGAACAGTATTAAACAGCGTCCCACCCGTTCGGTAACGGGCGACCGCTTGATGTCTATTGGAATCTTTGCGTGCTTTTTGTACTTTTCGTGGATTAACTGATTTTTTTTAGGATAAAAACTCATCCCGTTATAAAAAATAAAACTGTACCACTATACAAAATTATGCAGCTTTGGTCATTAAGAATTTTTTTTGTTTAAGGATAGAAACTACAAATCCATTAACGCAACAGCACACAGACGACAGGAATTCGACTGATAAACACGAAAAAATAATTAAACCTTTATCACCTAAAAACCGCTCTCATCGGTGTCATCCGTGTTCCCTATAAAACTGCTTTTAGATTCATCAGGTTTCGTTTAGCTGTATAATTTGGAATCTTTTGTTAATCCGTATAAAAATCATCATGACCACCGTTAATTCTGAAAAACTTTCCAGCGCCCGTTTTGCCCAAGCAACCGATGCTTTTGTTGAAGTGTTTACCGCTTCTGTCGATTTTGACCAGCGCATGGCCGAACAAGATATTCAAGGGTCAATCGCCCATGCCACCATGCTGGCTCACTGTGGCATTCTGACTAAAACGGAGCGTGACGCTATTATTAACGGCCTAAACCAAATTAGCGATGAAATCATTAAAGGTGAATTTGTCTGGTCGATTAAGCAAGAAGATGTCCACATGAACATTGAAGCCAGGCTGACTGATTTAATAGGCATTGCTGGTAAAAAGCTGCACACCGGTCGCTCTCGTAATGATCAGGTTGCGACCGACATCCGGCTTTATTTACGCAGTGAGGTGGGGCATATTACCGATCAACTCACCCGTTTGCAAACTGCCATTCTGGATTTGGCCGAGCAACATGCCGACACCATCATGCCCGGATTTACGCATTTACAAGTTGCCCAACCGATTACGTTTGGCCATCATTTAATGGCGTGGTTTGAAATGTTGGTACGTGATCGGGAAAGACTGCAAGATTGCTGCAAACGCATTAATGTTATGCCACTGGGTGCGGCCGCCTTGGCGGGGACCACCTACCCGATTGATCGCTTTATGACGTCTGATTTGCTGGGTTTCAGTCGACCTTCCGCCAACTCTTTGGATTCGGTCAGTGACCGTGATTTTGCCATTGAATTTACCGCCGTAGGCAGCATTATCATGATGCACTTATCGCGTTTTTCAGAAGAACTCATCTTATGGTCCAGCGCCCAATTTGATTTTATCGACATGCCCGACGCCTTCTGCACAGGCTCTTCTATTATGCCGCAAAAGAAAAATCCGGATGTACCTGAACTGGTTCGCGGAAAATCAGGACGCGTAACAGGGCATTTAATGTCGTTACTGATGCTGATGAAAAGCCAGCCTTTAGCGTATAACAAAGACAATCAAGAAGATAAAGAACCGCTGTTTGATACCGCCGACACCTTGATTAATTGCTTGCGGGCTTATGCCGACATGGTGCCGCATCTTAGCGCGAAAAAAACCAACATGTACAACTCCGCTAAACGCGGTTTTGCCACTGCAACCGACCTTGCCGATTATTTGGTTCGTAAAGGCATGGCTTTTCGTGATGCCCATGAAGTTGTTGGTTTGGCTGTGCGCGCAGGACTAAACAGCAACCGTGATTTATCCGAAATATCATTACCTGAGTTACAAGAATTTTCAGCATTGATTACTGAAGATGTCTTTGGATTTTTAACCCTGGAAGGCTCGGTTGCCGCACGTAAACATATCGGTGGCACCGCTCCTGATACCGTCAGAAATGCCATTCAAACTGCACGTTTGGCACTGTCAACTTTATAAGAACGTTGGGCGTTGTCGGCATGATTTTCATTAACCACATGCCAGCCTTACGGCCTTCCCTATTCAGAGACGAGGGGGATTTATCTAATAAAATCTCCCCTCACCCCTCTTTTTCAAAGAGGGGGACTGAATAGTTACAGTGAATTGGAAATTTAATTTCTAAAAGTCTATAGCTGGCAACCCTACGGCACTACTGCTTTGTAATGACCCGTTCAATTTGCTGAAAGACATTCAGACCATTAGCATCTTCAGCCACCGCCATAACAAACAAGCATTTGCCTTTGCTGTTGTTTGCCCAGCATTCACCCACTGCATTTTTCTCTCGTGAATCATCATTGGTTAACAACATTTTGCCTTTATACTCAACGATTAACAAACGACCATCCTGTAATTCCACAACAAAATCCGGGTAAAAATAACCACTGGCTAAAGGCAATCTAAACGAGGCTTGCTCTCTGTTGACCAGATTCCTGATCCAAAACTTAACCTGCGCATTGGAATCGATAGCTTGGGCACAAGCGAATTCTTCCCCGTCACTTTTTAAGTCTTCAATAAGCGGATAGTAATGTTTGGCAAACTTAAAACTGCCCTGATAATAAGGCGGTCGAGCGGGATAATTATCCGGCTTAAACTGATAGGCAAAGTCAAAACTGGTTTCCAGCGGAATCGAGCCTTCAAACAACGAAAACTGAAAACCTTTTTTAGCGGCCTGTTCCCGATATTTATTGATTTGCTCATTAATCGTTCTGGCGAGTACAAACTTACTCCGTAACAAGCCCGTTAACGGAATGTGCCTGACTTGGGTAAGATGACAGATTAACTGACTCAGAAAAAGCACACAACTGGCTTGAACAACATCCGGTTGTTTCACTTGACTGTCCAGCCAGCGCACCAAATGCGTTTCGGTAATGCCGCTGTCCACCCAATCCAGATTATAAACTTCACTTTCTCCGGCAACTTTATAAAATACTTTTTTACCCTCAATATCCACTTCAAAGTTTTTTGCCATTTCACTCAGGCTAAACTGCGGTAATTCAGCCCGATAATCCTGCAACGACCAGTTACCTGACATATATAAAAAACTATCCGGTTCTAACAACTCCAGCAGATCATTTTGTAAATACCCTAATTGCGGCAGCGCGGCAAATAGCTCACCCCGCATGGCAGGCGCTTTGTTTACCTGAATCTGACAATTATGAAATTCAACCTGCGCTTCAATGTGCTTTTTTGCGACCCCTGAAACCGTTTTTAACAATTGCTGGGTGACCTGTTCTGGAACCGTACCGATAATCTCTACTTGATAAGTATTTGCCTCGGTCTCGGTGATTTTATACGCCGGATTAGGCGGTAAGTCAGGATAGCTGGGCAACTCAATAACCAAAGGTATGTCTTGCGGCTTAACGTCTTGCCCGCCAAAAAGATCAGCCTGAGTCGATCCCGGTCTGATCAAAGCGGCGACTTCCATTGCCTCAAAACCCATATCAATCAGCTTGTCTTTTAATAACTGCGCGGCTTGTGAAAAGGTCGGCGATGCCAAATGCGCATAAGCACGATTAAGGGCTTCAATTTGACGGTTTTGTGCAAAAGGCATACGCAAAACACGACCTAATAACTGTTCTGCATCTTTACTGGAGCGCACATCTTTAACCGAACAAAACACATAAGCAAAGGAACAATCCCAACCTTCTTTCAAGGCTTCCATGGTAATAATGTATTTAATCAGACAACCCGGCGAAAATAGATCAACACCTTCCAGTCCACGTTGATGACCGGTAGCAATTGCAATTTCTTGTTCAGCAATCGCCAGCTCAGTGATTAAATGGGCTTTTAACACCTCAACAGTAACTACACCGTTTTTGGCTTCCGCCTGAAACAACACAATCGGGCGAATGTAGTCGGTTTCCTTTCGCGCCTCTTCATTTAATTTTTTGCCCGTCAGCACCGCATCACGCACAGCCGCTTGCCAGTCCTTATGCTCAGTAAGCATAATGGGCAACTTAATCATTTGTTCGGCTTTTAATTCAGCCGCCGTGCAGCGATACAGAATATTGGACGCTGAAGTTGCGCCGGTATCGGGTGTCGCGCTAAACTCCACAATACAACTGGGATGGACACGTTTTAAGGTGTCAAAGGTCAAGCTGGTGCGGGCATTGTGCGCTTCATCCATAATCACCAAGGGCCGGTGCAACATCAGTAAATTGGCAAAGGAATATTTGATTTTACCCAGCGACGCTTTACCCAAACCATTTTCCTGCAAATCTTTTTCCGATACGCGCTCAAAGCGTGGATCATCTTGCCGGATACCGGAAAAATGCGCTTCAAAGTTTTCATGATACGCGTAAACCTTGCGGCCACTGGTATCTTCCACTCTCAACGAGGCCAGCGTACCCACCACGATAATCGCTTTGTGGCCTATGTCTTGCGGGCAAAGTTGAGTGACTTCGCCTATATCCATTATACGCAGTCTATCTAAACCAAACTCCTGCTCCAACGCCTGCCGATAAGAATGCGCAACTGTTTTAAGTGCTTTAAGGGTTTGCTCTCTAATGGTATTGGTTGGCACTAACCATAGCACCACCGGATAATCCTGTTCCAGATACGCCTGTTTAGCCACTTTAACGGAATGTGACGCTAAGACTGTTTTACCGCCGCCGGTTGGCAAACGTAAACAAACGTAAGGAATTTCTTCAAAGGCATAATGCCGGTACGGAACGGGTTTTTGCTTTTGTTGGGTCAAGGCTTGTTCAAAAGCCGATTCAACCGATTGGCTTCTGGCCGCTACCAGAAAATTTTCCAGAACCGCTAACGCCTGTTTTTGATAGTTTTTTAATTCAAACATGACTCAGCCTTTCATTCGCTACCATTTTAAAATCCGTAGGGGCAATCCCTTGCGGTTGCCCTTTTTGCCGTTGCGCTTTTTTCGATTGCCCTATAAAAACACCCGTGATTAATGGAAAACCGTAATGGATTAATGGGCAACCGCAAGGGATTGCCCCTACCATCATGCGACCCTCACGTCGTAAGGGATTTGTTTGAAGGTAATTTGTTCTGCATCCAGTCGGGCTTGCCCTAAACGCGAAGTTTCACCGTAGATAATTTTCTTGCCGTCATGAAGGGGTAAAAAATCCAACACCGCACGCGTCAGCACATTGCCGCTTTGCGGTCTTCGGTCTCGTAAGATGCCGTTGTATAACAGATAATAAGCCGTGCCGTTATAAATCCCCAATAACGGCGAATCCGCAGGCGTTAATAACGGTGTGCGGGTTTCCATGTACCAGATATGCGCAGCGAGACTGGCAAAACCAATAGCGGGATTAATCGTGCCGTATTCGTCAAACAGTTCACACCCCAGACGATAAAAACGAAAACCGCCGCCGCCCGTCCAATTGACCGTTTGAGAAATACCGCCTTGTTCGCCTTCGACGACTTTCTGCAAACGCGGCTGGCAATGGGTTTGGGCATGGTCGCCCATTTCTATGCCGATGTAACGGCGGTTCATTTTATGGGCAACTGCGGTGGTTGTTCCTGAGCCTAAGAAGCTGTCGAGAACGAGGTCACTTGGGTTAGTGGCAATGTGTAAAACTCGCTCGATTAGGCGTTCTGGTTTTGGTGTTCCAAATACATCATCAGAAAATAAAACAACAATTTCCTTCTTTGCTTCTTGGGTATGGCCTACTTCTTCATAAGACCACCATGTCTGAGGGACTATCCCTTGCTTAACTTCAGAGAGAAAACGTTTTATTGCCGGGACATTTGATCCATCTTTTCCCCACCAAATTCGGTTATCCTCATCAAGTTCCTGTAACTTCATTTCAGATACCCTCCAATACATTGCATTTGGAGGGCCAGGTATTTCTCTCCCACTTGGTGTTTTAATTGGGTATGTACCTAAACTATAAAAATTTCGGGCTGATAGGTCTCCCGGTTTCCATGGTCCACGAGAATCTTTATCTGGATTCCGATATGCCTTATCTTGCTTTGCAGTTCTAGGCATCAAGTTTGGACTCCACCTCTCGCCATCTTTTGCATAAACAACTATATAGTCATGATCTTCTGAGAAATGACGAGCTGTAGATTTTGGTGAATAATTTTTTCGCCAAATTACAGTCGTAACAAAATTCTTCCGCCCGAACACCTCATCCATCATCACCTTCAGATAATGGGCTTCATTATCATCTATCGACACCCAAATACTGCCATCTTCAGCCAGCAACTCGCGCAACAATTCCAAGCGCGGACACATCATGCTCAACCAGACCGAATGCTCCAAATTATCATCATAATGTTCAAACGCGGATCGGGTATTGTACGGAGGATCGATATAAATACATTTCACCTTACCCGCATACATCGGCAACAAGGCTTTGAGCGCCTGTAAATTATCACCCTGAATTAGCATGTTCTCTGTATTCAGATCACCCACACAAAGTTCTGGAACGGTTTCCAGCAAACGATAAGGCACTTTCTGCGCGACGCGTTTAGCATCCTGATGGTTAAGCCAGTTTAAGGTGGGCATAGTCAATAATAAGGGGAAGAAATATCTTTAAAACAAAGGGGCATAAAAATCACAGGGCTTTTCATAATACAAAACAACACTATAATTTCTTTTAAAAACAATTAATTACCGAATTTTTATTACTAATAATAAAGGCTCAGCTTAAAAAGAGGCACAATTTTATTTGTCGTGGCTTAATAGTCTTTCAGCAATTAAATTTCCATTCACGTTGTTGTAAGCTCATACAGATAACATCCCTTGAAGGGATAGTATCTGTTGGATCGAAATTATTTATCTGAAAATCTATAATTAACGGATCAAATCGTTATGATTGATCAGGTATTAACAGGCATTCCTTTAAGTAGCCAGGTAATAAAATTTTCACGATTACGCGAGCAGATTATAACTTTGCCTTTACCCGAAAACTTAAGCACCATACCTTCGCCACTGGTTACGCTATTGACCAACTGTCCTAAAAAACCGCTGGATTGTTGCGTAGCGACGGAAATCTCATGATGTAACGCACTATCCCAAGCGACCACATGGGCATTATCAATAATAATGTCTTTGCCGGGCTCCACATCCAATACAAAACTGGAACCAAAGCCCGACACTGCCAACTTGCCAACCCCCGATGCTTCACAAATAAAAAAACCACCGGTTTGACCAAACATGGCCGTGCCTAAACTTTGTGTGCGTACATTCAGCGTAACGCCACTTTCAGCCGCCACAAAGGCCCCATCGGTTATCCTGTAACTGGTTGTGCCAACGTCTAAAACTTGTATCGCACCCGGCAAAGTCGGCGATAGCAAACAATCACCATCACCTCGAACAGCTTCAATATGTTGCTGAAAAAACGATTCGCCATTGGCAAAACGACGCATCAAGGCACTGCCTAAACCGCCCGTCATTTTTCCCTTTAGCTCTAAAGCGCTTTCCATCATCACCATGGCATTGGATTCGCAATAAATCTTTTCGCCACGTAATAAACTGACATGTAAAAAGGGATCAATTTCACCCGTTACTGTAAATTGCGCCACACTCTCTCTCCACTAAAAATCAACCATCCAAAAGGGTAAGTCATCGCTTTACCTTATCATTTGAGTCTATGATACAACGAAATCCATACCCAACCTGAACTAAGCTAATTTTATTCACCACAAAGACACGAAGTTTTTTCTTCATGTCTTCATGGGAATAATCTTTTAAGACTTCTTGATTAATCAGAACTTATCTTTAGCCCTTTGTAGCCCCATTTTTTTGCTCAAAAAATCCTTGACCACTAAAACCACTTAATTTACGATAAATCAACAAGCAACTGAAATCCCTATCTGTTTGCAAGAAGCTGAAAGGAGAAACTGCAATGATCTTGAACGAAGCTGACGGTGTGCAATACGAACTGTTTGATATAAGCGATCTCCATGAACTAGCGGCGATGACAGCTGAAATATTTGCCCGATATGAACCGGTCACGTCTTCCTTGGGTATTTCTTCAGCCGACTTTACTGATTTTGTAAGGCTACTGGGCCCAAAGCTGGAACAAGAAGCATTGACCGTGATTGCCAGGAATCAAGAAACCAAGCAAATTATCGGCGCAATGGTTTCTGACGATTTTGCGATAGAACCGCCTGAAGAAATGCGGCAACTTGGCGACAATTATGAGCCCTTATGGGCGATTTTGGATGAACTGGATAGCCGATATAAGCAAGGAAGAGTTTTACCCAAGGGCGAGTATCTCCACTTTTTCCTGCTTGCAGTAGATCCTCGACAATCCGGCAAGAATGTAGCACAGAATTTGGTGCAAACCTGTTTAGAGAACGGTATCAGGAAAGGTTACAAAACCGGTGTCGTCGAAGCAACCGGTGTGGTCTCTCAACACATTTTCAGAAAATTCGGTTTTGTCGATCGTTTTGAAGCGCCCTATAAAACATTTACTTTTCAAGACAAGCCGGTCTTTTCGTCCATTAAGGATCATCACGGCATCATTCTTATGGACAAAGCACTGGTCTAAATGGAAATGAAGCTTTAGATCAAGCACCGGCAATTTGTTCGCGAACTTCCATGACTTGATTGACTACCGAATCAATCGCTTTCAGGTCAGTCCACGGGCTCATGATAAATGACTTCAAAGCGGCAACTGCAGGCCCATCCGGATAATTTGCGTGCCGGTAAGCCAATGTCCAGGAGAGCATTACGCCTTCGCCTTGCATGACGCGTTCGTAAATCAAATCAAATACCTGCCGGTTATACACATTATTTGCCAATAGCTGGCTGCGGTAGTCGGGGTCATTCAATTCACGGTGCAACGCTTTTTCGGCATCAACCCCTGGAGGATAAACGCGAAACAGCGTGACCGGGCCGTAATTGTAGTCATTCAGCACCTGAATACAGTCATGTCGTTCCAAACGCTCGCGCAGCATTTCCGCCATTTCTACATTATGCCCGATAAGTACGCGGTAGCCTTGTTTACCCAACAACGTCATACTTGCCAAGGCCGCAAGCGCTCCGGCACCGGAACGGGAACATTCAAGCGTGTAAATACCGGGATGATGATGGCCAACCTGGTAAAGATAGGGCATTTGTTCCGGCTCGCGACTGAGTAGCGCGAATGAACTCCGGTCTTTGATCAAAATAACACTTGAAATATAAGGTGCGTAGCCGGTCTTGTGTAAGTCAATACCAATACTGTCAGCCAGTTGCAAGCTCTCAATACGCTCCAACGAATCCGTTAATGAGCGCAGAGTTCGGGCATGAAAACCCAAAGGGTTATCATCAAAATCGTAATCCCGAAACACCGACCATGCCCAACCGATCACGGCATCTGCATGAATATGAGGCACATAGTCCAGCCCGTATTCCTCCACCAGCTCGTTACGCAAATGTACAATGGCGGCCAAGTCATCGATACCAAAGGCATCGGTCGTACCCAGCGTGGCAATGATAGCCGCCACTTTTTCCCCGCGACTCAAGGAAGTACGTAGCGCCTCTTCCAATGCCGATAATGACATCTCGTTGTTTGAGGTCGAAGGAATGGCAATCAGGTTTTTGGTGCCCACGCCTAACCATGCGGCAACATTAAGCCGCGAATAATGAGACACATCAGAGGAGAAAATTTTAAAATCTTCGCGAATGCCTTCCTGCATTCCCCTGCCCCCGAGTATTTTTTCGATGCCCAGTTTACAGCCATAAAGAATAGTGCCGGTACCGCCAAAGGTAAACAAGCCTCCCGATTGCTGAGGATCGTAACCCACCAAATCGGAAAGCATCGCAATAGACTGGATTTCAGCTTCAGAGAAACGCCCTGCGTATTCGTCAGTAATAATATTGGGATTATAAATCGCGGCCGCAATAAACGCCGTAATACTGGGAATGGTGGGTGGCGGGATGACATTAAGCTGCGCGTTGGGATGTGACCAAATCGTCATGCCCTGACAGTAATCCGCCAACAATTCGGTCATATCCTCAACAGAACTTATAATCTCTGGAAATACCGCCTGCTGACTGGTGTCGTAATGATTATCCTTAACACCATTCCCCAGCAATGGCTTGGCCGATTTTAGGCTATCCACCTGATCCAGAAAGCGCGAAACGGAATGGACAAAATAACCATCCATAATGGGGTCGGACACGGGAGATGGAAAATAAGTCTTCAGATGCTCAAGCACATCGGCATAGTGACGTAGTTGTTTGCGCTCAATTTCCATCGTAATCCCTGTTTATTAATCTGGTTAACCTGTATTGACAGTTTACCTGAGGAGTTTAGTTTGAAACAACCTTCTTGTTTAAAGATTAACGGCTTACACTCAAGCTTCTCAGAGAATGTGTTTTTTAGTGGGGTATTTCTGTTGAAAAACGTCCTGTTAGGGGAGCTAACAGGACGTTCCTTTATGGATCATATTTGGAAAATATGACTGACTGGTTACGACCCCTATGTTGTAGGACTAAACTATGTTAAGTTGCTCCCACATTAATGGCTTGACCGTTGTGCGACCAGACATTGAGCCGGTAGCCTCTACACATAGTTACATTGCCAGAATGAACTCCCTATTGATCCATCAAATCTTTTTAAAATGGTATTAAAACTAGGAGGAGGCATATATAAGGACGAATATCATAACAGCACCAGTCTTGGATACCTGTCAGCCATAACTTGCCAAAAACCCATACTCCAATCCATTACCACCACAATTTCCCAGTCTTTAGGAACTGAATTAACTACTGAAGACACTATTTTTTCACCATATCCTTTCACAGACGATGTGATGGAATAAAACTGAATGATTTTATTGGGAATATCTACCAATAATTCAACACCAACAATTTTTTCATCGCCTATTTTTATGACGGGGTCTTTTTTACCGTTTTCACTAAGAAAATTTGATGCTTTAATGCTTCCATTGTAAATTTTTACATACCTCAATATGTCAACATCAGCTAGAGCTGCTGAAATTTTATTATAGATATGCTGAACCTTTTTAACATTATTCGCCTTTGATATTTTTTCATTTATAATCATTGTGTTAAATAGAATTGCTCCAATGTCCTGATTTCTTGGAATATGGCGTCAAGCTTCTGCTGGAGTTTCTTGTCTTTCGTCTTGTGGGCTTCATCGGCGACATGCTTGGAAAGTTGATCAAGGACATCAATTGTACACCGCAGTCGAACTACATTGTCATGCACCTTGGCAGCATACAGTATTGCAAGTAGATTTTCGCCGATATAGGTGTGTTCTGTGATGAGATCAACTTGATCAAGCGTGAGTGAAAGCGCAACCAGTTCGCCTGGCTTGAGACGTTTTCGCTTCGGTGGTTCCACTGAAACTCTCTGAGATCCCTAATAAATGATTATTTAAACTAGAAAGTTTATTGGATAAATGCAACCAATTGCAATAACTTTCATGAGTGCCATGAATATCTTAAATGGATAACAGCCAAAATTTGTTTGCTTTGCTACCCAGAAGGGGGAATATATTTATGACCGTCAGCTTTTGGCACATTGATGAACTCCATGTCGCAAAACTGCTTGCCCCAAAGCAGCAAGCCGCGACGGGCAGCTCATGGCCGCTATGTTAATCTACACATAGCGACCCCTATGTGTAGGACTAAACTATGTTAAGTTGCTCCCCCATTAATGGCTTGACCGTTGTGAGACCAGACATTGAGCCGATAGCCTCTGCACATAGTTACATTGCCAGAATGAACTGAATAAATGAAATATTTGGTGGGTGATAGCGGCCCATTCTCATTTCGGACTCCAGGGGTCTCGCCAGTACCTTTTCTTTCACCACCAAGTTAGCCATCAACTAAATAGCGCGGGGAAGAATCCATTACTATCTCCTGAAATGGGTAGATTTCCATTTCAGGAGACCAGCAAAACTATGTTTAGAAAATTAACTTCCATCATCTTTGTAGACCAATTAAATAAGGCTTCGCAGCCTATGACCATATGTGTTCTACACATAATTCAGATCTACCCATAGTGGCCGTCAGTTGCCCGTCATTATCGAATCAAAATCAACAACAGCTATACGAAAATGCTTGCGTCAGCAGTTTATCCCTTGCTGACATTTAGTGATGTTAACTTCTAATTGAAGCTGACCTTTCAGACTACTTGCTTAGCTTGCCATTCAAATAATCATGTATTAATAGTTTATTGTCTTTTGGAGAATAATCTTTCATGTATTCAATGACTTTTACTTCAGAGTGCATTTCTGAAAAACTTAAACCCTTGGCTATAGTTTTCTTAAATATTTCTTTATTAATAATGGCCGGTTCATAGTTAGGATCTAGGGCTATGGCTTTGTCAAAAGCCTCTATCGCTTTATTTTCTTCGTTTAAATTAGCATAACAAAGCCCCATGTTGCCAAAAACTTGTGGTGCTGTTGGGTTGATTTTGATGGCTTCTTTGTAAAAGACAATCGCTTTTTCCCATTGTCCACGCTGCATTAACGCAAAAGCAGCATTAAACTTTTTTAGAGCTTCAATATATTTATCTAATTCAAGACCTTCTTCTTTATGAGCTAACTGCTCTAAACCATTTAAAAGTTGCTTTGCTCTCAAAACAACTTCGTCATCATCGGTTTGAGCAAATTCGATGACCTTACGTAGCGAAAAAACCAGTTCTAAAACATTCATTGTTTTCTGTGCAACAAGGGCTCTATTAAACCAACAGTCAACAAAGTATGGATATATTTCTATTGATTTATCGAAACACGCCATTGCCTCATCATATTGTTCTTTAAAGCTATAAACGGTTCCCATAGCAAAATGAATGGTGTATAAATCCGCATTTTCTTTCATTAATGAGCGTATAAGCGACTCGCCCTTTGCAATATTACCGTCTGCAACCATCCTTAAAGCACGATCAATTTGATCATCAACCTCTGGTGCCATGCGAATGGTAAAATGCTGAGGTGATTTCTTGGTTTTTTCAATAGCTTTTTCAACGGCAAACTTCTGTGAGTCTTTATAATATGAACAGCCATCACATTCCGAATTGCGGATTTCAGCACAACAACGAGGACAAATGAGCGTCATGCCCTTTAATAAGCAGCCCCGTTTACCCTTTACAGTGGAGCAAATAATACATTTTTGTTTCATAGTCACTTCTGTTGTTTATCTAAATTTTTGATATTTTATATGTTTCCATCTCTAAATATCAATACCTACAGGACACGTAATTATTTTGAACGTCCGGTTTGGCCGTGAGTTGCACATCAATATCCTAAGTCCACCATTCAAAAAACAAGTATTTTTCGTCTATGTAAGTATTTCTACTAATTGTACTCATGATTTATTTCCTTTATGTTGTTGCAGTGTTACGTAAATACGGGGCAACCCAGGCGATTGGCTCCTGCTTGCTCTTTCCAGAACAAACTTGGGTCGCCCCGCCTATAACTGTCAATACGTGGATTCACATTTCAGGAGTACTTTATGAATTGCATTCAGTTTTCCCTTACCCTCGCAATCTCTCTCCTGATTGCGTTTCCCTCGTCGGCCGCAAACCCCTCTAGTGCGGAGTTGATGCTTCAGTCTCAGCAAAGACTTACCGGAATGCGCGAGGCGCTTGGTTTAAACGAGAACCACACATTTCAGTTGCAAAGTATGGAGCAGGACAAGCTGGGACAGACGCATGTCCGGTTTAGTCAGCACTACCACGGCATTCGAATCTGGGGGGGTGAAGTGATTACTCACACACAAAAAGATGGGACGGAGCTTCCCCCCACTTCAGCTCTCAAGCAGGATATTAAGGTCGATATAGAGCCGAAACTTTCGGCGACTGAGGTGCTGAACGTTGTCAAGACTGATCTTGCCCCACGTTTTGATTTCGCATACAAACCCGTGGTAGAGCTTGTGGTTTTTCCAGAAAAAGTTAGCCATGTATTACCCCGCAAGGCACTTGTCTCAAATAACCAGCTAAACGCCGAAGATTTCGTCACCGAGGTAACAGGTTACCAACTGGTTTACTACGTTCATACTGAACTGGAGAATCCGGGTGATACGAGACACACAGATTATCTGGTGAATGCTCAAACCGGTGCGATCATCGAGAAGTGGGATAGCCTGCTCACCTCGGCCGCCATCGGTACGGGAAAGAGTCAGTACAGCGGCACGGTAAGTCTTAACACCAACAGCCTGGCGAGCGGCTTCGAGTTGAGGGATTTGACCAGACCCGCCAGCGGCGGTAACGTAGTTTACAATCTCGATCATTCCACTTCTGGAACCGGAACCATTTTCACGGATTCTGACAATACTTGGGGGGATGGCGTCAACTTCAAGGAAGACCCCGAGCCTACAACCTCTGCCAACGGACAGACCGCCGCTGTCGATGCGGCTTACGGCTTACAGGCAACCTGGGATATGTACAAAAATGTCTTCGGGCGCAACGGCATCAATGGGCTTGGTAAACCAACTTACGCCCGTGTGCACTACGACAATGCCTACGATAATGCCTTTTATTCAGACCAATGTATGTGCATTACCTACGGCGATGGTACCAAGCTTCAGACACTCACCTCCCTGGATGTCGCCGCCCACGAATTTTCCCATGGCGTATGTATGACATCGGCAGCTCTCATTTACAGTCAGGAATCCGGCGGTCTAAACGAAGCCAATTCAGACATTATGGGTGCCATGACGGAGTTTTATATGCGGGGTGCCAACGGTAAGGGCAGCGTTATTCCCGATACAGGTGGAACCTGGACGCAGGGCGAGCAGATCACCACCCCCGCCTATCCCCTCAAAATGCGCTTTCTATATAAGCCCAGCAAGGATGGCTACAGCGCCGACGCCTGGAGCCCAACCCTGAAAAACCTGAACGTTCATTACAGTTCCGGCCCTATGAATCGCGCTTTCTATTTCCTGAGCCAGGGCGCTACCATGACCGGAGAAACGGCTACCTCCTACCTGCCGCAGGGCATGACGGGGATCGGAAACGATAAGGCCGCCAGAATATGGTTCCGTGCCCTGACCACTTACATGACTTCCTCTACCGACTACGCGGGTGCGCGAATCGCTTGTATCCAGGCGGTAAGAGATCTGTTCCCGGTTTCAGGTCTGGAGGAAACCGCAGTATGGAACGCCTTCGCCGGTATCAATGTTGGAAGTCCCTGGTCAGGCCCCGATGTACCACCCACAGTCACCGTTAGTGAGAGCGGAGCGAAGGGAATACTCACCTTCAGTGCTACCGCTGTTGATGACAAGGGCGTAGTAAAGGTTGAATTTCTGCTCGACGGCGCTCTGGTAGGTTCAAGTATTTCGGCTCCCTACACCATGACCTACGATTCCCTCATGCAGGATGACGGCAGTCACACCCTGGTTGCCAAGGCCACCGATACCTCAGGCCAGTACACCAACGCCACGATGACCTTTATCATCGCCAACGGCCAATTGGTTCATAATGGCAGCTTTGAGAAAGGCTATGGCGTGGGCTGGTCAAATACCTCGGGCATGCAGATCGGCACCATACTGGGCCAGACGGCTTATGACGGCACCAAGATGGCCAAGTTTTGCGGCACCGGATCGAAAATGAGTGTAGGCCTGTACCAGTCGATTGCCATTCCCGCCAACGCGTCTCCGGCGACCTTGAGCTACGCCCTGCATATTGAAACCAAAGAGACTTCAACAGGTATCGCCCGCGACACTTTTGCCGTGCAAATACGTAATAGTTCAGGAACTATCCTCAATACTTTGGCAACCTACAGCAATTTGAATGCGGCAACGGGCTACAAAGTTTACAGCCTCGATCTGGCTGCATACAAGGGCCAAACGATTCAGCTTTATTTCCTGGGGGCTGAGGATGGAGCGCTGGCCACGGGTTTCATACTGGACAAGGTGAACCTCATGGTGAGCGGTGGTGGCGACCAAATACCCACAATAAGTGCCGGCGAGAGTGGCAGCAGCGACATTATCACTTTCTCTGCGACGGCTTCGGACGATGTCGGCGTGACCAAAGTTGAATTTTACGTGGATGGTGTTCTCAAGGGTACGGATGAGACTTCTCCCTACAGCATGACGCTGGACAGCAAGACGCTAACCAATAATACCCCCCATATTCTGGTGGCCAAAGCCTACGATGCGGCGGGTAACATGGGGACGTCAACGCCCGTTACTTTTACCGTCAACAATCCAGGTGAAGATCCACCCCCTGTCATTTCCGTTAGCGAGAGCGGCACCAGCGGCACTATCACCTTCAGTGCCACAGCCACCGATAACATAGGTGTCACCAAGGTAGAGTTCTACGTAGACAATACCCTGAAGGGCACGGACACGACTTCGCCTTACAGCATGACACTGGATTCCCTGACGCTATCCGAGGGAAATCACACCTTGATGGGCAAGGCCTACGATACTGCCGGCAATATTGGTATTTCACCCGATGTCATATTCACTGTCAGCCGCCCAGAACCTACTCCCACCTACAACGAGGTTGAGAACAATGGCACAACGCAGACCGCCAACATCATCGCCGACACTGTCACGAAGATCATTGGCTACATAAGCACTTCAACCGACAAGGACTATTTCAAGATCAATGTCGCTGCCGGCCGTACCGTGACAGTTAGCATGACGGGCCCAGCCAAGGACTACGACCTCTACCTGCTAAGCAGCTCCGGCACTACACTAAGAACCAGCGCCAACGTTGGTTCCACTGAATCCGTGACTTACACGAATTCCGGCGCGAAGCCTGCAAGCTACTACATCAAGGTGGTCGCTTTCGGAGGAGCTTATACATCAAGCACGCCTTATAACCTTGCTTTGAGCCGTTGATTCTTGTTCATTCCTCAAAGAGTCGCACTTATGCGGCCCTTTGAGGCGAGGCGAATGGGCACCCTTTGACCAATATTTATTGTAAATTCAAAAACACAATCAGGTCGAGGGGGTAATTCACAATTTGTGAGGCAAATAATGCACCGCTTGTTTAAATATAGCTTTGTTATCATGGCATTTATCTGGTTGAGCGTTGCATCAGCTAATCCAGCCAACGCTCTTATTGATAAAGAATTTTCTCTGAGTATTGGGCAATCGGCAAGTATTGACAGCGAGAAACTCATTATCAAATTCAAGGCTGTTCTTGAGGATTCACGTTGCCCCATTAATGCGCTCTGCGCATGGGCGGGTAATGGCAAAGTTGAAATTGAAGTCCTTGATATCGATGGACAAAATAAAACGATTATCCTGAATACAGAAGATGATCCGAGATTAGCGCCATTAAAGGGGCACAAGCTTAAATTGGTTTCTCTAAATCCGCCTAGAATCACTGGAGTATCTATTTCGCATGGAGATTACCGGGTTACGTTGTCCGTCGAGAGAAAGTCATCTGAATAAAGACAGGATAAGTTTATCCGGCTATTGTATTATCTGTCCTGTTGGCGAGTTTTATTTCAACAAAATATTCACCACGAAGACACGACACTTTCTTTCTTCGTGCCCTTAGTGTCTTCGTGGTGATAGCATTTAATCTTTTTTGCGGATTTTCCTGGCAATGCTGCAAGACTATCTTTACCGCTTATTTTACATTCCAGTATTTACTTTCTGTATCACGCAGTGACTGTACCACCCATGACCCATCCTTTACGCTAACCGTAATCGCACCGCTGTCGGCGGTATTTAACCGTTGCGCTTTTATTTGCTCATAACGATCCAAAACTTCCTGATGAGGATGTCCAAATTGATTACGATAGCCGGCGGGAATTAACACATAGACAGGTTGAACCGCTTGTAGAAACTCAAAGGTGGATGAGGTTTTACTGCCATGATGGGGGGAAATTAATACCTTGGCTTTTAAGTTGTTGCCATAAGTCTCAACCAGCCATGATTCTGCCGCCGTCTCTATGTCACTGGTCAACAATACGGCACCTTGTTCAGATTCAATTTTTAGTACGCAGGAATTATCGTTATCTGAAACAAACGGGTGCTGCGGTGACAATAGCGTAAATGTGACGTTGTCCCATATCCAGGATTGCCCTGCCTCGCACATCAGCGGGGAATAATCGCTTAACTGTTGAGGAACACTGGTTAGTACCTGCTCTGTCGGCATACCCTGCATTAACGATAGCGCACCGCCAATATGATCATTATCACCGTGACTAATAAGCAACCTGTCTATTTTATCCGCACCTTGCCGCCTTAAAAAAGGCAAGACGACGCTTCGTCCCATATCACTTTCGGCTGAAAATTTGGCACCGGTATCATAAACCAGCCAATGATTTTCAGTTTGCACAACGACCGACAAGCCTTGCCCGACATCCAACAGGGTCATGTTAAGGCTGCCTGCCTTGGGCTTATTGGCCGGTGTAAAAACCAACGGTAAAAACATGATCAAACTTAACCATCGTGCCGGCATACCACGAGGGGCAAGCAATAGTACAACACCCGGAATGGCGAACACCAAGGCCCAGACTGAGGGCTGCGCATGGCTGATGGTTGCCAACGGCAGTTCTGCCAAACGGACTAACAGCCACCATAAGCCTTGCAATGTACTATCAACAACCATAAACAACTTGCTCGCCAACAGCGGAAAACCAAACATCACCACGACGGCCAGCAACGAGAAGGGCACTGCCAACAAACTGATAACGGGAACCGCAATAAAATTAGCCAGGGGTGAAATCAGGGAAACCTGTTGAAAAAAGAAAAGTAACAACGGCGACAAGCCCACCGAGGTTGCCCAATTTATTTTTATGCCCTCAAGCATATAACCGGATTTGCCCAAGCGTCCGGCCACCAGATAAATAATCAGGCTTACCGCAAGAAAGGACAGCCAAAAGCCGACTGCCAATACCGCCAAAGGATCATAGACCAACACCGCAAACAGGGCAACGGCCAACGTGTTAAAGGGGCGGGTATTTCGCTGAAGAATAATAGCCAGCATAACGACCGCCAGCATGATCACCGCCCGTTGCGCCGGCACTGAAAATCCCGCCAAGCCTGCGTAAAAAACGGCAACCAACATCGCAGCAACTGCGGCGACCCGTTGCGGCGACCACCTTAATAATCCCGTCCAGGCCCATACTTTAAGCACCAAAAAATAAGCCAAGCCAGCAATCAGGCCTACATGCGAGCCTGAAATAACCACCAGATGCGTCGTTCCGGTTTTGCGAAAAACGTCCCACTGCTGTTGCGTGATACCGTTACCATCGCCAATCGTCAACGCTTTAATCAGTCCAAGACTCGGGCTCTCGCTCAATAGCAATGACAGGCGATCGGTGATGCTTTGTCGCCAAACGGAAATATTGATCCAGGCAGAATCACGTCCCAGTAAAACCGGTTTTGAATCGGGGCGCACATAGCCCGCTGCGCCAACGCCTTGGGTAAATAACCAGCGTTCATAATCAAAGCCGCCAGGATTTAAGCTGCCATGAGGACGTTTTAACTTAACCGTAAAAGACCAGTATTGTCCTGCCTTGATGGCTTGATCAGGATAATACCAGCTTAATCTTAATTTGGAAGGCAGCTTTTGAGCTGACTCTGTGACCATAAAATCAAAGCGCGTTTGCCTTTCGTCCTGCTCCGGCAAATCGACAATAATCCCTTTAACAGGAATATTAATGCCCTCCAGGGATTCCGGCAAACGGTCGGATAATCTGACCATGGCAAACACGATGGCCCACGATACACCAGTTACAAAAAACAACCACCGCCAATACCGCAACCATGCCATAATGCCGACACAAACGGTTACAACTATTAGCCACTGATTTCCCGGCAATGCCGAAAACTGTTGGACGACTAAAAGCCCGGACAGAAATGACAGGGCAGAAACAATCATTTAACTCCTTGGTGTTTTTGAGGCTGACAAAAACCTGATAAACTATTTTGTAATCAACTTTAACTTTAAAAAAAACAATGGCCAAAAAACTGTTACAAAACCTGTTATATAAGTTTATACCTGACCATGCCGTAATTAAACAACACAAAAATCTTCAGTTTCTGGGTGATAAACTGCATGACCCCAATCTCTGGCATTTGAATCGACGCTCTGTATCTATGGCTTTTGCAGTAGGTCTTTTTTGCGCCTGGATTCCGACCCCGGGACAAATGGCGCTTGCCGCGCTAGGTGCATTTTATTTCCGGGGAAATTTACCTGTTTCCATAGCACTGGTTTGGATAACCAATCCTGTCACTATGCCGCCACTCTTTTATTTTGCTTATCTGGTTGGGCTTACGGTGCTGAATCTCCCGTCGGCATCTTTTTCACTGGATGCGGTATTATCCGGCGATATTTTGTTTCCGTTTCTGACCGGATGTTTGCTTATCGGTGTGATTTGCTCTACCGTAGGCTATTTTGGAATTAACTATTTCTGGCATTATCATGTCGCTAAAAAATGGGCCTCCAGAAAGCATACACGCAAGCATCCGTCTTCCAGAAAGAATCCATTCAAAGCCGTTAATTACGATTAACCGCAATAACTTTCTAAATAACGTGAACGTAAAGAGCCTCACCACGAAGACACGAAAAAAGACCAAGTTTTTCTTCGTGTCTTCGTGGTGAATAAAATTAATTACGTTTAGCTTAGCCAACAATCAAGCCGTCTTCCATGTGCAAAACCTTGCCCATACGCGCTGCCAGCTCATGATCATGAGTCACTACCAAAAAGCTGACATTAAGCTCCTGATTTAACTCCAGCATTAACTGATAAACCTGATCAGCCGTTTTACTGTCAAGATTACCGGTAGGTTCGTCAGCCAAGATTAAACTCGGCTTGTTAATTAACGCCCTCGCTACGGCAGCACGCTGCCTTTCGCCACCGGATAACTCACCCGGTTTATGCTCAATGCGATGCCCTAAACCTACGCGCTGTAATAACTCACTGGCACGAACACGCGCCTGCTTAACTGATTCACCGCCTATCAACAAGGGCATCGCCACATTTTCAAGAACGGTAAACTCACCTAACAGATGATGCGACTGATAAATAAAACCTAACGATTTATTTCTTAATTTAGCCAACTTGGCAGCACTGACTTGATTAACATTAACGCCATCCAATACAACCTCGCCGCCACTGGCTTTTTCCAGTCCACCCAAAAGATGCAGCAAGGTACTTTTACCGGAACCTGAGGCGCCCATAATAGCCACACGCTCGCCTTTGCCAATATTTAAATTAACGCCTCTCAAGACCTCAACATTCAACCCGCCCTGGTCATAACGCTTGGTCAGTTGGTGACAATGCAAGATACTGGTTTTATTCATATCTAAGAACTTCCGCCGGGTTTATTCTGGAGGCCTGCCAGGCAGGATAAATCGTCGCCAATAAGGACAGAAAAAAGGCCATACCGGCTATCGCGTAAACATCCGACCAAACCAGCTTGGAAGGTAGCTCACTGATATAATAAACATCAGCCGCCATAAACTGAACCTGAAATAATTTTTCAATGGCAGGCACAATAGTTTCAACATTTAATGCCAGCGCTATGCCGCCTAATGTACCCAAGGCTGTGCCGACTATCCCGATAATGGAGCCTAATACCATAAAAATCCCCATCACCGAACCGGAAGTCAGTCCCTGAGTTTTTAGAATGGCAATATCGCCACGCTTATCGGTGACCACCATCACCAATGTGGAAACAATATTAAAAGCCGCTACCGCCACTATCAACAACAAAATAATAAACATCACCCGTTTTTCTGTCTGAATGGCCTTAAAGAAATTGTTGTGCGCCAACGTCCAGTCACTGACCTGGTATTCGTTATAAAGCGCAGCTGCCAATCCACGCGTAATTTGCGGGGCATTAAACAAATCATCCAGTTTTATACGCAAACCGGATACGGCACTCTCCATACGAAATAACTTGGCGGCATCCTCAATGTTGATCAGCGCCATGTTACGGTCATACTCATACATCCCTACCTGAAAAATACCCACCACCGTAAAGCGCCGCATTCTGGGCACAATACCGGCTGGTGTGGAATTAATTTGCGGACTGATGACCGTGATTTTGTCACCCATCGTCACCCCCAAATAATTGGCCAGCTCCACCCCTAAAACAATGCCATATTGACCGGTAACCAGATCAGCAAGCTTGCCTGCTTTCATCTTATCGGCCACTTCTGAAACTCTGGCCTCATAATCCGGCTGTATCCCGTTCAGCATGGTTCCGCTGACACGCCGGTCGGCATTAATCATCACCTGCCCACTTATAAAAGGCGCTGCTCCCTCTACATGCGGGTAATCTTTTAATTTCTGATCCAGTTCACGCCAATTATCCAATTGCCCGTATCGCCCGGTTACCGTAGCATGAGAAGTCATTCCCAGAATCCGCTCGCGCAATTCAGCTTCAAAACCATTCATCACTGATAAAACCGTAATCAGCGCGGTAACGCCTAAAGCAATACCCATAACTGAAGTTAAGGTAATAAAAGAAATAAACTGGGTTCGACGTTTAGCCCGCGTGTAGCGCAAGCCAATATAAAAAACAAGAGGTTTAAACATGAAGTTTACAAGTTAGAGAAAAAATCAGGAGTTCTTGCACTGAGGGCAAAATCCATATAAATAAAGGCCATGATCAGTGAGCTCATAACCCAGTTTTTGGGCAATTTCTTGTTGCCTTGTTTCGATAAGGTCATCAGTAAACTCATCTACTTTGCCGCACTTCATACAAAGAATATGGTCATGATGATCACCCTTCGCCAATTCAAAGATTGAATTACCCCCCTCAAATTGATGCCGGGTCACCAGTCCTGCTGCTTCAAACTGGGTTAAAACGCGATAAACAGTGGCCAAGCCGATTTCTTCATCTTCACTCAGCAGAATTTTATACACTTTTTCAGCGGTTAAATGATGCTCATTAGTCTGTTTTTCTAAAATCTGTAGAATCTTGACCCGAGGTAAAGTAACCTTCAGACCTGCATTCCTTAAATCATGTGTTTCCAACAGTAATCTCCAGTTAAAAGACTGAGCAGGCAATTAAATACAAAATAGCGGCTATTGTAGCCTTTTTATATAGCAAGAGCATGACAGTTTTATAGGATAAATATTTAACATCCTGTATGATTTAATATTTTACCACTTCCGCAGCCTCAAATGAGAAAGTCGCTTTATTATTTAAGTTTATTGACAAGCTTCACACTCGTCTCTTGTTCAACCATCCTTAACCATTTACCCGGTGTTTATACTCTGGAAATTCAACAAGGCAATATTATCGATCAAGCCATGATTGACCAGCTCCGACCCGCCATGAACAAGCGCCAGGTGCTTTATATCATGGGCTCACCCATGCTGGATGATGTTTTTCATAAAAATCGCTGGGATTATCTGTATTCAAATCAACCTGGCGGTGAAGACAGGGTGCAAAAACAAGTTTCATTATTTTTTGAAAATGATCAAATAGTCAGCATTCAGGGAGATTTTAGACCAGGTGCCACGCCGGCGATTAAACCTTCCATCGAAACAACGGTCGAGGTACCCAAGCGCGATCTTGACAAAACATTATGGGAAAAAATCACCGGCCTGTTTGGCTATGATGGCATTAGTGATGCCCCCAAAGCGGTTAAAGCGGACTCCAAACCATCAGCGGTATCAGACAAACTGCCGCTTTAAAAAAGTGAGCTAAATCAGGAATGAGTTAATCTAATTACCCGTGCGGTATGAAACTAAAAAACAGTGCACACACAAAAAGCATGAAAAAACGTCGGTGATATCGGGTTGTAGATTGCTGCTTAATCGCTAACGCTTAGCGGTAATAGCAATCTATCGATTTACCGATTAAGTTGAATTGTTAAAATCGTAAGGGCTTTATCGTCCCTTCGGTGAAAGGGAGTCCCCTTACGGAACGCGAATAATCAAATTACCCAAAATTGCCAAGCCGCTTAACGCCCAACAAGGCTATCAATCCACTGCCAAATAACCAGATAGCCGCTGGTACCGGCACGGGGGGAATAGTATTTTGCTGCATTTTACCAACATCGCCGTTATGAACAGCCCATGCGTAAAACCGGGAAGTCTTGGCACTGGTGATCTGATTACCCGCTTTAATGGTAAAGCTCCATGCGTCCGCATTATTACTGTCGCTCTGAGTACCTGACCAATAATTTGAATCCTGGATGTTACTAAAATGCACATTATTGGCAGCGCCTGCAAGTGATGCGTCAAACAAATGACCCATTTCGCTACCGGCTGGATTTAAACCCTCTACTGTAGACAAGGTGGCGGGCAAGCGCCAGTCATTGTGACCGCCTATTTCTAAATGACTGGTCCAAGCTACAGCCGCATCCCAAGTCATTTTACCATCCCCACTGTTACCAAGGGTTTTAGCCAAATTAGCATCCGCTGCCCAAGTAATATTTTGGTCTGAGTCGTAAACCATACCGCCCCCCGATCAAAGAGATCTGCTTGCGCCCCTGTGCTAAGACTAATACCCAAGGCTAATGTTGCCAAAAATTTTGTTTTCATACGCTACCCTATTGTAAGTTAAATTAAAAGGCAGCCCTGATTAACACACCAGAAGAACTGCTGCCTCAGCACGTATATCAACCACTAATCCTTTCATTTTCAGCTATTTATAAAACTGATTCGTTAGGAAACATTCTATTTTTATATTTTATAAATTGCAATAAAAAAAATAAAAATCACATGCAAAACGGCTATCCTCCTTGACTTTTAAAATATGAATGTTTTTAAAAGGCTCTTAAGGTAATTCGCAACAAATAAACCGCCACAGATTAAACCTAATTAGTGTCTGTAAATCTGTGGCAACTTTTACCAAGGGCATTTTTTGTGAGTTACCGAACTATTAATAGATTTTGGATGGGGGGATTTAGTGACTAAAAACTGCCTGATGCTATTGACCGAAACAGAGACTCAAGCAAAAACAGCACAACAGCTCCAAACATGACGCGTAAATACTACAACAAAGCGGACAACTCATCCCTTCGCCGCTCTCTGCCGCCGGGCTTCTTTGGGATCATGAATTAAAGGCCGGTAAATCTCTACTCTATCGGCCTGTCTTAATGGCTGCCCAAGCTTGCAAACACTGCCAAAAATACCGGTTTTTAAATTCGTCGCATCTATTTCCGGAAAACGGCTCAACACCCCTGATGCCTGTATCGCCTGTTCAACGGTTGCGCCCGCCGGCATGTTTAGGGCGACAATGACTTGTTGCTCCGGATTGGCGTAAGCCACTTCTACATCAATCATCGTTTCATCCATAAACTTGCTTGGCTCGACCGGTAAAAGAACTCACCATGGTATTACATATCTGGTTAAAGACCACGCCGAAAGCAAGACTGGCTAACATGCCCGACATTTCAAATTCCAGATCCAGAGAAATCTTGCTGGCATCATCACGCAAGGGCATAAAATTCCAGACGCCTTCCAGGTAAGAAAAAGGCCCGTCCAGCAAAGATACCGTTATCTTGCCGCCTTTATCAATCTTGTTTCTGGTTGAAAACGCTTTTTTAAAGCCGCCTTTGGAAATCAGTAACTCTGCCTCAACGATATCGTCTTCACGTTTGATAATCCGACTGCCACTGCACCAAGGCAAAAATAGCGGATAATCTTCAATGTTATTAACCAGATCAAACATTTGCTGTGCAGAAAACTTAACCAAAGCACTTTTTTCAATAACAGTCATTTAAAGCACTCCGATAACATGCAGGAAGACAAAAAACACAGCGACTGGCGCTACATAGCTGATTAATATCTTCCATACCGGATAGGCCACACCCGCTGGCATGTTAAGCTCTGCTTCGCTATGTTGCCGGTGCATAATCCAGCCGGCAAATATTGCGATACAAAAACCGCCAATCGGCAGCATTAAATTAGCGGTTAAGTAATCCAGTAATTGAAAAATACTTCTGTCAAAAACCGTAACATTTGACCAGACATTAAAAGAAAATACCGTACCCAAACCCAGCAACCAGGTTGCCAATCCCGACCAAACACAGGCTTTTTCCCGGCTGAAGCCTTTGCTTTCAACCAGCCAGGCAACGGCTGGCTCAATCAGGGAAATAGAAGAGGTTAAGGCCGCAATTGCCAGCATCACAAAAAACAAGATACCCATCAACCAGCCGCCGGTCATGGCACCAAAAGCAATTGGCAAGGTTTGAAAAATAAGTCCGGGGCCGGAATCAGGATGTAAATTATTGGCAAAAACAATAGGAAAAATAGCAATACCCGCCAATAATGCCACGACCGTGTCAGCACCTGCGATCAAAATCGCGGTTTTGGCAATCGATATGCCTTTAGGTAAATAAGAACCGTAAACCATAATGGCACCCATGCCCAAGCTGAGGGTAAAAAAGGCATGTCCCATCGCGGTTAATACCGAACTACTGGACAGTTTGCTAAAATCAGGCACGAATAAAAAATTCAGCCCTTGAAAATAACTCCCTGTGGTCATCGCATAACCCACCAACAAAAGCAATAACACAAACAAACCCGGCATTAAAAACTGCACCGCTTTTTCCAGGCCTTTGTTAACGCCACGCACTACAATCAGCATGGTTGCCAGCATGAATAACGAATGCCAGAAAATCAGTTGTACCGGACTGCCAACAAAATCATCAAAAATTCCTTTTATCGCCGTGGCATCGGCATCAAAAAAACTGCCCGTAAAAGCTTTTAGAACGTAAGCCGAAGCCCAGCCGGCAATAACGCTGTAATACGACAGTATTAACAAACCTGCGATAACCCCCATCCAGCCTAAATAATGCCAGTTTTTATCGGCACCCGCTTCTTCAGTCAACAGTTCCATTGTTTCAATTGGATTACGTTGACTGCGGCGTCCGAGCATGGTTTCGGCAATCATGATAGGAATACCGATCAGCATCACACACAGGAGATAAACGATAACAAATGCCCCCCCACCATTTTCTCCGGTAATATAGGGAAACTTCCAAATATTACCCAAACCAACCGCAGAACCGGTTGCTGCCAGAATAAATGCAAAACGTGATGACCATGCACCATGAACTGTTTTTTTTGTGTCCATCATTTTTGAGCGCCCATTAAAAACTCACCTTATTAGTAATATCGAGTAAAATAACAAAATTATTCCTTTTAGTCAGTTTTAAAATCATAATCTGCAAACTATGGCCGATAAAAATCCAAAAAAAACTAAAACCCAGCAAAACGCCACGATTGCCGTTAATCGCCAAGCCAGGCATGAATATTTTATAGAAGAGCGCTTCGAAGCAGGAATTGTTTTAGAAGGCTGGGAAGTTAAAAGCCTTAGAGACGGCCGCGTTCAGCTTAAAGAAAGTTATGTGGTACTAAGACGCGGTGAAGCCTGGTTGTCCGGTGCCCATATTTCTGCGCTACTGTCGGCATCAACACACATTAAACCGGATGCTATCCGCTCTAAAAAATTACTGCTGAACCGCCACGAACTTAACAAGCTTATTGGCTCGGTTGAGCGCAAAGGTTACACCCTGATTCCGTTATCCATGTACTGGAAAAACGGACGAGCCAAGCTGGAAATCGGCCTTGCAAAAGGTAAACAATTACACGACAAACGCGCCACCTCAAAAGACCGCGACTGGCAACGAGAAAAAGGCCGCATTCTTAAAAAGGGATGATTTTTGAAGGTACAAGAGGAAAGGTTAAAGGCCAAAGGCTAAAGGCTAAAAGAATGAAAAACTACCTCCTTCCTGTGCCTTTCGCCTTGAACCTTTCGCCTTGAACCTTTCACCTTTAACCTTGAACCTTAATCCCATGCCACTTGCCTCGTTCCTTGAAAAAATAAATACCCAGGTCGCCGTCAGTTTTGATGAAACCATGGCTGCCATTACCGAAAACTATCATTACCAAGCCACTGAATTTAGCAATGGCCTTAATGAACACACATTAATTAATCAAGCAGGAACCAACGAAGGCTCTTGTAAAATTTTTGCTTTTGCCAAAATCCACCATCTTGATCAGCAACAAACGTTAAACCTGTTTGGTGATTATTATCGACTGGATGTTTTAAATGACCCACAAGGCACAGGCCACCAAAACATCAGAAATTTTATGAAATACGCTTGGGAAGGTATTTGTTTTAAAGGTGAGGCGTTGACGGCACTTACCCCTGAAAGTCCGGCACAATAATGACTAATCCCACAATAAGGCAGAGTAAAATTGTCAGAATCCGTATTAAATTAAGCCAAAAAAATCCGCATTCATTAGCCACGCGATTATTTCAGAAAGCCGTTTATTGGTGCCGTTAACCCAAAGTAAAAAATTGGCGGGTATTCGCAAGCAATCACAAGCACTGCAAACGCTTGAAAAAAAACCGGTGCCAAGTACTGAAATTGCGGCGTTAGGATTAAATAAAGACATCAACGGATTATTAAACGAAGCACAAGAACACGTTAACGCAAAAATCAATGAACTGATGGCGCTTTATCCGCCCGGCAAGAAGAACAAAATGTTCGCGCTAAAATATGGATCGCCTGACCGCATTAAGCAAATGAACTTAAAAACTATCTTTACCCGCTTGGCTATAGATAAACCAAAGAAATTTGCGCTTATCCAAAACCTGGATTATTTTGGCAACGCGACAATGCCGGTTGAGGTTTTTACCCCTACCCTGCTTGAACAACAAATCGACGTATAAATCGTGAAACAATAGGTGCCGCTTACAGGCTCATTGTATAATTCGGCTTTAAGTTTTTATTGTCTATAACACTTTAGGATTAATTGACGTATGACTCCAGAAAAACGCTCCATACGCCGTCGTGGCATTTATTTATTACCTAATTTGTTTACTACCGGAGCCTTGTTTGCCGGTTTCTATGCCATTACTTCGGCAATAGATGGACGTTTCGAAACGGCTGCCATTTCCATTTTTGTGGCGATGATTCTGGATGGACTGGATGGCCGCGTGGCCCGACTAACGAATACGCAAAGCGAATTCGGCGCACAATACGATAGCTTGTCGGACATGGTTTCGTTTGGTACAGCCCCTGCCTTGGTGATGTATTTGTGGTCATTTTCCAGCCTAGGTAAATTAGGTCTTTTTGCAGCTTTTGTCCACATGGCAGGTGGCGCATTAAGACTGGCCCGCTTTAATACGCAATTAACCTCTGCTGACAAACGTTATTTTCAGGGCTTACCCAGTCCGGCAGCGGCGGCTATTCTTGCCGGTTTTATCTGGCTTTCGCTGGAACATGATTATCCTGTTGAAATTTTTAAATATATCGGGATAGCGCTAACCATCAGCACCGGCTTGTTAATGGTGAGTAATTTCAGGTATTCCAGCTTTAAAGAAATCGATTTAAAAGGTAAAGTCCCTTTTTTTGTAGCGATTACCGTTATGTTGGGCATCGGTTTTGTCATGGCGCAACCGCAAACCATGCTGTTTTTATTGTTCTTGGCTTACGCGATTTCAGGGCCTGTTGTTACCCTGGTCATGCGCAGGCGCAGATTGCATGGACGTAAACCGTAAACTCTGCTTGAGGGCACATTATCATTCGCGTATAGTCGTTAACATGATGATTCAACACACCACGCCTTTTAAAAATACCAATGCCGGCACAATAACTGCCAAAGCAAATTTGCGTGCGTGGTTATGCCCCTCCTTAAGATTCCTGCCCTGATGGGCATCTATTCTGTTTATTCGTTAACTAAACCCCACCTTATCAGTTATATCAACTTAACCGTTGATACCTCTATGAATTGAGTTTTTATGAAAGACAAATTAATTATATTTGATACGACCTTGCGCGATGGCGAACAAAGCCCCGGTGCCTCCATGACCCGCGATGAAAAAGTCAGGATTGCAAAAGCACTGGAACGTTTAAAAGTTGACGTAATAGAGGCGGGTTTTCCTGCGGCCAGTCCCGGTGATTTTGAATCCGTTCAAGCCGTTGCCAATGTCATAAAAGACAGTATCGTCTGCGGCCTTGCCAGAGCTTTGGATAAAGATATCGATAGCGCAGGAGCCGCGCTTAAAGGTGCCAGTCGCTCACGGATACATACGTTTATTGCCACGTCGCCCATACACATGCAAATGAAATTGCAAATGTCACCTGAGCAAGTCATTGAGCATGCGGTTAAAGCCGTTAAACGCGCACGTCAATATACCGATGATGTCGAGTTTTCACCTGAAGATGCCGGACGCTCTGACGAGGACTTTTTGTGCCGAATACTGGAAGCGGTTATTAATGCGGGCGCGACCACGCTAAATATACCGGATACGGTGGGTTATAGTGTCCCGCAGCAATTTGGCGCAACCATTGCCAATTTGATCAAGCGCATCCCTAATTCAGATAAAGCGATTTTTTCCGTGCATTGTCATAATGATCTGGGACTGGCCGTGGCCAATTCTTTGTCGGCAGTGATGAACGGTGCCCGCCAGGTTGAATGCACCATTAATGGCTTGGGAGAGCGTGCCGGTAATGCTTCTCTGGAAGAAGTGGTGATGGCGGTTCGTACCCGTCATGATGTGTTTACTTGTCAAACAGGCGTTGATACCCGTGAAATTTTGACCTGTTCAAAACTGGTTTCTTCCATCACCGGTTTCCCTGTGCAACCCAACAAAGCTATCGTTGGCGCCAATGCCTTTGCTCATGAAGCCGGCATTCATCAGGACGGCGTATTAAAAAGCCGCGAAACTTACGAAATCATGCGTGCCGAGGATGTCGGCTGGGCGGCTAATCGTATGGTGTTGGGCAAGCATTCCGGCAGAAATGCTTTCAAAAGCCGAATCACTGAACTCGGTTTTGAGTTTACCTCGGAAGAAGAATTAAATGAGGTTTTTTCGCGCTTTAAGCAACTGGCTGATAAAAAACACGAAATTTTCGACGAGGATTTACAAGCGCTGATTTCAGAGGCAGGTTTTGAGTCAGAAGATGAATATGTCAAACTTATCGCCTTAAAGGTCTGTTCCGAGACAGGGGAAATACCTAACGCAAAAGTAACCCTGCGCGTAGACAATAAAGAAGTGACCGGCAGCTCTAATGGCGGTGGCGCAGTGGATGCCAGCTTAAAGGCCATTGAAAAACTGGTGAACTCCAAGGCCACTTTAGAGCTTTATTCGGTTAACAACATCACCAATGGCACCGATGCCCAAGGTGAAGTGACTGTTCGCCTTGAAAAAGAAGGCCGGATAGTTAACGGCTTGGGGGCTGATACCGATATCGTTATCGCTTCAGCCAAAGCCTATATCAATGCCGTAAACAAACTGCACAGCCCTGATCAACGCAGACATCCGCAGAAAGGGGATGTTTGATTGAGGGGAAAGGCGAAAGGTGAAAAGCGAAAGGCTTGTCGGGTACTCGGCAATCACCCTTATCTGCGTGGTGCTATCACGTAAGGGCGAGTCTATCGCCCTTAGCGCTATATACGTTGTAAATCTGGAGATTAATTTTGGATAATACGCTGCGCCTGCAATATCTGGAGGCTATGGGGATCGATGTCTGGCTTCCCAGAACATCCGTGCCTGCTGGGCAACCTATGGCATTTGAAGAATCCATTGAACATAGTGAAGCAGAAACAAGGGTGTCAGCGACCGATAACTGGGATGTACTGAAAGCCGATGTTGCTGGCTGTACAAAATGCGCATTATGTACAACCCGATCAAAAACGGTGTTTGGCTCAGGAAACCAACAAGCTGACTGGATGCTGGTCGGAGAAGCGCCCGGGCAACAGGAAGACGAACAAGGCTTGCCCTTCGTAGGTAACGCAGGATTACTATTGACAGAAATGTTGCGGGCTATTGGCCTTACCAGGGAAGAAGTCTTTATCACCAACATACTTAAGTGCAGGCCCCCCAATAACCGTGATCCCCATGCCGGTGAAGTTGAAAGCTGCAACGATTATCTCCAGCGGCAACAACAGCTCATTCAACCCAAAATCATTCTGGCGATAGGACGTATTGCGGCACAAACCTTGTTAAAAACAGATGCACCCTTAGCCAAGCTAAGAGGCAAAGTACACACTTTTAATAATACGCCGGTTGTTGTCGTTTATCACCCGGCGTATTTACTACGATCATTGCCTGAGAAACGCAAGGCTTGGCTGGATTTAACACACGCGATACAAACATTTAAACATTACGAAGGTTAATTATGCGGGGATTGATGGACAAAATAAAAAACCTGGTGATTTATGATGCCGATAAGGAATTCTATGCCAAGGTATTTCCTGACTCTGTGACTAAAAAAGATTTGCTGCGTCTGCGGATAATGACACATGCAGATTTGCCGAGCGTGCTGGAAATAGAAAGAAAAAACTATCACTTTCCCTGGGAAGAAGACATTTTTACCGACTGTTTTAAAGCGGGTTATAGTTGTTGGGTGTGTGAATTAGACGGCAAAGTATTGGGCTATAGCCTGCTGTCAATGGCGGTTGGTGAGGCTCATATACTTAATATTTCTGTAGACCCGACCGAGCAGAAACAAGGTATCGGTCGTAAAATGCTCGAACACTTGATCGAAATTGCCCGTGGACGGGCAGAAACCATTTTTCTGGAAGTGAGACCCACCAATACAGCCGCTATCGCGCTCTATGAAGACATAGGGTTTAATCAAATAGGCATTAGAAAAGGCTATTACCCAGCCGAAAATGGCCGCGAAGACGCCATTATGCTGGCGTTGGAGTTGTTTTAATTTAACATTCACCACGAAGTCACGATGTTTTTACCGCTGATTTTCTTTCGTGTCTTCGTGGTAAATAGTCTTTAGTTATAGAGACCTTCGTTGATAAAGCGACATTATTTTCTGTAGGGCGTGCCGTGCGCGCCTTTAATTTTCAAGGCGTGCACGGCACGCCCTACGTACTTAATTAATTCAGCGCTCTATAATACGCATGGGTCTAAGCGGCACTTTAACCGCTTATTTCAAATTATTGGTCACGTGGGGTTCAATAAGTTGATACATGAGCTGGTGCATTTTTGGACTGCCGGCAATGACATTGCCTGATTCCAGGTACTTGTCATTGAAAGAAAAGTCCGTGATAACGCCGCCCGCTTCTTTTATTAACAAGATGCCTGCAGCCACATCCCATTCCATGACACCGATCTCCCAAAAACCATCCAGTCGACCGGCGGCAACGTACGCTAAATCAAGCGCTGCTGAACCGGCGCGACGAATACCCGCACATTCTGTCGTTAATGCACGAAACATCCCCAGATAGGCATCAAGATGTTTATCGGTTTTAAAAGGAAAACCGGTGCCAAGTAACGCTCCTTTTAAGCTATGGTGATTGGTTACTCTCAGGCGGCGATTATTTAACATAGCGCCACCGCCGCGTTTGGCAGTGAATAATTCATCACGCAAAGGATCATAAACGACCCCGACTTCCAGCCTGCCTTTATGCTTTAAGGCAATGGAAACCGCGTATTGAGGAAATCCATGCAAGTAATTAGTGGTGCCATCCAGCGGGTCTATCACCCAAACAAAGTCATTACCTTGATGTTCGCCACTTTCTTCTGCCAAAATGGCGTGTTCAGGATAAGCTGCCTTGATGATGCTGATAATTTCCCGCTCGGCCATACGGTCAACCTCACTGGCATAATCATTTTTACCTTTTTCGTCGACGTGCAGGCGGCCAACATTCTCGGCTGAACGAAGGATTAAGTCGCCTGCGCTTCTGGCGGCACGGACGGCAATATTTAACATGGGTTGCATAGGCGGAATTTACAATGAGCAGATAAAAGCACAATGATAGCAAATCTTTTGGTAAACTTGGCTTATTTTTAACGAAGGATGACTCCGTTGCTGTCACGTATAAAAATTGTTCTGGTCGAAACAACGCATCCAGGCAATATTGGCGCGGTTGCCCGCGCCATGAAAAACATGAATCTGGCTAATCTCTGGCTGGTTTCGCCTAAAATATTTCCCAGTGCAGACGCAACATCAAGAGCATCAGGCGCGGATGATATTTTAGCCAAGGCAACCGTCTGTCACAGCTTGCAAGAAGCCATTGCTGACTGCCAGTTGATCATAGGTGCCAGCGCACGATGCAGAACCATTAGCTGGCCTGAAATGACACCCCGAGAATGCGCTGATAAAGTTGCGATTACTGAACCCGGCAATCAAGTTGCTATTATTTTTGGCCGTGAAAACTCAGGATTAAAAAATCATGAGTTGGATTTATGTCATTTTCTGCTGCGTATCCCCTGCAACAGCGAATACAGCTCTTTAAACATAGCGGCCGCCGTGCAAGTCGTTTGTTATGAGTTATTTGTCGCCGCAGGCCGGCAAGAAGCCATCGTTATTGGCGACAGAGGCAAAATCCCCAAAGCTACCGCCCTGCAAATGGAATCTTTTTATACGCATTTATACGAGGCATTAACAGATATTGGCTTTATGCATCCTGATAAATCAAAATCCATCATGCGTCGCTTGCGGCGAATTTATAATCGCGTACAACTGGATATTAAAGAGCTGGACATACTCAGGGGCATTTTAAGAATGTCTCAAGATAATCAAAGAAAATGAATAATCTTTAGTCATACGCAGGTAATGACTTTAACACCAGACGCCCTTGCTTTGCAAGAGAGTTTGAGTGATTGGATGTAACACCCAAATACCTTAACTATTGAACAGAATAATAGCTGACTATTTTGGTGGGTTAAGTGTATAGTTATGGTAATATAATTATTTTTCTTAAGGATTCTATTGTGCGCTTAACTACTAAAGGCCGTTATGCTGTAACGGCAATGCTTGACTTGGCTTTTCACAGCCAGATTAAACCTGTAACATTAACTGAAATTGCGGCCCGCCAAACTATTTCGCTGTCTTATCTGGAACAATTATTTGCACGCTTGCGTCGCGCCAATATGGTAAAAGGCGTTCGCGGGCCTGGTGGCGGCTATTCTCTGGCTGGCAAGCCGGATGAAATCAATATCGCCGACATTATTGCGGCTGTTGATGAGCCGATTGACGCCACCAAGTGTGGTGGTGAAGCCAATTGCCAAAATGAAAAAGCGTGCTTGACTCACGACCTTTGGATGGGCTTGAGTGACCAAATCAGGGGTTATTTAAAAGGCATTACCCTGGCTCAACTACTTGAAAAACATCGTATTCAGGAAATCGCCAAAAAACAAGACCAAGACACTCAGCAAGTTATTGAAATACATCGCCACCCGGAATTGATGTCTAACCTGAATGATATACTTTGATCACAATGCAACAACACCCGTCGATGATCGGGTGCTGGAAGCCATGTTACCTTACCTAAAATCGTTCTACGGTAACCCGTCCAGTTTATATCGTCACGGCAGAATCACTCGCAGTGCAATTGATGCGGCCCGCGAACAAATTGCGGTGCTGGTTGACGCGCCAGCCTCGCAAATCATTTTTACCAGCGGTGGTACCGAATCCAATACCCTGGCCTTGGCAACACTGCCGCCCCAAGGCAAGCTCGCTATTTCGGCTATTGAGCACCCCTCCATTACTGAACCCGCCCGGCGTTTAAAAAGTCTTGGAGCCACGTTAAATACCATTAAAGTCGATACCAACGGACTTGTTACCCAAGCGACTATTGATGAGCTGATTAAAAACAAGCCTGATCTGATTTCGATTATGCTGGCAAATAATGAAACCGGAATTGTTCAGGATTTGGCACCCTACGCAAAAACATTGCGAGCCAACGCTATTACGGTTCATACTGACGCCGTTCAGGCGATTGGTAAAATACCCGTTTCATTTAGTCAGCTGGGCGTTCATCTGATGTCGCTATCCAGTCATAAAATCTATGGCCCTAAAGGCTCTGGCGCACTGGTCTTTGAAAAAGGCTTGGCGATAAACCCCCTCTTTCTTGGCGGTGAACAAGAACAGGGATTAAGAGCCGGGACTGAAAATGTCGCCGCCATCGTTGGTTTTGGAAAAGCGGCCGAACTTGCAAAAACCGAACTTACCCAACGCCATGAACATTTACTGGCGTTAAGAGAACTTCTGGAAGCCGGTTTAACCACTATTCCCGGCTTAACAATTTTTGCCCGACAAGCCGACCGCTTACCCAATACGGTTCAGTTTGGCATCCCTGGAATTGATGGCGAAATGCTGCTGATGAAGCTGGATCAAAAAAATACTGCCGTCTCCAGTGGTTCGGCTTGTGCCAGTGGCGGCAGCGTACCCAGTCCGGTACTGATTGCCATGGGTATAGAAAGCAGCCTTGCAAAAAGCGCAATCCGCATCAGTCTGGGTGCGGCTAATACTAAAGCAGAAATTCTTGAATTTATTAATCAACTAAAAACCTTGGTTTGCCAAGTATAAAGAGGGTGTTATGTCTGTCTCATTAACTGAAAGTGCAGCGCGTCAAATAAAAAAACAGCTGGAAAAACGTGGCAAAGGGCTTGGTTTAAAATTAGGTGTAAAAAAGTCCGGTTGCTCGGGTTATGCTTATGTGCTGGATTACGCCGACACACTGAATCAAAATGACGCTGTATTTGAAGGCTTCGGCGTTAAAGTTATCGTACCGGAAAGCGATCTTGAATTGGTTGACGGCATAGAACTGGATTATCGCAAAGAAGGCATTAATGAAGCATTTAAATTTAATAACCCTAATGTTAAAGGCACCTGCGGCTGTGGCGAAAGCTTCTCTGTCAGTTAAGCCATTCTGCAATCCGGAGTTATCCTTACGGATGATTTGAATCGTAAAGGTGTTTTACAACAACTCACCCTCCCTAATTCTTGATTTTGAGGGAACTCAGCGATAACAAGCATTAGGCGTAGGCCGGAATAAGACCACCCAAGCGTAGCGCGTGGTGGCGTTTCCGGCACACTCGTACCGGATGCCGGAAACGCTTGTTCTCGCTTACGCTTGAAAAGCCTTATTCCGGCCTACAGCTGTTGGCCGTTATGTTACTGGTAATCCGGGATCTATAAAGTCAAGGTAAGAAACAAAAAAGCCTCACCGTAAAAACAAGCATAAAGCCCGCGTAGACTCTTCAATTAACAAAAAGACCGCCTCCTTTGTGACCTCCCAAAAAAAATCAGCAATCACCGAAAACTCACTCAATAGTGACCGATAATAGTCTATTATTTATTAAAGTATTCTGGCTATCCTTTATAAAATGCATCACCACACAATATATCTTTAAAACGTACATTAATGACTACAATGGATTTATAGAATCAAGTCCTTTAGATATTTTAATGTAGCCCCAAGAACACAAACCGTATGCTATAGCAATGAACAATCAAATTGTTGAAGTAAATCATCCCGAATGGACAGCCCACATTGCACAAGATAAATGGGTTACTGATTTAGAAGCGGGAAAGGTACTGCATTTCACAAGCCTTGAGTTTCCTGTTCCAGCACTTGAACCGGATTTTTTCACTTCCGAAATACGTAACCCAAAGTCTCGAAACATAAGTTTGGATGCTTCAGGAAACTTAAAAGGTGCCATTGGCAATACAGAAGTCCAAGCCGGACTAGGTTTAATGATGGAGCGTTTTCGCGCACAGGCACAAGCCCTTGTTAATAGTTATTTTCCTTGCTATAAGGACTATTTGAGCGTGGCACCAACGAGTTTTCGGCCCATGCAAATAGAAACACGAAATCAATCCTGGCGTGCTGATGACAAACGCTTGCATGTTGACGCATTTCCTTCGCGACCTAATTATGGGGAGCGCATATTACGCGTCTTTATCAATGTAAATCCTGATAATGTCCCAAGAGTGTGGCGTGTAGGAGAACCATTTGAAGCGATTGTTGAACGATTTATGCCACAAGCAGCACCCTATTCTGCCTGGCAGGCAGGAGTATTAAATATTGCCGGCATTACCAAATCATTTAGAAGTGAGTATGATCATTTAATGCTCCAATTGCACGATGCAATGAAACATGACTTGGATTATCAGCGTAACAGCCCTCAATTAACCGTGTCATTCCCGGCCGGTTCTGTTTGGGCGTGCTTTTCTGACCAAGTCTCACATGCCGCGATGTCAGGTCAGTATATGATGGAGCAAACATTTCATTTACCCGCATCAAGCCAATATGACACAAATACAAGTCCACTGGCAATATTGAGAAACTTTACCGGGCGTGAATTAATTTAAGTGACTATTAATCGAATTGTTACTTGTTTTTTTTCACCACGAAGACACGAAGAAAGCTGTCTTGTAATTCTTCAGACCCTTACTTTACCCCCCCCGTTGGAAGGGGAGCAAGCTTCGAAGCCAAAGAAGCCTTCAAATATCTCAGCCAAAATCACAAGCCTGACCCGCACCACATGCCGAATTTTAACCTGTTAAGCACCTTATTTAAAATTTTCCAAAAGCATTAAAATGACTAATTTCACTATTCGCCCTGTTGCTATTAAAAATAGCATCATAACGCATAAAGTTAGTCTATACTGCCTACACAATTTTATAATTAAAAAGTTACAATTTGCTTAGCGACACCTTATAAATCAAAGCCTTTGACATATTATTGACCCAATAAAAAGGTATCATTGGCAAAATAAAATAGTAGACCGACTACCCCCTACCAACCCAATCTTGGCTAAATGACAGCGAATAATTAAATACCCGTAATACCTCCAATTATATAAATATAACCACAGTCTAACAAAACCAAAGCCTTGCCAGTAAAAGCATTAACGCGTTCAATTAGAACATGCCAGGCCGCCTTATTTTACTGTCATTGCAATTTGTTGTTGGCATTATGCTTACAAAGTTTCTTGATCACGAATACCATGCATGCATCAATCGAGTCTGCCCTAATACTGCTTATTTTGTTAAGTAAGCCTTATTGGAGCCTGAACCCGTTGATTTTTGATTTATAGACTTTCAGAAATTAAATTTCCATTACACAGCGTTTTTAACTCACACGGATACCATCCCTTTGAGGGATGTTATCCGTTAGCATCGAAATTATTTATCCGAAAATCTATACATTGATTTAATCTAACACAACATGAACATTCATGATCAAAACTTTAAAAACCTGATCCTGGATTATCCCCGCGAATCGTTGGCTTTTTTTGCGGGGGAAGAAACAGGGGACGACTTAAATCAGGCACGGATAATTCCCATACGACAGGAGCAATTGAAAGAGCGTTTGGGTGATTGGTTTTGTGAACTTAATGTGCCACTTTTAGTGGAATGGCCCAATGGAAACCGCGAAGCCATACTATTTGTCTTCGAGGAAGAAACGCAAGCCAAGCTGTTTTCGATTCATCATCTGGCGCATTATTGTTTGGATCTGGCAGAACTTATGAAAACCGAACGGGTCATTCCTGTGGTCATATTTTTAAATTCGGGATCACGGAAAACAAGTTTACGCTTGGGTGGCGATAAGCACAGTTATTTAGAGTTTCACTATTTGTCCTGCGATTTAAAGCACCTGTCAGCCAATGACCACAAAGACAGCAACAATATAATTGCCAGGATAAACCTGCCGAATATGCATTATCCTAAACAAGAGCGACTAGAAATATATCAGGCCGCACAACCAGGCTTGCTGCAAATCGAACCAAACCCTAACAAACAACGTAAATATATTGACTTTATCGATTTTTATGCCGATCTAAGCGAGCAGGAAATCCTAGAATACCGAACACAATACCTAAACAAAGAAGGTGTACTCATGGGACTGGCACAAATACTTAGACAAGAGGGCCGTCAAGAAGAATGCATTTCTTTAGTGACACGCTTAATAAGACGAAAATTTGGTATCCTCCCTGAACTCGACACAACACTAACTCAACTACACACATTGCCGGTCAAAAAATTGGAAGATATGATAGAAGCCATTTTAGATTGGACAGAAGTCAGCGATTTAACTGAATGGCTAAAGCAGCAACTTTTGAAAGACAATTGCGAAGGGTAGTTTGGCAGGGTGACAAGGCTTTTTGCCCGCCATTTATTATCTGAAAAAGATGGGCAGAAAGGCGCTGCCCAAAAAAATCGAAGGGTGGATGGGAGCAAGAAAACCCTTACCGCTTACCTCTGTTTTTTGCTTTTTTTCGTGTGTTTCGTGGACAAAAAGCGGTTGACCTTGCTCTGCTGCCAAAAGCATTAAAATGACTAATTTTACTATTTCAGCCTGTTTCTATTAAAAAAATCATCATAAAGCATAAATTAGTCTATACTACCCACACAATTTTATAATTTAAAAGTTACAATTTGCTTAGTAACGTCTTATAAATCAAAGCCTTTGACATATTATTGACCCAATAAAAAGGTATCATTGGCAAAATAAAATAGTAGACCGACCCCTACCAACCCAATCTTGGCTAAATGACGGCGAATAATTAAATACCCGTAATACCGCCAATTATATAAATATAACCACAGACTAACAAAACCAAAGCCTTGCCAGTAAAAGCATTTCCGCGTTCAAGTGTAACATGTCAAGCCGCCTTATTTTACTGTCATTGCAATTTGTTATCGGCATTATGCTTACAAAGTTTCTTGATCACAAATACCATGCATGCATCAATCGAGTCTGACCCAAATACTGCTTACTTAAGGATATTATCTTTATTAATTAATAAGTTGTAACCTAGCTACAAGATTGCTATCAAGATAGGGTTAATACCAGACAGAGCTTCGGTTGAGGTTTTACGGCTAGTACAAGACTGAGATGTTCTTTTTATTTACGCTTATGCACCACTTAATATTTTATATCATATTGTTTTTAAATAGCAATTTTCTTAAGTAAGCAGTATTAGAGCCTGACCCTATTGATTACATAGCTTTCAAAACGTAAGTAACGGGGTTGAAAGCAGTCAAACCACATAAGCTTTAATTTTTGTATGATAAAAATAGAACACAAATCAAAATGATAGTTTCCACAATAAAATCGACCGAGCATCAAAAAGATAAACACATTCCCTCTGACAAAATAAATATTAGTTTTTTTGGGCTGTTTGCTTTTGTTTGTGGTTTGCCTTCTTTGTATACCATAAACTTAATGGGCGAGCTTTATGCTACAGAAGTTATATTGCTTATTCTGACCATAATATTACTGCTTTCCGGCAAAGAAAAACGCATATTTAAAGAGAAAGTATTCTGGACATTTGTGCTGTCAAGCATAGTGATGATAGTAGGTTATATCATTTCGGATCTGGTGGCGGGGACATCACAAGTCAATTATTTGCGTGCCTGGGGGCGTAATGCCATTTTACTTTCTGATATTGTCTGCCTTTCAGTCATTGCAGCTACCGATAAGCGCTATCTTTGGTGGTATATATTTGGCGTTTCATTAGGCTCAGTTATCTATCTACAACTAACCGGGGTACCGTTTACTAATGCTTACTGGAAACTTGAATACAATCAACCGATTCTTTTATTAATGCTGGTTGTAGCTTATTTTATCCCTAACTTCTTATCAGTCTGGTTAACTATTGCTGTCGGCATCTTTAGTTTTTACATGGATGGACGTTCATTTGGTGCAATCTGTATATTACTGACGGGGATACTGTGGATACGCCGAGGTAATCCAGAAACATTAAAAATCAGCACTAAAAGCTTAACTAATATTGTAATAGCAGGCACCATTGCAATTTCATTAATAATGTTAGTTCTCACACAAACGAATGAAGGTTACAGCGACCGAAGAGATGTATCCAGCCTTTCACGTTTCGCTGCGTTACGAATAGGGGTTACTGCCATCACTGATTCGCCTGTCATTGGCTTTGGTTCCTGGGGCGAAGGCACCCAAAAATATGCCGCCATGCTCTATAAGGAAACGCAAAGTGAACTTCGCGAATTGGGTCAAAGCAATGTTCACCAGAGCCAAAGTTTTATGGCACATTCTCAAATTCTGCAAATCTGGATGGAAGGCGGAATATTTGCGGCACAACTATTCATTTATTATGGTTATCAACTTTTGATCTCCTTAAAAAAAACAATACTAACTCGGCGATTTGACTATATGAGCCCGTTCTACTGTTTTCTTCTAATCATGGGTCTATGGAATCTGTTTATGAGCCCATACGCAGGAAGTCACAGACTAAATATTGCAATTGCAATTGCGATTATCTGCGCTATTAATGCAGAAAACTCAACTGAAAAGCCAGAAAAAATATTAATAATACCTGTTAAACACTTGGGCAAAAAGTGGCCTGTGCCTTAATTGCATCAAGAATGCATTGGGGTTTAACTAAAAATTACCGTGGCCACATTAAAACTGCAAAACGAAAAATGAAACTGATTAACTTTATAAAAAATTTTACCGCGTCCGAACAAAAAATGAGGCTGTTTAAAGGCTCTGTTGGCGGCCTTGCCTTAAAACTGTCATCAACCGGCTTGAATTTTTTATCCGCAATTTTAATGGCTAGACTGTTAGGCCCGACCGAATACGGAATTTATTCCTATGCTATGGCCATTATATTTTTTATGTCTATTCCAACATCGCTCGGTCTTCCGTCCTTGGTGGTTCGTTACATAGCAAGTTACCATGCCAAATCTGAATGGGGCTATATACGCGGTCTGTTGTTAACCAGTAATAAAGTGGTTATATTTTCTTCTATTATCATATTGTCGCTTGCCTGGGTATCAACCTATTTTTTCAGTGATAGATTTAAACCACAGCAATTGTCTACCTTACAAGCCGCATTGATTTTACTGCCGTTAATGTCATTAAGCGGCTTACGAAGTGCAACCTTGCAAGGGCTTAATTATACTATTATCGCTCAACTCCCAGAGACCTTATTAAAATCTATCATTATATTATCCCTTCTATATGCTGCCTACCTTTTCCTGCCTAGAGAGGTAATCACTCCCGTTTTTGTAATGTATATTCAGGTAGCTTCAACAAGCATAGCCTTTATCACTGGTGCTGTTTTACTTTGGAAAAGATTACCCAAACACGTCAAAAAAACACCATCCAATTTTGAATATAAAAAATGGCTTAATTCTGCACTACCTTTTATGCTTTTTGGCGGTGTGATTATACTTAATCAAAAAACCGACTTATTAATGCTGGGTTGGCTTAGTGGAACCTATTCTGTAGGGATTTACGAAGTTGCAACAAGAGGAGCCGAGATATTTATTTTCATTTTAGTGTCTATAAATGTTGCAGTTGGCCCTACCATGACAAATCTTTATGTGACAGGAGAGATAGAACGTCTTAGAAAATTAATTACCAATTGCACCTATATTATCTCTATAGTTTCCTTACTTTTATTTTCCTTTATATTTTACTTGGGTGACATATTCATAAATACCCTTTTTGGTTTAAAATATATTGATGCTTATGACCCACTGATTATCCTTTGTATTGGCCAATTAATTAATGCATTATTAGGTACGATTGTAGGGCAATTACTGATAATGACAGGTCATGAACGTGAAACAACGATAGGTATCGGCTTTGGTGCCGTATTAAATGTAATCCTTAGCTACTATCTAATTCCACATTTTGGCATCAATGGTGCGGCATTAGCCTCTACAATAAGCTTAACAACTGGAAATATTTTGCTGGTATTTTTCGCAAAGAAAAAATTGAATATAAATACTACTATTTTTCAGATTCCGACCCTTTAGATTATAAAATTTACAGCTATTTATACTGTACACCAGACCAGAGAATAAAGCGGACTGTTTTGTAGCAAATTTTCATAAACTGAAAAAGTGCTTCTATTCGCGCATAATTATCTTGTTAAGACCACAAACAGACATTTTTCTTATACCTTTTGCAAAAAACCAACGAAAAAAAATTTATTTTTTGAACGCTATTCTTGTCAAATTAACTTCAAAAGAGTATAAGATGAAAACCTAGAGGCTAAATTGATGGGCAGATGAAAAAATCTTCGCACGCAATAAATCTCTTCATATCTTGTGTGTCATGGCTTGTTGATTTTCCGTTCAAACATATTGCTAGATTTAACAATCAGATAAACGAACAAAAAATCTGATTTCTTTGTTTTTTATTCCATAAAATCATTACAAGCAAAGTATTCACTTTAATTAATAATTAGCTGTACACCTTTAATTCTAAAAAAAACAAGGAGTTGAAAATGAAGAAGAAAGAGAAAAATAAAACCAATACATACAATGGTTATTGCGATAACTTAATTAGCCGTATTATTTTAATAATAGCTTTGTGCTTCATTAATTTTAATGCCGCTTATGCTCGAACAACTTATACAATTTCTACGAAAGATTATGTTAGCCAGCAATATCTTGATAGCGCATCGCTACAATTTCTGACTCAAAAAGGTTATGTTATAGGCATTGGCACAATTGAATATGAGGTTTTAATAGCCAATACTGATGCTGGATGGTACGAACTGTGGCTAAGTGCTGCTGACTGGCCAACAGATATTTTTCTGGACGACGTCTTGTTGGCACATACCGCTTTAAAAAATAATACAGGACTACCTCAACTTGGATTATCTAAAGCATTTAATCTTAACCTAGCTGCAGGTAAGCACTCTATCCGTTTTGAAAGACTGTATTTCCCCGGCTTGCCCTATATTCAAAGTATTGTCCTAAAGCCGTCGACAGATATCTCGGGCATGGTACAGGCAACCTCTAAAACAGATGCGCTTGTGTTTCGCAGCAACGAAGCCTTTCCTCTTAACCTGGTTGCCGGACAATCACCAATATCCACTGCATTGACTTTAAGCGTGCGTGACACCGCAACTTCAAAAATCATTACCACTCTAAGTCAGCCGATTGCCGGAGGCACAAGTTTAAATACCAGCACCGTTATGATACCAACGAATAAAGAAGGTGTATTTGACCTGGAAATTAAAAACGCTATCTCAGGTTACGTTGATCGAACCATTCAATATACTGTTGTTGACACAAAAACCCCTGTGGTAAATACCGCCACAAACATTTCAAAACAACTGGTCACAACGATAAACCCAACCGCCACCCCCCCTGATTATTCAAGCATACAGCCTACACCATCAGGTGTTAATATTGAATCCGGTGCAAACGGGGTCTATGAAAATCCCACTAACCCTGACTATTTTGCTTATACATTGCCGTTACCTGACAACAATGGTTTTTTTTTAGTAGAAGTTGATTACCCGAATGATAAAAACCGGGCATTTACTATTTCATTAGTGGATGAAGCAGCCAATCCTTACGCATTAGATTCCGGTGTAATTACGGGCGGTCGTTTGCCATTAACCAACACCGTGCAAACATCCCAGCTTTTCTTTTATGCACGCACTACTAATCCGCGTTTACTTTTTTTAAACTGGCATAGCAATCAGAAAATAGGAATAAGTCAAATTAGGGTCTATAAAATTCTTGATAAATTACCCCCTTTATTAACGACTAAACATGAACGGAAATTTGGCACTTTTTTTGAAGAGTCACTACGATTTACGACTTACTTTGGGGCTAACCCAACCTCCAACGAGTGGGGTGAAATTAAAAAGACAGCTGATCGTTGGGCCGAATGGTCACGGTTTATTGGCAGCACTGTCTGGACGCAGTCAATTGCCAACTATCAAAGCATGATGTGGCCGAGCTTGCTTTTACCTGGCTTTAGCCCATCAGAAGAGGATGGTTATGGTTTAATCGGCCCCTCATCACGCAAAGACCCTATTCAAAAAGACATCATACGTTTACTGTTATTGACGGCCGAAAAAAATAATATTTCATTTATTGGCGAACTCGCCATACCAATGTCTGGTTTTATCAAGCAGCAACTGGATATTCGCTTTGGAGGAAATGGTGATATCAGCCATAACACGACTGAAACACCTTGGTTGACTGTGTCAGATAGAGGTACTATTGGCAGTGATTCCGGTTTTGATCCTTACTTTAATCCTGTTCATCCGGAGGTTCAGCAATGGGTTGCAGATCTGATTACAGAGCTTGCAAACCGGTATAAAGATTCGCCTGCTTTTAGTGGCCTTGCCATACGTTTAATGAACTGGTCTTTCTCCTCATGGCAGGCTTTCCCTTCCATTCATTGGGGTTACGAGGATTACACCATCAATCTATTTCAAAGAGATACGGGAATCATGTTGCCTGCATCGTCCGGCCCCGGTCGTTTTAAACAGCGCTATGACTGGTTAATTCAGAATCATTACAACGAATGGGTAGCTTGGCGTTGTAGTAAAATACAGGCTTTTTATACTAAATTATCGAACATATTACAAACAGCCCGACCCGGATTAAAGCTCTATATCAATGCCTTTGGTCCGGATTATTCACCGGTTGATTGGGGACAATATGGGGGATGGGGCGGAAGAGCCTATAAAATAAATAACCTGGGTTGGTCTAACGTCATCAAAGAGTCCGGTGTTGATCCTGCAATGTACACAAATTCATCCAATATTGTTTTAAGCAACACGTTTACTTTGCAACCTGGAGTAAAAGCTACGGGATCTAGTGCCATTGCACAAGAGCAAGCGCAGTGGCAAGAAGCCAATGATCCCGCTGCAATAGTGGCGACTGCAAAAATCAGCGGACAAGGCCTTGAAAGTTCTGTGGGATTTATTAACAATTATATGGAGTATGATTTTCCAATTACAAATATTGGCTATAGCAAACTCCTACGTAACAACCTAACCCGCTTAAGAATTAGCGGCGCACTGGTATCACCCGGTAAGCTTATTTTAAGTCCTTATCTTAATGCGATGGCCGCAGGAAATATTACCTTTATATCAGATGGAGGATTGGGCTATATTTTGGGGCAACCTAATGTATTGCGTCCTTTTTTAAAGGAATATTACAGCTTGCCAAAAATAGGCATGCAAAAAGTGCTTGGAACAGGAAATTCTGTTACCTTGTGGTACGGAAATAAAAATGGCGTTGTATATTATTATGTAGTCAACAATACAAACAATACCGTCAATATTAAGATTAACTTCTCGGCTAACACTAATAGCTTACAACTAACCTCTAATTTGGGTGTCAACACTGATAACCTTTTCTTACAACCTTATAGCTTGATGTCATTAAAAACGACAACGACCAATAGCATTCCAGTAAAGGTTTCTATCCTTTCAATTCAATAAAGCATTGTCAACGGACTTTTAAAATAAGATACAATTAAACTAAAAATTTCGTAATCATTCCCCTCTTTGAAAAAGAGGGGGGGCAACAAAAAAAATTCAAGGCAGATTGATTTCACAGATAATATTCGTTCAAAGGATGTTATCTGTTCGAATTTAAGTTGATAATTTATCATTTACATTTAACCACTTATACGTTTTGGTTATAACAATTTACGGAATTGAACATTGAAAATTTCCATAGTAACAATATCTTTTAATCAAGCTGAATTTCTTGAAAGAACCATTAAATCAGTACTTTCTCAAAAACAAGATGTCGATGTAGAATATATAGTTATCGATGCCGGTAGTACGGATGGTAGCAGAGAAATAATCGACAAATATAAAGCTCAAATAGATCAAATTATTTTTGAAGATGATGAAGGCCCAAGTGATGGCCTTAACAAAGGTTTTTCTTTAGCACACGGTGAAATATATGGTTTTTTAAATTCTGACGACATACTTTATCCTGGTGCGCTTAAAGAAGCGTTGAATTATTTAACCCGTCATCCCGAGATAGATGTTATTTCTGGACATGCTTATATTATTGATGCCAATGATAAGATTTTGCGTAAAAGCTTTTCACAGCCCATGGCGCTTAAGCAATATGCTTATGGTGGATGCATCATTAATCAGCCATCTACTTTTTTCCGCAAACAAATATTTGAGCAATCAAAAGGTTTCAACAAAGATAATCGCTGTAATTGGGATGGTGAGCTTTTTGTAGAAATGGCTTTAGCTGGAGCAAAATTCAGCGTAGTAAACGATTTCTGGAGTGGCTATAGACTTCACGGTGTATCCATAACGGCTTCTACAAAACTTGACAAAGCAATGCGTGATTATAACGCACGTATTTTCGAAAAAATAATTGGCCGACCTCGCACAAATTCAGATAATTACCTTTCTATTTTTTATAGGGCATTACGTTTTATTAAAAACCCGCTGGCCTTGTGGGAACGGCTTAATAAAGGGAAAATATACGGACGAGACTTAACAAATAAATCTTAATAAAATAAATATGTAACATCTTACATACCCTTTTTTTGCAAAAGAGGTGTGTATTTAAAGTTGCTCAACCTATTCTGTGCTCGCTCCTAAGCCATTTACATTGTAAATAATGTAATAATTCTATTAAAATAAATTTGAATATGAAAAAAGTTATTAGCTTGATTATTGCTCTATCCCCATGGTTTGTTAAGCGAAGGCTTTATAAATGGTTTTTTAATTATCAATTGCACCCGACCAGCCGCATTGGATTATCCTTGATATTAGTTGATAATCTTTCTTTATGCAAGGGAGCGAGAATTGGTAATCTTTCTGTCATTAAAGGTTTATATAATATCCAACTTGGAGAATTTTCAAGCATTGGTAACTTAAACTGGATTTCGGCTTTCCCTCTCAATACTAACAGTCCACATTTCCAACATGAAGCAGGCCAAAGAATCCCGGAACTTGTTTTAGGGGAACATACAGCCATTACTAACCGGCATCTTATTGATTGCACCAACCGTATTGAAATCAAACGATTTACAACCTTCGCCGGTTTTAAATCGACTGCTTTAACACACAGCATTGATCTTAAAGAATGTCGACAATCCTCTAAACCCATCACTATTGGCGAATATTGCTTCATTGGTACAGGTTGCATTTTACTGGGTGGAACAATCATCCCTGACTACAGTGTTCTCGCAGCTGGCTCTACTATCAATAAACCCATGGATAGCACTTACAGTTTATATGGGGGAACGCCTGCAAAGTTTATTAAAAGCCTTGAAAACGAAGATTTACAGTATTTCAAGCGTACAACTGGATATGTAATTTGAACCATATAAATTCTTCAAACATTCCAGTCGGGGTTGCCCTCCCGACTGGCTCAATAATTTTATACACAAAAATCGGTTAGTTTAATAAATGAAAATCCTGCACATTATTCGCTCAGTCAACCCCGAGGGCGGTGGCCCGATTGAGGGTGTCCTGCAACTTTCCCGTGCCATGCAAGATAACGGTCATAGCATTGAAATTCTCAGTTTGGATGCACTGGATGCCCCATTCATCAAACTGTGCCCATTAACCGTTCATGCCATGGGGCCTGGTCTGGGGTTATACGGGTACAGCAGTAAGTTTAAACCCTGGCTTGCCGCCCATGCCCAGGATTATGATGCGGTTATTATCAATGGGCTCTGGCAATACCACAGCTTTGCGGCCCACAGTGTATTAAAAAGTCAAAACCGGCCTTATTACCTGTACACCCATGGCATGATGGATCCGTGGTTTAAACATCAATACCCACTTAAACATTTTAAAAAATGGCTGTACTGGCCTTGGGGCGAATACCCGGTGCTACGCGATGCCAAAAAAGTGTTGTTTACCTGCGAAGATGAAAAGAATCTGGCGCGGCAATCGTTCTGGTTATATCGCTGTAACGAACAAGTGGTCAATTTCGGCACCGCCGGACACAGCGGTAACGCAGAACAACAGGGCCAGTTGTTTCTTGATAGTTTTCCTCATTTACAAGACAAACGCTTTTTGTTGTATTTAAGCCGTATCCATCCCAAGAAAGGCGTCGATTTGTTAATTGAGGCGTTTGCCAAAATGAGCAATACGCAATCCGATCTGCAACTGGTGATAGCAGGGCCCAATCAAGTTGGCTGGCAAGCTGAGCTGGAATTATTGGCCAACAAATTAGGTGTAGCGGATCAAATTACTTGGACAGGCATGTTGTCGGGTGATGTTAAATGGGGGGCTTATCATTGTGCGGACGCCTTTATTTTACCGTCACATCAGGAAAACTTTGGCATTGTCGTTGCTGAGGCACTCTCTTGCGGTGTGCCAGTATTAATTTCCAATAAAGTTAATATCTGGCGGGAAATAGAGGCCGATCAGGCAGGCTTGATTGCGGATGATACGCTTGAAGGTACCATTCAATTGATTGCTCGTTGGCTTGACACCGCTGTCGAGGATAAAGAGATTATGAAGCGAAATGCCAGAGAATGTTTTTCAAACCGTTTTGAAATTCATAAAGCAGCTGAATCGTTAGTTTCAGTGATTTCAATTAAGAGCAATTAGCAAAATACGTCAACCCATGACAAAAAGCCTGTTATTTCCAAGGCTTTTACCCCAGTCAGGAATTGCTTAGGGATAAGGAAATCCAGTCCCGGCGATAAAGTTCCTCGCTAATCAAGTGACACATTATTTAAGTCTTTTTTATGTAAGGATAATTATGAGAGTTGGTATTTTGACTTATCACTTTAGTGATAATTATGGCGCATTATTTCAAGCTTATGCCTTGCGACAATGGTTTTTGGATCAAGGTCATAAAGCAGAATTTGTTAATTATCATCCTGATCATGTTGAGGGGGGGGGTGATATACAGTTCGATAATTTATTTTCACGAAAAAACCTTAAGGTCTTATATTTAAAACTTTCCAGACTCAAAGGAAAGTGGTTTGGTAACCGCCAGCAGCAAGATAACTTTGACCATTTTAGGCATGAATTTCTAGGGGTAACTGCGCCCGTATATAAAACCATTCAAGCATTGAAGGCTGCGTCCTTAAATTACGACTTGCTAGTGTGCGGCAGTGATCAGATCTGGAATCCATCCGAGCAGTTTGGCCTTGATCCGGCCTATTTTCTAAACTTTACCATAAACAACAAGCTTGTTCGCCGTATATCTTATGCGCCCAGTTTTGGGCGGAGCGAAATTAATGAGCAATATCACAAAGAACTTGCGGGCTTGCTTCTTAAACTGGATGCCATATCCGTAAGAGAGCAATCAGGCGTTTCGATTGTAAAAGACCTGATTGGTGTTGAGCCGGTCTGTGTACCTGACCCGACCATACTGCTATCTGATTATTCAGGCATCATGACGCCGTATCCCGTTTCGTCGGACAAGTATGTATTTTGTTACGGATTGCGTTCCCGGGATGTGATAGGTGAAGTAGCTGAAGCAGTGGCTAAAAGTCTTGGGGCTGATCTGTATTCACCTTACAACTCGCACAGGCGGTGGAAGGAAATTGGCGAGACAGTTTATCCCTGCCCACGTCAATGGCTATACCTTTTGAAAAATTCTGAATTTGTGGTCACTAACTCTTTTCATGGCACGGCCCTAAGTATTTTATTAAACAAACCTTTCGTCGTGGTTGGGCTGCAAGATAATAAAGCCAGCCTAAATGCCAGAGCGCTAAACTTACTTGAACTTGTTGGGCTAAGTTCACGTTTTTTAGATGATTCACATCCAGAAAGCATTGAAAGGGTTTTGAGTGAATCGATAACTTGGGATTCTGTAAATAACCATCTTGCTGATTTGCGTTCCCAAGGTATATCATTCCTTAAAAATCAGTTGTCTCTTGTCGCGGGAAAAACAAATGAGTAGCACATTTTCCCAATATAAATATATTGATACAATATCCAAAAGAAACAAGCTTGCTAGGTTGGTTTGGAATACAGTCTGGTGGTTATTTTTTAGGACGACACCACGTTGGTGCTTAAATTCATGGCGTATTTTTTTACTGAAAATTTTTGGTGCGAAATTTGGTGTTGGTAGTAAGGTTTCGCCTTCTTGCTTCGTTTGGGCTCCTTGGAATCTGGTAATGGGTGATTATTCAGCTCTAGGTGACGATGTTAATTGCTATACCATGGATCGAATCAGTATTGGATCAAAAGTGGCGGTCAGTCAAGGCGCTTTTCTCTGCACAGGTACACACGATATTTCTTCCCTTATTCGTCCACTTGTCACTAAACCCATCACTATTGGTGATCATGCATGGATATGTGCTGAAGCCTTTATTTCACCGGGCATTACGATTGGTAAAGGTGCGGTTGTAGGTGCCAGAAGTGTTGTAACAAAAGACGTTGCTGACTGGACAGTCGTTGCTGGCAATCCTGCTATTTTTGTTAAAAATAGAACCATATCGACTAACTAATGAATTTTTCAATGTTTATTAAACTGTTGCTCAATTTCTTGATTGTCCCAATAGAGCACGTTGAAAATATTGGAACCGAAGCACGCAATTGCATTGAAAAGTTTTAGTCCGCGATAAGCCGTGCGTTGGCCGGTTTTTCATAGCTTGCGCAGAAAAACTTCAAGGAATAGCGAAGCTATGTTTCAAACTCTTGTTGGGTTGAAATGAGCCTAAGAAGATGAGCCACTAAATTTTTATAGTTATAAGGATATTAATGTGAGTGATATTTCAGTAATAATTTTGACCAATAACGAAGCACTGCACATCGAACGCTGCATTAAAAATTTGCAGCCGATAGCTCGTGAGATATTTATTCTCGATTCCTTTTCTACCGACCAAACCGTGCAAATCGCAGAATCTTTGGGTGCAAAGGTTCTTCAACGTCCCTGGAAAAATTATGCCGATCAGTTCCAATGGGGGCTGGATAATTGCCCGATACAAACCAGTTGGGTTATGCGCATGGATGCAGACGAATATCTGGAGCCACCTTTAATTGAAGAAATCGTCCGTAAGCTTCCTGAATTGCCTAGCGACATCAACGGCATTTACTTAAAGCGCAAGCACCATTTTTTGGGACGTTGGATTAAACATGGCGACCGCTATCCACTGGTGCTGCTGCGCATTTGGAAAACCGGTCAGGCGCATATCGAAAACCGCTGGATGGATGAGCATATTGTATTGGATTCCGGCAATGCCGTTACTTTTTCTGGCGATTTTGTCGATGATAACCTCAATACTGTCGAATGGTTTATTGAAAAACATAACCGTTACGCCAGCCGGGAAATGGTCGATATTATTAACCATAAATACCACCTGTTTGCCCGTGACGTGTCGATTGATGATGCCAAAACGGGCCAGGCCAAAATCAAGCGTTTTGTTAAAGAATCACTTTATAACAAGCTCCCGTTATTTGTAAGACCGGCGCTATATTTTTTCTATCGTTATATTTTACGCTTGGGTTTTTTGGATGGAGCCGAAGGCTTTGCCTACCATTTTATGCAGGGCTTATGGTATCGCTGCCTGGTTGATCTTAAATGCCTGGAAGCCGAGCGGGTTCTTGCCGGTGCCGAATCCAAAGAAGAAAAAATTGCACGACTGGTTAAGTTAACCGGATTAAAACTTTAATAACATCAAATCGGAAGTAAACATGTCTACAAAATTAAACCTGCCAGCGAGTGACTTGAAGAATCACCGCCTTGTGTACCTAGAAGTAGGTCGAGGCCTGGCAGCCCTCCTGGTGGTGTGTTTTCATGCGACCGCCATTGTTGGTTTGGCGAAATATTTCGGTGAGGCACCACTAAATGGCTTGTTCAGTTTCGGTGATGCCGGGGTGGATTTCTTTTTTGTACTGAGTGGCTTCATCATTTACTACAGCACGTCATCTAATCACGGTAAATGGCAATTGTCTACCGATTACCTGAAGCATCGTTTAGCAAGGATATACCCGATTTACTGGCTGGTTGCGTTATTGCTTTTGCCAATGGGGGTGATTTTCGGTCACTGGCCTGGAAATATTAATGTCATCAAGGATTTTTTGTTATGGCCACGTAGTAATCTCCCTTTTGTTCCGGTTGCCTGGACATTGATACACGAAATGTTGTTTTACGTTTCGTTCTTACTTTTTTTTATTAGCAGTGGGCTAGCTTGGACCTACTTTTTGTTATGGAGTTTTTTGATTGCGTTGGTTAGCGGTTTGGCTTGGAACATTAATACACCATTCTGCGAACTTTATCTGCATCTACGTAACATTGAATTTGTGCTGGGAATGTTGGTTGCTGCTTATCTTCGTCAGGGTGGGCGGGTTCCGTGGTGGTGTTTATCAGTCGGTGGCTTGCTGTTTTTGAGTGCGGGAGTCAATGCGTCCATAATAAATAAAGGCATTTCAACACTAATTCCTCAGTATCATTTGCTGTATGGAGCCAGTTCAGTTTTGCTGGTGGCTGGCTTTGCGACTTGTACTAGTTCAGGGGGGAGACTGGTAAAGGGATTTGCTTTTTTGGGTAGGGCATCTTACTCAATTTACTTGATTCATTTCGCAGTGTTGTCTGCTGTTATCAAATTACTGGTTAAGACTGAAATGAATACCACTGTTAATTTTTCCATTTTGATCGCTTCGGGCGTCATAATCGGTACATTGCTGTACCAGTATGCTGAACGTCCGTTGCTCAAATTTTCTCGGCAAAAAATGAATATAGTGAGTAAAGGATAATGAACCAAAACGGGGTAAACTAAAATCAAGATCGAAGCGTGACGGGGTTTGCAACCCGATAACTCAGAAAATTAACGAAATATTATCTATGACAAACAAAATTGATATCTCAAATAACATCCCTAAATCCCGTCTTTCCGGTGCCAGTTTTACTCTAAAAAATCGTCTCATGCGCCTTTTGTGGGAGATAAGCTGGTTGTTTTTATGCCGCTATACACCACGGCCATTACATCAATGGCGGATATTTGTTTTACGCTGTTTCGGTGCGCATATCGGCCAACACTGCCATATTTACCCCAAGGTTAAAATTTGGGCACCGTGGAATTTGGAAATGCACGATTATGCCTGCCTTGCCAACGAGGTCATTTGTTACACGCAAGCTAAAATCACACTGCAAGAACGCGCCATCGTTTCGCAAGGCGTGCATTTGTGTACCGGCTCACATGATTATAATGATCCTGATTTTTCGCTATTTGCGAAACCAATCAACATTGGCAAGGATGCCTGGATCTGTGCCGATGCCTTTATAGCGCCTGGTGTAAACGTTGGCGAAGGTGCGGTTTTGGGAGCAAGAGCCGTGGCATTTAAAGACTTGCAAGCTTGGCAAGTCTACAGCGGCAATCCAGCTCAACTTATTAAACAACGTCAAATCAGAGCACGCAGTCATGAATAAACCCGATATTTCCGTCATCATTCTGACCCATAATGAAGCTCTGCACATCGAACGCTGCATTAAGAGTTTGCAGTCGATAGCTCAACAGATATTTATTGTCGATTCTTTTTCTACCGACAACACGGTGCAGATTGCAGAGTCGTTGGGAGCCAAGGTTTTTCAACGTCCCTGGAAAAATTATGCCGATCAGTTCCAGTGGGGACTGGATAATTGCCCGATACAAACCAGCTGGGTGATGCGCATGGATGCCGATGAGTATCTGGAATCGCCTTTACTTGAAGAAATCATCCATAAATTCCCTGACTTGCCCGGCGACATCAACGGCATTTATTTAAAGCGTAAACATCATTTTTTAGGCCGCTGGATTAAACATGGCGACCGTTATCCCTTGGTATTGCTGCGCATCTGGAAAACCGGCCTGGCGCATATCGAAAATCGCTGGATGGATGAGCATATTGTGCTGGATTCCGGCAATGCTGTTACTTTTTCTGGCGATTTTGTTGATGACAATATCAATACTGTTGAATGGTTTATAGAAAAACATAACCGTTACGCCAGCCGTGAAATGGTCGATATTCTTAACCATAAATACCAGTTGTTTACCCGTGATGAGTCGATTGATGACGCCAAAACGGGTCAGGCTAAAATTAAGCGTTTCGTTAAGGAATCGCTTTATAACAAACTACCGTTATTTGTAAGGCCGGTACTGTATTTTTTCTATCGGTATATTTTACGCCTTGGTTTTTTGGATGGAGCCGAAGGCTTTGCCTACCATTTTATGCAGGGCTTGTGGTATCGCTGCCTGGTTGATCTTAAATGCCTGGAAGCCGAACGGGTGCTGGCAGATGCAGCCTCTAAAGAAGAAAAAATTGTTCGCTTGGTTAAGTTAACAGGGTTAAAGCTTGAATAATACCTAACTACATAAAAGACATTTTCGATATTTATGATCATAAAATCATTATTGAAGATGAAGTCTGGATAGCAACCGATGTTTTTATTGCGCCTGGCATTACTATCGGCAAGGGTGCTGTCATTGGAGCCAGAAGTACCGTACTGGGCGATATGCCCCCCGGAATGGTTTGTGTGGGGTATCCGGCCAAGCCCGTTAAACCGCGTATTACTAAATAAAAGTCCAGCTTCATTCGCAACGAAAAATAAAGGGCCGCATCCCAATGTCACTAAGTTAAGCCGTTCGCTGAGCGAAGTCGAAGCGATTTTTCCGGCTTCGGCTCCGCTCAGCCAACGGTTTATCTTCCCAAGAGGCGCTTAACTTAACGACATTGGGTCGCATTCCTTTTTAATTAAGCCTATTTACATCAATTAAGTTAAATCCATAAGGTGGATGCCGGTTTTGTGCCCACATTAAACAGTTAAATAGCCTTAATCGCTTTGGGCTTGTTCTATGCACTTCGTGGGCACAAGGACGGTGCCCACCCTACTCTATGTTATATATAATCTTGATATAGGAGTGACTTTAGCCCCGATTATCGGGACTAAAGTCACTCCTATATCTATAATGAGACATAAAGCTTTTTGCTTTATAAGTTGTTAATCGTCTTTAAATATGTCTGATAATTGTTTGGCATCAATAATACGATCAAGCCAACGCTCAATGGCATCCACTGGGGCATTGGAAATTAAACGGGTTATGTCGACAGGTATGGTGCCAAAGCGCTTGGATAATAGTCGTTGCAAAGCCAGCATTTCGCCTTCTTGCTTACCTTCTTGCTTACCTTCTTGCTTACCTTCTTGCTTACCTTCTTCTATATAGGCCAGTGCCCATTGTTCCAGTCTATCTGACAACATGACTTTTATCTCCTGTAAATCGTCTACTTGGGGCAGTAAGATACCGTACTTTTGTTTTCTCATCAATGTCGCGCGTATCCACAAGGAAAACATGCGCCGTAAATCGGGTCTATCGTCTAACCAATCAATTAAAAGGCTTATTAGGTCTTCTATAGTTGCCGGACTGTCTGCGTGCTCAAATCTAAAAACGGCCGCTACCAAGTTGTGAAGCGATGCCAGTTCGGTGTCGCTATACGCATTTTCGTCAATCAGTAAATATTTAAGATGAGGTTTAAACTGTTCGACCAAGCCAGGTACGACGGGAATTAATTCGGCAACATCAGTAACTGATGTCCAGCGTTGGTTACCATTATAAAGCACGATAGGCAAAACAGGGGGTAATCGGCCATCGGCCAGCACTTCTTTGCGCTTTATCAAATCTTGGTACAGCAGACCGATATAAACCATCATGCGCAGTGCCATGTATTTATCAACTCTACTTTGAAACTCTATCAGCAAGTAGAGGTACACCCAATCGCCACCGACTTTAACCCGCCAGACAATATCGTCTTCGCGTTGCTTAAAATCTTCACTCACATAAGAGCCCGATACTTTCTCAAGCGTTGAATAATCCAGGCTTTGCAACCAATCATCCGGTATAAAACCCAAAATAAGATCTCGAACCAACTCCGGATTTGAAAATAAAAACTTATAACTGCTGTCGTGTATTTTACTCATTGGCAAATTATAAACCTCAAGGCATTATAATCATTGTAATATTTTAAAGAAGCTGAGTTGGTTTGAAAATAAAGGTGAAATAAAGAGGTCGCATCCCTCTTTAATCAAACCTATTTACTGAACAAAGCGTGACGGGGGTTTTTTGTTACCTTTTCTGGTCTTTGTTTGTATAGATATAAGCGGCACTCGTTGTCCTTGTTGTGTATACTGCTATTCATTAATTTAACCCACGGGGTGTCATTCACTATGCAAGTTTTTACAGAACGTGTCATTCTCCAAACGGATCAAT